>URDK01000038.1 GCA_900546485.1 uncultured Eubacteriales bacterium
GAAATACGGGGAGCAGTCCTCCGGCACAATGGATCTGACCCAGGAGCAGTATGACGTGGTATTTTCACCCGATTGAGGGGAATTTGTGGAATCTTTGGTCGGATGCAAGAATTTCTCTTGACCTGCCGGGAAAACAGCGCTACAATATAACAAAATATTGACTTTACAACGGAACTTCCCCCACAATACCTTGTTTTGGGGAAGGTTCCACTTTTACATAGGAGGAAGCGAGCAATGGCCTTCGGATTGGATATGGGTCCCGACAGTGTGGTAAATATCAAAGTAGTGGGTGTCGGCGGCGGCGGAAACAACGTGGTCAACCGCATGGTACGCGGCGGCGCGCAGGGCGTGGATTTTGTGGCCGTGAATACGGACAAGCAGGCGCTGAATGCCTCCAGCGCTACCTATAAAATTCAGATCGGCGAGAAGCTGACCGGCGGTAAGGGTGCGGGTTCCAACCCGGATGTGGGCCGCAAGGCCGCGGAGGAGAGCCGCAACCAGATGGCCAAGGCGCTGGAAAACACCGACATGGTGTTCATCACCGCCGGCATGGGCGGCGGCACCGGCACCGGCGCGGCACCCGTGGTGGCTGAGATCGCCCGGGAGGCAGGCATTCTGACCGTGGGCGTGGTGACCAAGCCCTTCGGCTTTGAGGGACGCCGCCGCATGACCCAGGCGGAACAGGGCATTGAGGAGCTGCGGAGCAAGGTGGACTCGCTGGTCATCATTCCCAACGAGCGTCTGAAATACGCCACCGACCAGAAGATCACCTTTGCCAATGCCTTTGAGATCGCCGACGACGTGCTGCGTCAGGCCGTCACCAGCATCTCCGACCTCATCAAGAACACCGGCTTCATCAACCTCGACTTCGCCGACGTCACCACGATAATGAAGGACGCTGGCTTCGCCCACATGGGCGTGGGCCACGCCGTCGGCAAGGGCAAGGCCGAGGAGGCCGCGAAGATGGCCGTTGCCAGCCCGCTGATGGAGACCTCCATAAACGGCGCGCACGGCGTGCTCATCAACGTCACCGGCTCCGAGGACATGGGCCTCGAGGACGTCGAGGCGGCTGCAAACCTCGTTCAGGAGGCTGCGCACCCGGACGCCAACATCATCTTCGGCGCCACCTTCGACAACACGCTCGACGACGAGATCCGCGTCACGGTCATTGCCACCGGCTTTGACGAGAGCAAGAGCGGCGCAGCCCAGCCTGCCGCCCAGGAGCAGCGTCCCGCCGCGCAGCCCGCTGCCGACGGGCTCTACACCCAGGCCGCCCAGCAGGCCGCCCAGCCCCAGCAGCCGGCGCAGCCCCAGGCCGCTCCCCAGCAGCCTGCGCAGCAGGAGGACGACCCCTACGACACCATCTTCAAGATCTTCAACTCCCGCTGAATTTGAACAAATCACGCGATACCGGCCGCTCAATAGAGAGGCCGGTATCTTCATATTAGGAAAGGGGGCGTCAGGATGAAGCTGCTGTACGCCGAAGACGAGCCCGCCATGGCAGAGGCTGTGACGGACATACTCAACTACCACAATTTCATGGTCGACGCCGTGGCCGACGGCCTGGAGGCGCTGGAATATGCCCGTGCGGGGGACTATGACGGCATAATACTGGACATCATGCTGCCCAAAAAGAGCGGCCTGGAGGTACTGCGCGAGCTGCGCGAAGGCGGCTGCCGCACGCCTGTGCTGCTGCTGACGGCGAAGGCCGAGGTCGAGGACCGCATACGCGGTCTGGACATGGGTGCGGATGATTATCTGCCCAAGCCCTTCGCGATGGGCGAGCTGCTGGCCCGGGTCAGGGCCATGCTCCGGCGCATCGACGCCTATACTCCGGATGAGCTCAGCTTTGCTGACCTCACGCTGGACAGGCGCGGCAGCGAGCTGCGCTCAACGGCCGGACGAGTGACGCTCACAAGGCTGGAGTACCGAATGATGGAGGCGCTGATGCTCAACCGCGGCATCTACCTCTCCACCGAGGAGCTGCTTGTGAAGGTCTGGGGCTACGAGACGGAGGCCGAGCAGGGCGCAGTGTGGGTATACGTTTCCTACCTGCGCAAGCGTCTCGGCACAGTGGGCTCAAGGGTACGCATACGCGCACGGCGCGGCGTGGGCTACACGCTGGAGGACAGCGATGCTTAAGACGCTCAGACGCAAGTTCGTCGTGACGGCCATGGTTGCGGTGACAGCGCTGCTTCTGGTGCTGCTGGGCGGAATAAACGGCGTGAATCTGTGGCTGAATTCTCGGGACACGGACATGCTGCTGCTCGCACTCTCAGATGGTGAGGGCACTATAAGGCCGGAGCGCGAGGGCCCGGGCCTGTTCCGCCCGCCGCTGGACGGCGACGCAGCCATGTCAGCTGTGTACTTCACCGTGCGGCTGGATGCCGACGGCAAGGCGGTGTATATGGACGTATCGCGCATTTCGTCCGTGACGGAGGAGGAGGCCGCGCAGTACGCCGAGGAGGCGGCGGCCTTGGGGGAGAGCAAGGGGAACGAGGGACGCTTCAAATACCGCATCACGGCCTCGCGTGAGGGGCAGGGGAGCACAGCCGTGTTCCTTGACGTGTCGGAGGATACCCGGTCCATGCTCACGGTGGCTGTGCTCTCGCTTCTTGCGGGCGCGGGCTGCTGGCTTGCGGCGCTGCTGGCGGTGATGCTGCTATCAAAGCGTGCTATAAGCCCGATAGCGGAGAGCATGGCGCGGCAGAAGCAGTTCATAACGGACGCCGGCCATGAAATAAAGACGCCGCTGGCCATAATCCGCGCGAACGCCGACGCCCTGGAGCTGCATCAGGGTGAGAGCCGCTGGAGCCGGAATATCCGAAATCAGACAGAGCGTCTGGATTCGCTTACAAAGCGCTTGCTCGCGCTTGCACGTCTGGATGAGGGCGGGCCGAGGCCTGAGGAGACGGAGCTGGATATCTCCGAGCTCATAAAGGACGCGGCGTCGCAGTTTGCGGAGCCCGCCGAGGCTGCGGGTCTGAGCATCGATGCGGACATAGAGCCGGGGCTCAGGCTGCGCGGCGTTCAGGAGTACGTGTCGGAGCTTGCGGGCATATTGCTCGATAACGCCGTCAAATACTCTGCGCCGGGCAGCGTGATAACGCTCCGGCTCTCGCGCGAGGGCGGAAAGGCCGTTCTGCGCGTGCGCAACCGCTGCGCCCAGCCGGTGGAGTCACCGGAGCGCCTTTTCGACCGCTTCTACCGCGGCGACGCCGCCAGGACGCAGAGCAGCGGCGGCATAGGTCTCGGACTTGCCATAGCGCGTTCGCTGGCTGAAAGCATGGGCGGTACGCTCACGGCTGCTATGACCGGGGCGGAGGACATAGAGTTCACCGCAAAGCTCTGATACGGCAAAGTCGAAAACCCGCGATTTCACACTTTTCACAGATTGTTTACGTTTGCCCTGGGGCCAAATGCGGCTCCAGGGCAATTTTTTAAGGCAAAACTAAGGCTGAAAAAGTAAAGTCTGTGTGAATTCAACGGAGGCGATGACATGACGGAATACCGCCACGAGGTAAAGCATGAGATAACAACAGCCGAGCTGCTTGTGCTCCGACAGAGGCTCAGGGCTGTGCTGCGTCCGGATGAGCACACGGCAGGGGGCAGGTACATGGTGCGCAGCCTCTACTTCGACGACGCGCGCGATACGGCGCTGCGCGAGAAGCTCGACGGCGTAGGCAAGCGGCAGAAGTTCCGGCTCAGGCTGTATAACGGCGACGTGGGCCTCGTGAAGCTCGAGAAGAAGATAAAGCGCGGCGGACTGTGCCGCAAGCTCACGGAGCAGATGGCGCCCGAGACTGTCCTTGCTCTCGTAGGGGGCGGGGACTGGATGCCGGAGGGTCCGCTCGCGCAGGAGCTGAAGGCGCGTATGAGCGCAGGACTGAGGCCGAGAACGCTTGTGGACTATACCCGCGAGGCATTTGTGTTCCCTGCCGGGAATGTGCGCGTCACGCTCGACTACGAACTGCGCACGGGTCTGGACTGCACCGCAATCTTCGACCGGGACTGCGTCACGGTGCCGGTCCCCGGAGATCCGGCGATACTCGAGGTCAAGTGGGACGAATTCCTCCCCGACATCGTGCGGGATGCGGTGGCGCTTACCGGCGTGCGCGCCGGGGCATTTTCCAAATACGCCGCCTGCCGTGCCTACGGTTGAAAATAAAGAACAGGAGCAGACAATATGCTGACATTTCAGGACATCTTCAAATCCGATTTCCTCTCAAGCGTCGACAGCATCAGCCTTGTGGACATCGCCATCGCGCTGGTGCTTGCCTTCGCACTGGGGCTTTTCATCTTTTTCGTGTACAAAAAGACCTACATGGGCGTCATGTACTCCTCCAGCTTCGGCGTTACGCTTATCGCGCTGACGATGATAAGCACCGTAGTCATCCTCGCCGTGACAAGCAACGTCGTGCTCTCCCTCGGCATGGTCGGCGCGCTCTCGATAGTCCGCTTCCGCGCCGCCATAAAGGAGCCGCTGGAGATAGCCTTCCTGTTCTGGGCCATAGCCGTCGGCATAGTGCTGGCCGCGGGGCTCATAATCCTCGCCGTGGTCGGCAGCGCGGTCATCGGGCTGGTGCTCATAGTATTCGTGAACCGGCGCTCCTGGCTCGACCCCTATATAGTCGTCCTCGACTGTGACGGCTCCGAGAGCGAGCACGAGGCCACGGACTTCCTTAAAAAGAGCGTCACAAAGTGCTCCGTAAAGAGCAAGACCGTCCAGGCGGGAGCCATCGAGCTGAATGTCGAGGTACGCATGAAGAGCGGCGACACCGGCTTTGTCAACGAGCTGAGCGCCATCCCCGGCGTGCGCAGCGCCGTACTCGTCAGCTACAACGGCGAGTACATGGGCTGAGGTGACATTATGTCAACCAGCAGGAACTTTGACCGCGTCTGCCTTGCGGCGCTGGCGCTGGCGTTCCTGATAGCAGCGCTGGCTCTGGTGGCCTCGGCACTGGGACTGACTGCCGCCGCAAGCGGCGTCACGCTGGGCTACGAGACGCGGCTTTTCGATACGAGTGTTGTCCACACCATAGACATAGTCATGGACGACTGGGAGGGCTTCATAGCCGGCTGTGAGGACGAGGAGTACGTTCTCTGCGACCTTGTCATAGACGGCGAGGAGCAGCCCGGCGCGGCGATAAGGGCCAAGGGCAATACCTCGCTCAGCTCCGTCGCGGCCTACGGCAACGACAGGTACAGCTTCAAGGTGGAATTTGACCACTATGACAGCTCGCTGAGCTATTACGGCCTCGACAAGCTCAACCTCAACAACATCATCCAGGACAACACCTATATGAAGGACTACCTTTGCTACCAGCTTATGGCCGCGGCGGGCGCTCCGGCTCCGCTGTGCAGCTATGTGTGGATAACGGTCAACGGCGAGGACTGGGGCTTGTACCTGGCGGTCGAGGCTGTGGAGGAGAGCTTCCTCCTGCGCAACTACGGCACTGACTACGGCGAGCTCTACAAGCCCGACAGCACCGAGATGGGCGGCGGCCGCGGCAACGGCGGCGGCTTCGACATGGACGACTTCCAGGAGCGCATGGAAAACGGCGAATTCACCGCCCCCGAGGACATGGAACTGCCCGAGGACATGGAAATGCCGGAGGATATGCAGCCGCCCGACGGAATGACATTGCCTGAGGGAGAGGCTACGCAGCTGCCGGAGAGCGGCGAGGGCGGCATGGAGATGCAGCGCCCCGGCGGAATGCGCTGGCAGGGAGGAAGCGCGCAGGATGGGACGGAAGACGGCGCGGCTGAGCTCCCGGATGGCGCGGACGCCATGCCCGGAGGCGGGATGCAGGGCGGTATGATGGGCAGCGACGACGTCTGCCTCGTCTATACCGACGACGAGTATGAGAGCTACTCCAACATCTTCAACAACGCCAAGACTGACGTTTCGAGCTCCGACAAGGACCGCCTCATAGCGGCGCTCAAGGCCCTCGGCGAGGGCGGCGACGTCTCCGACTGCGTGGATATCGAGAGTGTCATCAGCTACTTCGTGGCCCACAACTTCGTGTGCAATTTCGACAGCTACACCGGCACCATGGTCCACAACTACTACCTCTATGAGGACGAAGGCATCCTCTCAATGATACCCTGGGACTACAACCTGGCCTTCGGCGGCTTCATGTCCGGCTCGGACGCGGAGAGCCTCATCAACTGGGACATAGACGAGCCTGTATCGGGCGGTACCATTGAGTCGAGGCCGATGCTGGCCTGGATATTCGGCTCCGAGGAGTACACCGAGCTCTACCACGAGGCCTTCGCCGAGTTCATCGATACGGTGTTCACGAGCGGCGAATTCGAGCGGCTCATGGAGGAGACCATAGCGCTCATCTCGCCCTATGTCGAGCGCGACCCGACTAAATTCTGCACCTATGAGGAGTTCTCCTTGGGCGCCGAAACGCTTACCGAGTTCTGCCTGCTGCGCGCCGAGAGCATCTCATATCAGCTCGCTGGCGAAGACGTGACCGTAGATGCCGGCGATCTCGAGATCAGCGACATGGGCGGCATGAGCACCGGCGGCATGGGCGGCCGAGGAAGATAGCCGCAATTGGAAATACCCCCTGACTTCTGTCAGGGGGTATTATTTGTATCCGGTACGGCCCAGGGCTGGAGGAGGGGCAGGACGTCCTCGTCCAGGTCAAGAACAAGGGTATAGCCGGTTTCGCAGCTTGGCAGGACGCCTCGGTCAAAGCTGAGCTCCAGACGGTCCTCAAAGATGGTCAGGCACTCCGGCTCAAAGGCGGCCTCGATCTCCGCACGCTGCTCCGGATCCGTGAGCTCCGAGAGGTCGAGTATGCGCTGCACGGCCTCGTCCGGCGGGCAGGCGAAGAGTTCCCAGGCCTCTATGTACTCACCAGTCTCCCGGTCAAATGCCGAGCCGATGCGCTGCTCCTCCATGACAAAATTGCCGACGGGGTAATCCACAGTGGTGAGGAAGTATATCACGCGCTCGCTCAGGGCTGTGGGCACGATGCGCTGGCTCAGACCCCAGGTTTGGAAGTCGGAGGCGTCCTCGGTCTCCAACCAGGCCGCGTAGGCGCGCTCCAGCTCGGCCTGCTCGTCGTACAGCACTCCGCGGTCCTCAAACCAGGCGGCGATGTTCACCTGCGCCGCCTCGCCCAGATCGTTCAGGCTCAGGCTGCTGCTGGAGTCGTAATCGGGGCCGACGGGTTCCTCGACCTTCAGCAGCTCCGTGCCGTCCTTGGCTGCGTAGGCTATCGCGTTCTCGTATTGCCAGATATCCAGCTTAGTGCCGTCCGCCAGGACAGCGGCCTCGGGCTTCAGGAAACCGGTCAGGTACACGGCCTCGGCCTCCTGGGCCTTTACCTCCTCCAAACCGGTGACAAGGCTGCTCTTCGGGCCGTCGAAATATACAGTCAAGGCCACGTCGGGCGCGGAGCCGGAGAGGAAGGCCTCGGCGCTCAGCGCATCGAGCCAGGACTTCACATAGGTCCTGTCCGTCAGCGTTACGCCGAGCAGTTCGCCGCTGGAATCCATGACGAAGGACTCAAGACCCTCGGGGCCGGTGTTGAGCTCCACGACCTTTCCGCTCACGCCATGTGTTCCGCTGGACGAGCAGGCGCTGAGGAGTAGGGCGCAGAGGAGGATGAGGGGCAGCGCTTTTTTCATGTGCAGCTCCTTTCCCGTGTCGCTTGACTTATTCGCACTTCCAGAAGGCCACGCTGTAGGGGGGCAGCTCACTGCCTCCGCCGAAGTCGTGCATTTCGCCGGTGATGAGGTCAACGGCGCGTCCGCAGTTTGCGTTGAAGTGGGCGGTGAAGGGCTTATCCTCAGCGTTGATGGCCACTATGACCCTCTCGCCGTCGACGGCGCGCTGGAAAACGGTCTGCCTGTTGGTTATGAGCAGGTCGGTGAAGTCGCCATAGCACAGAGCGCGGCTCTCGCGGCGGGCTTTGGCCATGGCGGCGATGATGTCCGTGAGGGAATTCCATTCCGGGGCCTCGAAGCTCGGGCGGAGGCTCCAGTCGCCGTTTCGCTTGTCGCCCTCAGCGCCCCACTCGCTGCCGTAGTAGACGCAGGGGATGCCCGGCATGGAGAACACGAGGCCGTAGATGAGAGGCAGGTGAGCCTTGTTCTGCAATATCGTCGCCGCGCGCGTGACGTCGTGGTTGTCGCAGAAGGAGAGCAGGTGGCGGCCCTTGTAGAGCGTCCAGTTCTCGGGGCCGAACTGCCGTTTGAGGCTGTGGACTATCTCAAAGAGGTTCATGCTGTTGAGGCTCGAGTGCAGGCCCTTGTAGCACTCGTAGTTCGTGACGCTGTGGAGCATCTGGTCGTTCATCCAGCGGTTGTAGTCGCCGTGCAGCGTCTCGCCCAGGAGGAAGAAATCCCCGACCAGGCCGTCGCAGAAGCTCCGCAGGCGGCGCAGGAAGTCGAGGTCAAGGCAGTAGGCGACGTCGAGCCTCAGGCCGTCTATGCCGAACTCCTCGCGCCAGAAGCGGACGGTGTCAAGTATGTAGTCCACGACGGCTCCGTTGCGGAGGTTGAGCTTCACGAGCTCGTAGTGTCCCTCCCAGCCCTCGTACCAGAAGCCGTCGTTATAGCCGCTGTTGCCGCCGAAGTTTATGTTGAACCAGTCCTTATATGGCGAGTCCCATTTCTTCTCCTGCACGTCGCGGAAGGCCCAGAAGCCGCGGCCGACGTGGTTGAACACGCCGTCGAAGATGACGCGGATACCGCGCTCGTGCAGCGCATCGCACACGGCCTTGAGGTCCGCGTTGGTGCCGAGGCGGCAGTCGACGCGGCGGTAGTCCCGCGTGTCGTAGCCGTGGCAGTCGCTCTCGAACACGGGGCCGAGGTACACCGCGTTTGCGCCGAGGCGCTCTATGTGCTCCGCCCAGTCGGCTATTTTAAGTATCCTGGGCTCCGTGACGCCGTCGTTTGCTTGCGGCGCGCCGCAGAAGCCCAGGGGGTAGATATGGTAAAAGACGCTGTCATATGCCCACATTTCAAATCATCCTTTCAGTGGCTGCTTTTGCCAGTATACAACAGCCCGGGCGATTTGAAAAGGGGCATGTGCTCAGCGCGCTAGGCAGAGGATGAGGCCGTAGATGATGCTGGCGCAGGTGCCGAAGACTATGACGGGCCCTGCTATTATGAACATCTTGGCTGCCGTGCCGGTTATGAAGCCCTCGCTCTTGAACTCCAGCGCGGGGGAGACCACGGCGTTTGCAAAGCCGGTTATGGGCACCAGCGTGCCCGCGCCGCCGAACTTCGCCGCATCGTCGTACACGCCGAGGCCGGTGCAGAGCGCGCCGAGGAACACCAGCGTCATAGAGCAGGCCGTGCCCGCGTCCGCGCGCGAGAGGCCTGACATGACCCAGAGCTCAGTTATGACCTGGCCCAGCGCACAGATGGCCCCGCCGATGAGGAAGGCGCGCAGCAGGTCGCCCCATATCGGCGAGGGCGGCGACTTCTTTTTCACGAATTCGGCATATTGTTTGTTCGTCATTTCCGGCATAAAATCAACTCCTGAGCCTATTTTGCCGCAAACGGGCGCTTTTATTTACGGCTTTGACTATCGCTGCAAAACTGGTATAATGAGTGCGCAATTTTTAAATGAACGGAGGCGCGCCATGGCGCAGGAACTTGATTTGGAGGTCCTCCTTCCGGAGGTTGAGACGGCGGTGCGCGAGGCCGGGCTGCTTTTTGCCGACCGCGCCCTTGCCGGACACATACAGCACAAAAACGCCACCGATTTTGTCACCGAGGTGGACACGGGTGTGCAGGAGCTGATGCGCCGCCGCCTCGCGGAGATACTGCCCGAGGCCCGGTTCATGGGTGAGGAGCAGGACAACTCTGGTCTCGACACCTCTGGCCTCGTATGGATACTCGATCCCGTGGACGGCACGACCAACTTCATTCACCGGCTCAGGCACAGCGCCATCTCGCTGGCCCTCGTCTCCGCCGGGGAGCCCGTGCTCGCCCTGATCTTCAACCCCGAGACCGACGAGCTCTACACCGCCCTCAAAGGCCGGGGCGCGAAGCTCAACGGCCGAGCAATCAGCGTCAGCCCCACGGAGCAGCTCGCTGAGAGCCTTATAGGCGTCGGCACCAACCCGGCCTTCAGGAACGAGGCTGAGCGGAACTTCCGCATAATACGCGAAGTGTACGAGCGCTGCATAGACATACGCCGCATGGGCGCGGCCTCGCTGGACTTCTGCGACGTGGCCTGCGGGCGTCTCGACGCCTACACGGAATGCCGCCTCAACCCCTGGGACTACGCTGCGGGATTGCTCATAGTCCGAGAGTCGGGCGGCACCGTCACCGACCTTCGCGGCGGCAGCCCGGACATGTTCACTCCAAGCGACATCGTCGCGGCCAACGGGCGCGTGACGGATGAGCTGCTCGGCGCGCTGGCCGGTATCTGATGGGATGGAGAGCAATGAACGCGCGGAGCTGGAGCGGCTGCTCTTCGGCCTCGCGGCGAGGATAGACCTGCCCGCGCGGGAGAAGCGTGCCATGCTGGCCGATTTCCGCGCGGCGGCGGAGTATCTCGTCTCGGACGGCGTCCCGGCGCGGGAGGCGGCGGAGCGGCTTGGCTGCGAACGCCTCGGGGACTTCTATCTCCGGCGTGCCGACTACTGGTACCCGCTCGACGACGCGGCCAAGATATACCCCATGTCGATGACGGACGGCTGGATGTCCGTTTTCCGCCTCTCGGCGTATATGGACGCGCCCGTGGTGCCGGAGCTGCTCCAGGCGGCGCTGCATTTCGTGCTCCCGCGCTTCCCCTTTTTCTCAACTGAGGTGAGGCGGGGCCTGTTTTGGCACTACATCGATGGCGTGAAGCGCCGCTTTGTCGTCAGGCCGGAAACTGAGCCGCCATGCGCGCCGATGGACCTCACGGCGGGGGAGCGGCAGGCCTTCCGCGTGGTGTATTACCGCGAGCGGATAAGCGTGGAGTTTTTCCACATCCTCACCGACGGCACGGGCGGCCTCGCCTTTCTCACGGCGCTGGTGTCGGAGTATCTGCGCCTGCTGGGCCTCTCGGACGGACAGGACGCCCCGGCAGAGACGCCGCCGGACGGGGAGGAGTGCGAAAACGCCTTTGAGCGCTGCTGCGGTGAGGCCCCGTGTGGGGGCTTTGCCGAGAGACCGGCCGTACAGCTCAGGGGACGGCTCTCAAAGCAGCGGCCCGCGCGGGTGCTGCACCTGGAGCTCGACACCTCGGTGCTGCGTGGGGCTGCAAAGGCGCGCGGCGCGACGGTCACGGCGCTGGTGCTGGCCTTCATCGCGGAGGCAGCGCACGCGGCGTCCGAGCCCTCGCGGGGGGAGATACGGATACAGGTGCCCGTCAACATGCGCAAGTTCCGCCCCTCGGCAACGCTGCGCAACTTCTCGATGTACTGCTCCGTCGCCGCGCCCTGGGAGGAAGCGAGCGACGCGGAGCGCCTTACGGGCGAATTTGCGCGTCAGCTGAGGGATAAGGCCTCCGAGCGGGCTATGCTCGGCATGCTGGGTACGACGGCGGCGATGGTGCGGCGGCTGTCGCCCGTGCCGCTGGCGGTAAAGCGCCCCGCGGCGCGGCTGGCCTACGGTTTTCTGGGCGAGCGGGCCTTCACCTGCACGCTCTCGAACCTGGGCGCTGCCGTACTCCCGGAGGACGCGGCGCGGCATGTGGTGAAGCTGGATTTCGTGCTCGGAACCTGCGAGCAGAGCCGCGCCGCCTGCTCCATGGTCACGCTGGGAGACCGCGCCGTGCTGACTGTGACGAAGCTGACGGAGGACCCGGCCTTTGAAAACCGCCTGACGGAGCTTTTCGAGGCCGCCGGGGTGCCGGTGAGATTGAGCGGGAGCATGCTGTATGGAGCGTAAAATAGATATCTGCTATCCCGTGCCGCGGCGCAGGCTGCTCGACATGACAAAGCTGCGCCGGGTGGTACTGAGACTGCTGTGCGCCGTCGGTGCGCTCTGCGTGTTTATAAATATCTGCACGGGCGGCGCGGCCTGGAGTGCGGTGGTGGCGGTCTCGCTCTGGCTAGTGTGGACGAACGCTTTCGCAAAGCCACTGGTGGAGGACAGCGCCGCCGGGCGCGTATCGCGCTTTTTCCTGAGCGTCTGCGTGCTGCTGCTTACCGTGGAGCTATGCTTTGGTGGAAGCTACACCGGCATCGTTCTGCCCGTGCTGCTCTGCTGTACTCTGGCCATACTCTCCGCGGTGTTCTACCTGGGGCGGAGGGGGCTCATGCCGCTGCTGCGGCTGCTGGCGCTGTGTGCGCTGGACCTGCTGGCCGCACTCTGCGGCGCGCTCCCGGCCAACGCTCCGGCCTCCATAACGCTGCTGGCGCTGAGCCTAGCAGCCTGTCTGCCGGCCCTGTTTATGGACCGTACGCGACTCATGCTTGAACTGAAAAAACGGCTACATCGCTGAAAAAGTCCCGCTCACGCAGCGGGGCTTTTTTGCAATTCGCATGATTTTAATAAAAATCGCAGGATTCTCGGTGGCAGAAGACGGAAAAGTTTTGTAGAATATAGGCATAAAGTCCGGGGACTCGGCGTATGACTTTGTATAAATCGACGGCCGCGTCCCGGCAATGTGACAACACTTAATAAAGGAGGAACCAACTTGAAAAAGCTTCTGTCTCTTCTGCTCGTCGCCATGATGCTCGTCGGCCTGCTGGCCGGCTGCGGCAGCGAGCCCGCCGCCACCTCCAATCCGCCCGCCGCCGACGGCGACACCAGCGCGCCCCCCGCGGAGGATACGCCTGATGTCGAGCTCACGGAGACCCAGAAAATAATCGCCGAGGCCGAGACCATGACCCTCGAGGAGCTGGCCGCCAAGGCCATCGAGGAGTCCAACGGCAAGACCTTCTTCGGCGTGGGCAACTCCAGCCGCGGCAAGACAGCTCTGCCTCTCTTCATCGAGTATCTCCAGAGCATCGACCCGAGCTACACCCTCGAGTATGAGTGGCAGCAGCCGAAGAACAACAAGATCTTCGACCAGCTGACCGCCGACTCCCTGAAGGACACCGGTACCTTTGCCATGACCCTCATCCAGGACGGCAACCAGATCGAGAGCAAGATGGTCCAGACCGGCATCCTCGACACCTTCATCCCGAAGGACTGGGCCGACGCCAACGGCACCACCGCCGCCGACTACACCGGCTATCTGCCCCTCCAGACCCTGAACAAGGTCTTCATGTACAACAACACCGGCTCCAAGACCTACGACAACTGCTGGGACTTCGTCGCCGAGGGTGAGCACGGTCTCTTCATGGACATCGACTCCGAGGTCGTCGGCAAGAACTTCCTCTACATGCTGACCAACGATACATACTCCGCCTGGCTCAAGGAGGCCTTTGACGCCCTCTCCGCCGAGGAGCAGGCCTACTTCCAGCCCACCATCGACGCCATGGCCGCCGACGCGGCCGACCTCGGCCTCGGTGAGAACGGCAAGTACGCCCTCGCCTGGATAAAGCTTTGGGTCGGCAGCTACAATGCCCAGACCGACGACGGCCCCATCTGCAACACCCTCGTCGACGCCTCTGCGACCGACCAGTTCGGCCTGCTCGTCTACTCCAAGCTGCGCTCCGTTGAGGAGAGCGCCTCTGTCTCCAAGAACAACATCACCGTCGCGGCCTACAACGACGGCTACACCGGCATCGGCGGCTTCGGCTACTGCCACTACCTGTTTGTCACCGACAACAGCCCGCTGCCCTGGACCGCCTGCGCCTTCATCGCCTACATGACCTGCACCGCCGACGGCTTCTCCGCCTGGGGCAAGGACATCGGCGGCTACTCCTCCAACCCGCTCGTCGCCGCTGAGAACGAGGAGATCTTCCAGCACCAGACCGGCGGCATGGCCGAGGACGGCACCACTGTCGAGTTCGCCGCGCTCAACGACGCCGGCTACGACTGGTGGACCACCGACGGCAAGCTCGTGCTCGAGGATCCCGAATACTGCGCTTCCGTCTCCTTCACGGTCGGCAGCTGGATCGAGACCCTTGACAAGTACTCCGTGAGCTGAGCCCTGACGGCTCAAGCATCTGAGCGTCCCCGGATGATATCCGCGTCCGGGGACGCTTTCTCAAAGATTCTCCGGAAAGGAAGGAGAGCTGCATGAACCAGTCCATACCGGTACAGAGCGGCGCAGGGGCCGTATTCAACAGGCTCCGCACCTTTTTCTCAAAGCCGCACAACGTCATACTCCTGCTCCTCGGCATAATACTGACCGTCACCACCGTGGCGCCCATCATCGCCATCGTGCAGGACACCTTCAAGATCCACCCCGGCACCATCGACGCCCACCTCACCGGCAAGAGCGAGGGCTATACCATCGTCAACTACGTAGACCTCTTCACCAGCAACGTCGCAAAGAGCAACCTCTGGACGCCGCTGTGGAACACGATACTGCTCTCGGTGGGCAGCTGTCTTGTCGCGGTCATCTACGGCGGGCTCTTCGCCTTCCTCATCACGCGCTCCAACCTCGCGTGGAAGAAGTACCTCAGCTCCATCTTCATCTTCCCCTACATAATGCCGCAGTGGACGCTCGCCGTCGTGTGGCAGAACGTGTTCAACTCCAACGCCGTGACCGGCACATCCAACGGCCTGCTGGCCGCAACGCTCGGCATACAGATGCCGATGTGGTGGTGCAAGGGCCTGTTCCCGAGCATCATCGTCCTCGGCCTGCACTACTCGGCCTTCGCCTACATCCTCGTCGGCGGCATCTTTCGCAACATGGACGCCAACCTCGAGGAGGCCGCCACGATACTTGACACACCGAAGTGGAAAACCATGTTCAGGGTCACGCTGCCCATGGTGAAGCCCGCGATACTCTCCACCATACTGCTGGTGTTCTCCAGCGCGATGGGCTCCTACCCAGTGCCGCACTACCTGGGCCTCACGACCCTCTCGACCAAGTACGTCTCCCTGAACTCCAGATACACCGGCGAGGCCAGCATACTCGCCATCATCATGATGATATTCGGCATCGTCATCATGCTCATGAACCAGCTCTCGCTGCGCAGCCGCAAGAGCTACACCACCGTAACGGGCAAATCGGGCCAGAGCTCGAAGATAAACCTCGGCAAGGCCGGACGCTTCATAATAGCGCTCATCCTGGTCGTGCTGACCTTTTTCACCAGCATCTTCCCGATAGTCTCCTTCGCCTTCGAGACCTTCCTGCCTAACCCGGGCGATTACAGCTTCCTCTACACCGGCGACACCTCCAACCTCACGACGAAGTGGTGGACGACCAGCGAGAACATCACCGAAAACGGCATGTACGGCCAGAAGGGCATACTCTATAACCAAACCATCTGGTCTGCCTTCAAGGGCACCATACTCGTGTCGATATGCTGTGCCCTGCTCGCCGGTACCATAGGCACGATGATAGGCTACGCCGTGGCCAAAAAGCGACGAAGCAAGTGGGCAAACTACGTCAACTCCGTGGCCTTCCTGCCATACCTGATGCCATCCCTCGCGGTCGGCGCCGCGTTCTTCATCTTGTTCTCGAACGAGCATCTGAACCTCTTCAACACCTACACGCTGCTCATCATCGCGGGCACGGTGAAGTACATACCCTTCGCCTCGAGGAGCTCGCTCAACTCCATGCTCCAGCTCTCGGGCGAGATAGAGGAGGCCGCCATAATCCAGGACGTGCCCTGGGTGAAGCGCATGACGCGCATCATTATCCCCATCCAGAAGTCCTCCATCATCAGCGGCTACATGCTGCCCTTCATGACCTGCCTCCGCGAGCTCTCGCTCTTCATGCTGCTCTGCGTCCAGGGCTTCATCCTCTCCACGACGCTCGACTACTTCGACGAGATGGGCCTCTACGCCTTCTCGAGCGGCATAAATCTGATACTCATCATCACCATTCTGGTCTGCAACACCCTCGTCAACAAGGTGACCGGCGCCAGTCTGGACAAAGGGATAGGAGGTTAAACCATGCCTGAGATAGTACTCTCCCACGTCACGAAGCGCTGGGACAAATTCTACGCCGTCGATGACCTCAATCTCGTCATCGAGGACAACGCCTTTGTCACGCTGCTCGGGCCCTCCGGCTGCGGCAAGACCACCACCCTGCGTATGATAGCCGGCCTCGAGACACCGACCAGCGGCCGCATCACAATCGGCGACCGCGTGGTGTTCGACAGCGAGAAGGGCATCAACATCCCTGCCAACAAGCGCAAGGTGGGCTTCCTCTTCCAGAACTACGCCCTTTGGCCGAACATGACCGTCTACAAGAACATCTCCTTCGGCCTCACCAACATCAAGGACGAGCTGCCCCGCATAGACTTTGAGGCCAAAAAGGCAGCGCAGCTCATAGAGGTGCTCAAGCGCCCCGACGAGACCGTGCGCATCATCAAGGAGTGCGTGGACAAGAAGGGCAAGCTGGACACGAACAAGGCCCACATAAAGCTCATAGACCGCTTTGAAATCTCGATGTTCTCGGCCAAGACCGTCATGGGTTGGAAGCTGCACGAGTCGCTCGAGCCCGGCACCGTCGCCGCCGCGCGCCTCGCCGAGTGCGAAAAGGCGCTCGAGAATGCCCGCGCCAAGTGCGCCGCAGAGGGCTGCACCTTCAACGAGGATTTCGCCTACGTCAAGGACGGCAAGGTGCTCACGAGCGTCCGCAAGCTGACGGCGGAGGAGATAGACCTCACCGTCCGCCGCGTGGCGCGCATAGTCAAGATAGGCATGTTCATGGACCGCTACCCCTCGGAGCTCTCCGGCGGCCAGCAGCAGCGCGTGGCCATCGCCCGCACGCTCGCGCCCGAGCCGACCGTGCTCTTCATGGACGAGCCGCTCTCGAACCTCGACGCAAAGCTCCGGCTCGAGATGCGCTCCGAGCTGCAGCGCCTGCACATCGACACGGGCAGCACCTTCATTTACGTCACGCACGACCAGATGGAGGCCATGACCCTCGCCACCAAGATATGCCTCATAGATAACGGCGTATTGCAGCAGTACGACGCGCCGCTCGACGTCTACAAGCGCCCGAACAGCCTCTTCGTCGCGGACTTCGCCGGCAATCCGGCCATCAACTTCATCGAGGCCTCGGGCAAGCAGCGCGCGGACGGGAGCATCGAGCTTTCCATGCTCGGCGGCAAGAGCGCCGTGTTCCACCCGAAGCAGCCGCTCGACCTTGCCAAATGGTACGCCTCTGAGGACGCAAAGGATGAGGCCAAAAAGGCGCATGAGGCCGAGCTCGCCAAGGACAAAAAGCACGTGGAGAAGGCCAACAAGGACACGGTTTTCCGCTGCCACATCCCCATGATCACAGAGACCGAGGATTTCGGCGATGAGGAGACGCCCACTGACGGAGACTTCATCGTTGGCGTGAGGCCGGAGTTCATAAAAATTTCCGATACCGGCGCCCTTGAGGGCGAGATATACAGCGCCATGCCCACCGGCATGGAGACCACCGTCCGCATCCGGATAGGCGACTATCTGCTGACCGGCGTCGTGTTCGGCGGCGTGCTCTACCGCATAGGCGAGAAAGTGCGTCTGGACTTTGACGGCGACGGTGTGGTATTATTCAGCCGAAGGAACGGTAGGCTGATTTCCCTCGGCTCCGTGGAGCTGGGCTGACCTTGCGGCAGTGCGGCGGGGGCAAAAGCCTCCGCCGCATTTTTGTATTTTCTGGTGAGGTCCGAATGATAAAACTCATAGTAAGCGACATAGACGGCACGCTGCTGCCCTACGGCGCGTCGGCGCTGGACGAGCGGCTCTTCCAGCTCATACACCGGCTTGCAGAGCGCGGCGTGATTTTTGCCCCGGCGTCCGGGAGGCAGTATCACTCCCTGCGCGCGCTCTTTGCCCCTGTCTGCGACGAACTGGCCTATCTCTGCGAAAACGGCTGTATAGTCTACGGCCCCGGCCCGGAGGACAAAGCTGCCGTGCTGGGCAAGACGGTCATGGAGCGCGGCATGGCGCTCGAACTCACGCGGGACATAGCGGCGCTGCCCGGCGGCCGCCCGCTCATCTCCGGCGCGAACACCAGCTACATACTCCGGGGAGATGAGGAGTACGAGCGGATGATGCGTGTCGACAAGGGCAACAACGTCGCTGTCATCGACAGGCCCGAGGACGTGCCCGAGGACATCATTAAGCTCGCGACCTACTGTCCCGAGGGCACGGGAAACGTGCGCCACGCGCTCGGCCCCAAGTGGGACAGCCGCCTGAGCATGGCATCTGCAGGGCCGGACTGGGTGGACTTCACGATAGCAGACAAGGCCCTGGGGCTCGAGACACTCTGCAAGGCGCTGGGCGTCGCCCCCGACGAGTGCGCCGCCTTCGGCGACAACTGGAACGACGCGCCGATGCTAAAAAAGGCCGGGCGGGGCTACATCATGGCCACGTCCGACCCAAATCTTCGTGCGCAGTTTGAGCTGCAATGCGAAAACGTGGAAGACGTGCTTGAAAACTTCCTTGAAACGGGTGAGATATAGATGAAACGTGTCCTTGCCCTCGCGCTCACGATACTGCTGCTCGCGCTCCCGGGCTGCGCCGGGGGCACGGACGTTTCCGGCTTCGCGCCCGACGAGGGCGAGAGGCTGGTCATCTATACCTCGCACAAGGAGGAGGTCTACGGCCCCATCGTCAAGGAGTTCCAGCAGCGCACGGGCATCTGGGTCGAGGTCGTCACAGGAGGCAGCAACGAGCTGCTTGAGCGCATCGCCATGGAGGCGGAGGTCGGCGAGCCGGTTTGCGACCTCATGTTTGGCGGCGGCGTGGAGAGCCTCGCGGCCTACGAGGACTGCTTCGAGAGCTGCACGCCCGAGGGCGTGGAATACCTGCGCGACGTGGGCCTCTCCGAAGACGGGCTCTGGACGCCCTTTTCGAGCCTGCCCATGGTGCTCATCTATAACACCCGCCTCGTATCCGAGGGCGAGCTGAGCGGCTGGGCCGACCTGCTAGACCCGAAGTGGAAGGGCCGCATCGCCCTTGCGGACCCCACCGTCTCCGGCTCCGGCTACACGGCGGCGCTGACGCTCTTTTCCTGCATCGAGGGCGACGACTGGGACATCCTCGCGGCACTGGTGGAGAACCTCGACGGCGGGGCCCTGCCCGACTCGGGAGACGTCGTCAAGAGCGTGCGCAGCGGCAGCCGCTACATAGGCGTGACGCTTGAGGAGACTGCGCTCAAGCAGCTCTCGCCCGAGGTGGGCATAGTCTACCCCGCAGAGGGTACCAGCGCGGTGCCCGACGGCTGCGCGCTGATAAAGGGCGCGCGCCATCCGGAAAATGCCCGAGCTTTCATAGACTTCGTGCTCGGACGTGACGTGCAGGAGCTGCTCGTTTCCGACCTCAGCCGCCGCAGCGTCCGCACCGACGTGCCCGCGCCCGAGGACCTGCCCGGAACGGCCGAGCTCGGCATCATAGACTACGACGTGCACTGGGCCGGAGCCCTCAAGGAGGAGTTCACGGAGCGCTGGACGGCGCTGACAGGGGAGGACGGGAAATGAAGCGGCTGAAGGACCTGTCTTTCCGCGGCAAGCTGCTGCTTTCCTTCCTGCTCATCGGCGTCGTGCCGCTGCTGATATTCACCGTGCTTATGCTCAACATCTTCCGCGTGACGCTTGCAGGAAACGCGCGCGATGCGGCGGAGGCGGAACTCTCCGGGGCCGCGCGGGCCATGGACACGCTGCTTGCGGGCGGCGCGGAGGTGCTTGGCGCGCTATCGGACGACGCTCTCATCCGCTCGGAGCTCTCTGAGCCGGGGACGGAGCCCCGGCAGGGCGTATACGACGCGCTCTACACCCTCTCGAGCGAACTGCGCGGCCAGGCGGACTTCGCGCTCTACTCATCAGAGGGCGAGCTGCTCTACACCACCGGCACGGGCAGCGCCGGCAGCCTTGGCACGCACTGGGGCCTGCTCAACGCCGCGGCAGCCACCGAGGGCACGGCCTACGCGGGCGGAGACGGCTGCATGCTCGCCGCTCGCGCCCTTCGCACGGGGGACGAGCCCATCGGCTACGCGGTGATGAGCCTGAGCCCGGCGCAGCTCGAGACGCTCTTTTCCGCCTATGCCGGTACGGGCGGCATACTGCTGCTGGACCCCTACTGGGAGAGCGTTTACAGCTCAGAGGGCGCCGGGGACGAGGGACTCGCGCCGCGGCTCAGGGAGCAGCTGCTCTCGGGCGAGACGCTCTCGGACGGCTCGGGTGGCAGCTTTTATGTGCATGAGAGCGAGGACACAGGCTTTTTCCTGCTCTACCGCCAGCCTGAGCCGGTTGCCGACTGGGTCATGCGGCTGCTGTACCTTGTGGCGGGACTGACCATCGTCATCTGTATAGCGCTCTGCGCCATGGTGAGCATGATGCTCAGCCGCCAGCTCTTCAAGCCCGTGCGCGAGCTCAACGCCGCCATGGGCGCGGTGGAGGAGGGGAAGCTCGAGACCCGGCTCGCCGTGCGCTCGACGGACGAGCTGGGCCAGCTCGCTGGCCGCTTCAACCGCATGACGGAGCGCCTTGGCGCGCACCTGGAGGAATCCGTCCGCCGCCGTCAGGAGCTCAGCGACGCGCAGATTCGCATGATGCAGGCGCAGCTCAACCCGCATTTCCTTTACAACACGCTCGACACCGTGAAGTGGATGGGCAAGATAAACAATGTCCCCGAGGTGGCCACTGTTGCCGCAGACCTCGCGGACATACTGCGCAGCAGCATCTCGGGCGACGAGTTCGTGACGCTCGGCGAGGAGCTCACGACGCTCGACCGCTACGTGGAGATACAAAGCATACGCTTCCCCGGGAAATTTCGGCTTGAAAAAGACATCGACGAGGCGGCACTGGACGTGCAGGTGCCCAAGCTGATGCTCCAGCCTATCGTGGAGAACGCCATCCTGCACGGATTTGCGGACACGGGCGGCAGCATCGTTGTAACAGCGCGGCTCGGGGACACGGAGCTGGAGCTCACGGTGACAGACGACGGCTGCGGCATGTCCGAGGAGAGCCTGCGGCGCTTCCGCGAGGGAGGCCGGGCCGGTGAGCACCTGGGGCTTCGGAACGTGGACGCGATACTCCGGCTGCACTACGGCGACGCCTACGGCCTGCGCTTCCCGCCGGTGAGCGGACGCGGCACTTGCGTGGCGATAAGTCTGCCGGCCGTGAGGAAGGAGGAGAACGAATGCTGAAAGTCGTTGTGATAGAGGACGAGGAGCTGGTGCGTCGGGGCATAGTCATGGCTGTGGACTGGGCCTCCGTGGACTGCGAGGTGGTAGGCGAGGCCTCGAACGGCGAGGCGGGCCTGGAGCTCATCGCGCGTGAGCGGCCAGACATCGTCGTGACCGACATACGCATGCCGCGCATGGACGGGCTGGAGATGCTCCGGCGTCTGCGTGAGGAGGGCTGCGGTGCGAGCGTGATACTGCTCACCGCGTACAGCGACTTTTCCTACGCGCAGTCGGCGCTGAAGCTCGGCGCGGTGGACTATCTGCTCAAGCCCTTTCACGACGGGGAGTTGGAGGCGGCGGTGCAGCGCATCTCCGGCCGCGGCCGCGAGCAGGCGCGCCCCGGCGATTTTGCAGAGATAAGCTCGAAGAACCGGAACGTAATGCAGGCGATAGAGTACATAAACGCGAATTACAACGACCCGGAGCTGAACGTGAGCGCCGTGGCCCGCAGCGTGGAGCTGAGCGAGGGGCACCTGAGCCATATTTTCAAGAAGGAGACGGGTTATACCCTAAACAGCTATATCACCGCCTGCCGCATGCACATGGCCATGCACCTCCTTCGCGAACGCCGCCTCCGCGTCAGCGAAGCCGCCGAACGCGTCGGCTACCGTGACATAGCCTACTTCAGCAGCACCTTCAAAAAGTTCACCGGCAAATCCCCGACAGAGTATCAGAACAGCTGAAGTGCGAATGCAAGAAGGGGGAACCCCCGGCGAGGGTTCCCCCTTAGACCC
>URDK01000039.1 GCA_900546485.1 uncultured Eubacteriales bacterium
AAAGCTGTTCCGCAATACCCAAGTACAAGGAGCCCGACAAGCTCACCGACGAGCTGACCAAGGAAGAAATTGAGACAAAAATCGCCGATATGATTAAGCTCGCCAAGCTCGCCAAGGGCTGGGGCTATGACGGCGTTGAAATACACGGCATGCACTGGGGCTACCTGCTAGACCAGTTTGCCATGGCCTATACCAATCATCGCACCGACGAGTACGGCGGCGATCTGGATGGGCGTCTCACCGTTCACCGCAAGATAATCCAGGGCATCAAGGCCGCCTGCGGCAGGGACTTCCCCGTCTCCATGCGCATGTGCATGAAGACATTTATGGCCGGCTATAACAAAAGCACTCTCACCGGAGAGAATGAGGTCGGACGCAGTATAGAGGAAGCTGTGGAGATAGCCAAAAGGTTCGAGAGCTACGGCGTGGACATGCTCAACGTAAACACCGGAACCTATGACACCTTTTACTATTGTGTCGGCCCTTATTATATGCCCAAGGGCTACAACATACAGTTTGCCCGGCAGGTAAAGCGCGCCGTTAGCATCCCGGTATTCGTCGCCGGCAAAATGGACGACCCCGAGATGTGCGAGCGCGCCATAGCAGACGGCAGCATCGACGGCGTTACCCTAGCCCGTGCCTCCCTCGCGGACTCTCACTATCCCGAAAAGGTCTATATGGGCAAGGAGGACAGCATACGCCCCTGCATAGCCTGCACCAACTGCATAGAGACCAACCTCGCCGGCGGCGTGCCGCTCTGCTCAGTGAACCCCGCGGCCATGCACGAGCTCATTTATGGCGTCAGCAAGGCACCTGTCAGCAAGAAGGTCCTCATCATAGGCGGCGGCGTAGCCGGTATGGAGGCCGCACGCACCTGCCAGCTCCGCGGTCATGACGTGGAGCTGTATGAGGCCAGCGGCAAGCTCGGCGGCCATCTCATAGAGGCCGGAAGTCACCCCTTCAAGGACGGAATCGCCGCCCTGAACCGCTGGTATCAGCGCGAGCTGGCCGAACTCGGCGTCAAAGTCAACCTCAACTGCCCCATGGACGCCGACAAAATAAAGGCTCTGCGCCCCGACGCCGTCATTCTCGCCGTTGGCTCCACCCACTTCATGCCCAAAATTCCGGGAATCGACCACTACAAGACCGCGGGCTGCTACGATGTGCTCATGAAAAATGTTAAGCCCGGCAAAAAGGTGGTCGTAGTAGGCGGCGGCATGACCGGCTGCGAGCTGGCCTACGACCTGGCGGCCTACGAGCACTGCGACGTGACGCTGGTAGAGGCTCTCGACAGCGTAATGAGCTCCGGTCCCGTCGTGCCAAAGGCGGTCAAAACCATGCTTCTGGACCTGCTTGACCACTACAATGTCAAGATCATGGCCGGGAACGCTATCGCCGCGGTAAACGACGAGGGTGCCGTAATAAGGTCCATGGCCAGCGGCACAGAAACGACCCTCGAGGCCGACACTGTCGTCATGGCCATAGGTCTGCGCCCGCGCGGCAACATGACAGCGGAACTGGCCGGCTCCGGCATTCAGGTGTATACTACCGGCGACGCGCTCCAGGTGGGCAACATCCGCACCTGCGTCTCCGGCGCATATGAAATTGCCAGGAACATCTAATTAAACACAAAGCGGCAGGCAGGCCATGGCGCCTGCCTGCTTAAAGAAAGAAAAAGTCAGTTTTTTGACATATGGAGGGGAATATGGAACTGAGCACAGTGGCACTGATAATACTGGCGTCCGCGCTTGTACTCTACTGTATACCAGCCGTTCCGCTTGCCGTAACGACCATACTGGCCATGCTTGCCATGGCCGCGACAGGGGTCATCTCCTTCGCAGACGCCTATTCCGGCTTTTCGAACTCAGCCATCTTCCTCATGGCCGGTATGATGGTCATCGGGCGTGCATGGTTCACAACGGGTCTGGCGGCGAGGATAAGCCGCATACTCTACAAATTCGTAGGCTCCAACGAGAAGCTGCTCATAGCCGTTATACTCATAATTGCGTCGTTTATAAGCGTATTTCTGAACGGCTCTCTGACTGTTGCAATACTCATGCCGGTTATAGACAGCCTTGTCGTCCGCTCCGGCGGCAGGATATCCCGCAAGCAAACCTATTTCCCGCTCGGCGTGGCCTCTGTGCTTGGCAATAACCTCACCACAATAAGCGCCACAAGCATGGTCACGGCCGGCGCTCTGCTCAGCGAGTCAGGCTTTCGCCAGCTCGGGCTCTTTGAACCCACAGCGGTAAATCTCCCCGCCCTGCTGATAGTCATAGGCTTTTATATTTTCCTGGGACACGACCTGCAGTCGCGATGGTTCGACTTTGAGGAAATACCTCCTTCTCAGGAACAGATAACCGACCCTGAGCAAAACAATATTCCCGTGTTCAAGACCTGGTTCACATTGGTGGTCACGCTCGGCGTAGTGGTGCTGCTGGTTTGTGGCGCGGATTCCGGCTTTGCAGCTCTCGCTGGTGCCTGTGCGCTGATACTCACCCGCTGTATCACCGAGAAAGAGGCCTTCTCGAGCATAAGCTGGTCCGTCATTATCATAGCCGCCGGCGCTATCGGCTTCTCCAAGGGCATGGACAGCTCCGGCGCGGGCGAAATCATTGCCAGCACGGTCATAAATCTTTTCGGCGGCCTCAGCTCTCCCTTTGTCATCTGCATCGTCCTTTTCATAATAGGTTCGCTGCTGAGCAATTTCATGAGCGACAACGCCTCCGTCGCAATACTCATACCCATAACCCTTGCCGTAGCGCAGGGCATGAACTGCGACGCTACTCCGCTTGTCCTCTCCGCCGCCTCCGGCATCAAGGTTGCGCTCGCGACGCCAATAAGCGTAACACCCATGACCATGATAGGCGTACCCGGTTACCGCTTCAAAGATTACCTGCGCATGGGCGGGCTTGTAAACCTCATATCGCTTGCAGTTACAAGTGTATCAATATACCTTATATACTTCGTGTAATGTTTTCATATAAAAGTCCCCTGCGCTTTGCGGCGCGCAGGGGACTTTTTTCAATGCATTTCTTTTGTGCAGAATGTTATAATCTGGCGTAAAGCAGCCGGTAATCTTCTCTCCGCGACAGCAAACCAGACTTTTTCTTCGCAGCATACTGTGATATAATGTAAATGGTGGCATTGAAAGGATTGGCTGGTATGCCCGTCATTGATGCCATATTGACGCCACGCCCGTCAGCGCTTCTGCCGAAGCCTGGGAGTGGACAGGAACAGCACCTGTACTAACGCCGCGCCCGAATGCTCACAGCTTTCCCCATCCGTTGAGGCACTTTCGCCTCAATGATCAATGATAGCCGAAAGGAAGATTCGTCATGGCACGAAAGAAAACTGATACCATCGAGAAGGATACAACCCCGCTCGCAAATAAAGAGGCTCCCGTCGCGGAGAAGTCCGCGCCTGCTGCTGAGAAGGCGGAGCCCGCCGCAAAGAAGACCTCCTCCACCACCAAGAGATCCGCTTCCACCGCAAAGAAGGCTGAGACCGCAGAGAAGAAGGCGGCCAGCACCGTAAAAGAAGCCGCACCCGTTGAAGAAAAAGCCGCTGCTGCCGGAAAGGCCAAGCCCGCTGCCAAGCGAACTGCTTCCGGCGCCAAAAAGACCGCATCCGCCGAAAAGAAAGCTGTCCTCACCGATGAAAAGGCAGCTACTGCCGTTGAGAAGGCCAAGCCCGCTGCAAAGAAGGCCGCTTCCACTTCGAAAAAAGCCGCGTCCGCTGCAAAGAAAACCGCTCCGGCTGAAGAAAAGACCGAAGCCGCTGTCGAAAAAACTGCACCCACCATTGAGGACGCTCCCGCCCCCATCGTGGATGAGGCCACTCCCGCGGTCGAAATGCCCGTCCCTGTCGCCGAGGAACCCGCGCCCGTTGCGGATGAGCCCGTTTCCATAGTTGAGAAGGCCGCGCCCATAGCTGAGGATGTTCCCGCAGCTGAGGCCGTTGCTGTCAAGGCTGTCCCCGATGAGGAACCCGCCGTTGTCGAGGAACCTCCCGTCGCCGAGGAGCCCTCCCCTGTCGTTGAAGCTGCTGCGGCGCCTGTTCTTGAGGAGCCCGCCCCCGTCGTGGAGGAGCCGGTGCCCGTGGTCGAGATGCCGGATATGCCGCGCAGGAGCATCGCATTCATCGGCTCCGAGTGCCACCCCTTCGTCAAGACCGGAGGCCTTGGAGACGTGATGTACGCCCTGCCCCGTGAGCTGGCAAGGCTCAACTGCGACGTCCGCGTCATTCTTCCCCGCTATGCCTGCATACCGCAGGAGTATCAGAACAAGATGGTCTACCGCGGCGAGTTCTACATGGACCTCGGCAAGACCGGCCGCAACTACTACGTCGGAATAATGGAGTACATATGCGACGGCGTGGTGTATGACTTCATTGACAATCAGGAGTTCTTCACCTCGGGCAACCCCTATACCAACCTCGTGGACGACATCCCGAAGTACTGCTTCTTTGCCAAGGCCGCGCTGGCCGCGCTCAACTACATGAACTGGATACCCGATATCGTCCACTGCCACGACTGGCAGGCGGCGCTCGTACCGGTGTATCTGCGCACACTGTTCCATGACACCCCGGTCGGACGTGCAAAATCCGTGCTCACCATCCACAATCTCCGCTTCCAGGGCGTCTACAACATACCCACCATCAAATACTGGTCCGGCCTGCCCGGCAGCGTGTTCAACATGGGCGCGCTGCAGCAGGACTATGTGGAAGCCAACATGCTCAAGGGCGGCCTTGCCTACGCGGACCGCATAACGACTGTGAGCGGCACCTACGCCCAGGAGATACAGACCGCCGAGTATGGCGAGCGTCTTGAGGAGCACCTGCGCTATCACAACTGGAAGCTCCGCGGCATCGTCAACGGCATAGATTACGAGATGTGGAACCCGGAGACTGACCCGGCGCTTGCGGAGAACTACGGCCTCGGCAATGTGCTCGAGCACAAGATGGCCAACAAGCGCGCTCTCCAGCGCGAGCTCGGCCTCGAGGAGGACGATAGCAAGTTCGTCATCGGCCTTATCTCCCGTCTCACCAATCAGAAGGGACTCGACCTCGTCAGCTCCATCATCCCGCAGGTGCTTGACGGCAACACCCAGGTCATCATACTCGGCACCGGCGACAAGCAGTATGAGGACACCTTCCGCTACTACGAAGGCGCCTACCGCGGTACCTTCAGCGCCTGCATACAGTACGACGAGGCGAGGGCGCACCGTATCTACGCCGGCGCGGATGCCCTGATGGTACCGTCCCGCTTTGAGCCCTGCGGGCTCACACAGCTCAATGCCATGCACTACGGCACGCTGCCCATCGTGCGCGAGACCGGCGGACTAAAGGACACCGTGGAGCCCTACAACAACTTCACCGGCGACGGCAACGGCTTCACCTTCGACCGCTACGACGCGGGCCTGCTGCTCGACGCCATCAACCGCGCCAAGACCGTGTATTTCACCAACCGCTATCACTGGGACGAGGTCGTCCAGCGCGACATGGCCAAGGACGTGTCCTGGACTCGCTCCGCAAGGCAGTACAAGAACCTCTATCTCGAGCTTACGCAGTGGTAAGCCCTGCGCATGTGATTAGATGACAAGCCCGCCTCCCTGGCGAATTCAGGAGGCGGGTTTGTTTTTTGGCCTTGGACAGCGATGAAAGTCGAAAGTGTACTTGCGGTAGGTGAATAGAATGTAGCATCATTGATAAGGTGGTGCTTATTTTGCTAGCTGGAGCTTTTATGATGCTGCTCTCGAGCGCATTTTTAATGCTGAGACTGGGTCCCGCGTCAGGCTCGTTCCCACGCCCGCTCTCGCCGGAGGAAGAGCGAAAATACGTAGACCTCTGGTTGGAGGGCGATATTGAAGCTCGCAATGTGCTCATCGAGCACAATCTCCGACTTGTCGCGCACATAATCAAGAAGTACTACACCCAGGCCGACGATGCCGACGACCTCATTTCCATCGGCACCATAGGTCTCATCAAGGGTATAAACACCTATCGCCCCGAAAAGGGCGTCCGCCTGGCCACATATGCCTCACGCTGCTGCGAAAATGAGATACTTATGTACTTCCGCGCACTCAGGAAATCCGCCGGCGATGTTTCGCTGTCGGAGTCAATAGACGTGGACGGAGACGGAAACACACTGTCGCTTATGGACATAATCTCGCAGGAGGACGACATGGCCGAGCGCATCGGCGACAGCGAAACTTGTATGCGCCTGCGTGAGTGCGTGGACAGCGTACTGAGCGAGCGCGAGGCAGAGATAATTAAGCTCCGCTACGGCCTGCGCGGCTCCAAACCCCTCACCCAACGCGAAACCGCCACTCTCTGCGGCATCTCGCGCAGCTATGTATAACAGCACGCCTAATGTAAGCGAAGCCCGGAGGGCCGTACGGCCCTCCGGGCTTCGCCTTTTACACGTGGTTACGACGCGTTTATTGTAAGCGATTGAATATTTCGGTAAATAAGCGGCTGTTCATCACAAACTGCACTGCAGCCATTTACGAATCATCCTTATAAAACTTGTGACGACGGTTTGATACGCGAAATGGCTGAGAGCGTGAAGCGCGGCAAAGCTCCCGGTTTAAGCTTCGCGTGTAGGCCGCCGTATATATAAATATCATGTCTCACTATTTCATCCGGGTCGTTTCCCTTTGAATGAGACGCGGCAGGGCAGTGTAAGTTTGAACGAGCATGGCTGGATCTTTTATTTTACGTACAAGCAGGCTTCCTGCATTTACTCCGAGACTAAACAAGTCAATATCGATAACGGTAGGTGCCGGAGTTATGATCGAAGAGTACGGATAGTCGTCAAACGCGATCAATGAGAGCTCATCAGGCACCGAGAGTCCTTTTTCCTTTATCGCACGCATCGTGCCGACAGTCATCAGGCTGTTGGTACACACGATACCGTCCGGCGGTGCCGGCAGTTCAAGAAGCCGCAGCGCGGATTGAAAAATCGCATTCACATCTGGTTCGTTATAGGTAATATACCCGTCCAGCAATTCGAGGCCATTCTTTCTGAGCGCAATCTTGAAGCCCTTTAACCTGTCCATAAATATCTTATCGCTTTCCTGCCCGCCCATAAATGCCAGCCTTCTGCATCCGCACTGGAGCAAGTGTTCAACAGCAAGATTTGCTGAAAGCGAATTGTTGGTATCTATCCAAGAAAGTATCGAATCAAAAGCAGGTTCTCCTATGCAGATCTGCGGAAAATCATATTGCAATATCAGTCTTTCCAGCTTCGGGGTAATAAACGAACTGTTTATGATGATGCCATCGGCGGCTTTTGCTGAGATCATTTCTTCAAGATCGCTTACGACCTGCTTCGGCGATGAAGATAAATTGAACAGTGACAATTGATATCCCTTTCGGCCAAGCTCATAACTTACGCCGCAGATAATATCAAACATATGGGGATTTTGATATGGCAGCCCTTTGTGGAAACTATCGGCATAAAAAACAGTTTTTGTAGCCTTTCTTGCCAGATTTGAAGCAGATACATTGGGAGAATAGTTCAAATCTTTCATTATCTGCAGCACTTTTTCCCTGGTCGCAGGCGCCACATACATTTTGTTGTTTATCACTTTACTGACGGTAGCGGTCGAAACTCCGGCCTCTCTGGCAATATCTCGAATAGTAGTTGGCATAGAAAACACCTTTCATAAAACAGGTAAACGGTTTACTAATTTGTTGAATTAGCGAACGACGAATTCATTGACACGCCTGTATATAGATGATAATATTTGTACACATAATACATTATTGTTTCAAGTATTGCAAGATAATATCGTCAATAACACAATAAAATATAATAAATCGTTTTATTGTGTGCTTATTAAGTGGCAAGCAAAAAATGAGAAGGGAGTACATTATGAAAAAGATCATTTCTGTCCTTCTGAGTGTGCTGATATGCATTGGCATGCTCGCAGCCTGCGGAACCGCAAATGAGCCAGTCACCGAAAGCTCCGCCCCTGAAAGCAGTCCGCCGTCATCCGCAGCTCCTGAAGCAACAGAGCTTTCAGTCTGGCATGACGGTGACGAAACGCTCATGCAGGCAATCGCCGATACGATAAACCCGAAGCTTGCCGAAAGCGGCGTCACAGTCACTTTTGAAAAGCGCACAGGCCTTTCAGATCAGCTCAAGCTCTACGGCGGCGACGCTGAAAACGGCCCGGATATGTATCTCTGGGCGCATGACAGTCTGGGAACTTTTGTTGCCATGGATATTCTGGAGCCGCTTACCAATCTCGTGGATGAAAGCATCTGGGCTGATGACCTGCCGCTCACTGTGGAGGCCGGTCAGATAGATGGCACGCAGTATCTGCTTCCCCTATACTTCGAGACTCTGCTCTTCCTCTACAACAAGGATCTCTGGCAGGGAGATGTACCCTCCACCACAGAGGAGCTGTATGAGTATATGGTCGCAAACACTGATACGGCTGCCGGTACTTACGCCGTTGTCAATCAGCACTCCACGTCCTACAATGTTTCACCGTTCATAAATGGATTTGGAGGATACATACTCGACGCCGAAAGCAACCCCGGCCTCAATGACCCTAAGACCATAGAAGCTGTGGAGTACAACAAGAAGTTTGCCGACCTGCAGGCGGACGGAGACTATAACACAGTCACAACGCTTTTCAATGAGGGCAAGGCTCAGGCCATAATAGGCGGCCCGTGGCTCGTGCCGGGAATACGTGCCGCCGGCATAAATCTCGGTGTTGCGTCCCTCTCTGATATCACGCTTCCCAACGGCGAGCCCATGGCTCCGTTCTCCGGAATTCAGGGTATCGGCGTTTTGAAGACCGCAGCCTCGACCAAGGGTGAAGCGATCGGTCTGGCGCTCGAGGCTCTCGCCTCCCCCGAAGTTGGCATAGCCCTCGCCAAAGCGGGCGGCTGCGCCCCGGCAAACTCTCTTTCCTACGACGACCCGGACGTCGGCGGCGACGAGATAATCGCAGCCATTGAACACACTGCCGATACTGCACAGCCCATGCCTAACGCGGCTGAAATGAACGTCATGTGGGGACCGGTAGACAGCATGCTTGCCGCCGTGAATAAGAACGGCCAGGACGCAACAGCTGCTGCAGAGGAAGCCCAGGCTGCAGCGCTTCAGGCCATAGCGGATATGCAATGAGTTTAGATACATTCAGGGGCGGCATAATCGCCGCCCCATTTTTGGAGGCGTTACCATGAGGTTAAGGCGTAACATGAAGCCCTGGTGCTGGTGCGCCCCGGCAATGATATTGATACTTGTCATCATTGTTTTTCCCATCGCTTACACAGGATATATCTCGCTCACGAACATGAATCTCTATCACTGGCAGGACTACGAGATCATAGGGCTGGGCAATTATTCCCGAGCATTGTTCAAGTTCGACTCAGGGTTCCTGACCGCGCTGGGCACGACGCTGCTCTGGACCGTGCTCAACATGGTCATACAGCTCGTGCTAGGCTTCCTGATCGCTCTCGGCCTAAACGCACCGAAATTAAAACTCAGCCGTCTTTATAAGACGCTCCTCATGGTACCGTGGGCAATGCCCGCCTACATATCCATACTGCTCTGGCGCGTGGGGGTGTTCAACACTGAGCTGGGACTTTTGAACAAGTGGATTACGGCGCTCGGCTTCGGCAAAGTGGACTTCCTCGCAAACAACGGAATGGCTTTCATATCCTGCATGGTGTTGAATCTCTGGATGGCGCTGCCATTCATGATTTCCACGATCGACGGCGCCCTGCAAAGCGTTGACCGCAGTCTATATGAGAGCGCCAGGTTGGATGGTGCCGGCTTCTGGACGCAGACTTGGAATATAACCATCCCAAGCATCCGTCCGGTGATAGCGCCCGCCGCTGTGATGACCACCTTTATAACCTTCAAGCAGTTTGACATTATATATCTGCTTACGCAGCAGCGCGGATACATGACAGGTGCTACGTTGAACACGGTGATCACATATGTGCATCAAAACGCCTTCGCGTCGAATAACTACGGTCTGTCCAGCGCGGTCAGCATGCTGCTGTTTGTCATAATCATTGTCTTCTCGTTCGCCACAAACAAAAGCCTGAGGGAGGATTGAGCATGAAGCGCAAAACCAAAGAGCGTATGAGCTATGCGGCGCTCAATATCGTGTTCATTCTCCTGTGCTTCATAACATTGGTACCCATTTTATATGCTGTCAGTGTCTCATTTTCCGGCACAGGCACTTCCCTATCAGGAGACTTTTCTTTTATTCCTTCCGATCCGTCATTGGAAAACTATCGCGTAATATTATTCGACGAACCGTTTCTGATCTGGCTTAAAAACTCGCTGCTGCTCAGCATCGGAACGGTCGCCCTCGCCATGCTCTGTGCCGTAACGGCAGCCTACGCCTGTTCTCGCTGGCGATTTCAAGGCAGACGTCCTTTCCTAAGGGTATTGCTCGTGCTCAATGCCTTCCCGCAGGTGCTCTCTCTCTTTGCCTATTACCGCATACTCCGACTCGGCGGTCTGCTTAATTCCCACGCAGGGCTGATCCTTATTTACACAGGAAGCATGTGTGTATTCGCCATCTGGAATATGAAGGGCTATTTTGACACTATACCCGTTGAAATAGAAGAGGCGTCAAAAATAGACGGAGCTAACGATGCGCAAATGATTTGGCAGATCGTGCTGCCATTGGCCAAACCGGCTATAGTTGTCACCTGCGTAATGGTGCTGATAACCGTCTGGAACGAATATCTTTTTGCCACGACATTTCTGCTGGAGAGCAACCATTACTCGCTTGCAGCAGGATTGTATCAGCTTCAAAGCAACGACTACACGCGCTCGTGGCCTCTGTTCACCGCGGCGAGCATACTCGCGTCGATACCCTTGCTGCTGATTTTCTTCAAGATACAAAAATACATGGTCTCCGGCCTCACTGCGGGCGGCGTCAAAGGATGATTTACTAGAATAGAGAGGAAATTTGACATGATTCTTCGCCAGGCCATTACACATATTCCGCTTTCACAATATGCCTTTGCAAGCAGCGAGACCAGATTAACCATTCGCATCAGGACGGCCAAAGATGATCTCACCCGCTGCATACTTTGTTACGGGGATAGAGTGCATCCGGAAGACCCTATCGTATTCACCCCCATTGAGATGGAAAAGGTAGCCTCGGATCTGATTTTTGATATATACGAAGCCACTTTTGAAAGTCCTTATACCCGCGTGTGCTATTATTTTGAGCTGATAGACTCGGATGAGCATTTGTTCTTGTTTGCCGATATCTTTTCGACGCGCTTGCCCAGCGAACGAAGCGAATACTATCAGTATCCGTTCATGCGGCGCGAGGAGATAAGCGCCGTACCGGAATGGCTGGAACACGCAATTGTATATAACATCTTTCCCGACAGCTTTGCCACAAGCAAGCGCAATATCAGTGATGCAGCCGATGAAGTTGAGTGGGAAAATGGGCTGAAGCTTAAATCAAGGCTGGGCGGCACGATCAAGGGCATTACCGAAAACTTAGATTATATTTCTGAAATGGGCTTTAATTGCCTCTATCTCAATCCGGTATTCGTAGCCGGTGAGTATCATAAATACGACATACTGGATTATCATCACATTTCTCCGAACTTAGGCACAGACGAGGATTTCGATGAGTTGGTAAGGCAAGCGCATTCAAAAGGTATGCGGATCATAATAGACGGGGTGTTCAATCACTGCAGTTGGTACTTCTTCGCTTTCGACGATGTTGTACGCAGCGGAGAGAATTCCAGGTACAAGGATTGGTTCTACGACTTGAAATTCCCTGTCATCCGTCCAGAGGATGAGAATGAGCCGCCTACATACAGCTGCTTTGCCTATGAACGAAAAATGCCGAAGCTCAACAGCTCCAACCCGGAAGTTTTGGACCACTTTGTCGGCGTAGGGACTTATTGGATAGAAAAACACCATGTGGATGGCTGGCGCCTTGATGTAGCCAATGAGGTAAGCAGGGATTTTTGGAGGGCGTTCAAACACGCAACCCGAGCAGTTGACCCCAAGAGTGTCATGATAGGCGAGATATGGGAGAGCGCCGAAAGTTGGCTGCAGGGAGATATGTTTGATTCCACCATGAATTATGACTTCCGAAAAAACTGCCGCGACTTTTTCGGGACCGAACTCATCAATGCGACCGAGTTTGATGCGCGTGTTACTCAGATGAACTACCGATATACGTCCGGAATACTGCGCGGGCAGCTCAATTTGCTTGACAGTCACGATGTAAACAGATTCTTTTCATATTGTCGAGGCGATATTCGCAGGCTGCGGCTTGCGGAAGTATTCCTGTTCATGGCGCCTGGCGTTCCCTGTGTATTCTATGGAGATGAGCTCGGCATGAACGGAGATACCGAGTATACGCTGCGAGGCCCCATGCCGTGGACCGATGCGGTATATGACGAAAGAGAGTTCTTTAAAAAACTGATATCTTTACGCAGCAATAACAAAACACTGATCTATGGCAAGTATCGCAAGCTGTTCACCGATGATAAGGGCCTCTATGTATTTGAGCGTTCTTATAATAAAGACGTAATCACAGTGGCAATAAACGCACGCGATATTGTAACCGCCATTCCTGATTTGGTTCCCGAACATGAACCGCTAATGTCTTCCTCTTTTACATGTAATGAGCTTGGTCCCTTTGGCTACGCTATCTGGGCGTGATAAAACACGACGTACCATGCTCTTCCCTTCAGCGTCTATAACGATAAGCTCCGTTCTTGACACTACCGTACAGATAGTTATAGACATAAAGATCCGGGACAGATGATCTGTCCCGGATCCATTATTTAGCCTAAAGCGCTGTTTATGTCGGTTATAAATTTGCGTTTTTCGAATGAATCTATTTCAACTGACAACATTAGCGGAAAGATAAGTTTTGGGTCGCTTAAGTTGATATTAAAGTCCTGTTCTATCTGCTGGATACGATAGTTAACGGTATTCCGGTGGATACCCAGTATATCGCTCGTCCGGTTCTTATCAAACCCAGTTTGCGCATATACGCAGAGAGTCCTATACAAATCTGACTTTTTCTGTGCGTCAAGGGCCTCCAGTTTACCAAGCAGAGGATGCACACAGGCTTTAAGAGCTGTTTTATTGCTTGCGCTGTCAAGCAGGTCGAAGAAAGCGTAGTCAGAGTAGAAAAATATATTCTCCTGCACCGGCATACGCAGAGCGAAGGAGAGCGCAGCTCTGCATTGGTTTACATTTTCCTGTATGTTATCAGGGCTGTTAAAGGCGTTTGATATACCAATGTAAATATACTTTTCCGCGACAATGCTGTTGAGCTTTTTCATATTATCGGCGCTAATATCGCCGTTATTGTCAACAGGAAGAATTGCAACAAGGCTGTTGTCGTAAATTGCGTTTGGAATATTGTTTAGTTCCTTAAGAAGTATAGGCCGTATTTGGTTGGCTACAAAGTTTTCTCCCTGCCAAAAGCGGGGCTGTACAACGATTGCACGCATCCGGGTTGGAAATTTCAGCCTTCCTGCGGTAATCATACGTCGTGAAACGGTTGACGGCGCGCCCGATATTGCCGCAAGAAGAAAATCATTATACTTGACCGCGTCTATGTCAGACGTTCCTTTTGTGCGCAGAATACTGTCTTTTACAGCCTTGGCCAGCAGGGGTATCAGCTGCTTATCCCAGGCGTCAAAGTAGTTCTCATCTTTGAGCAGAAAAACATAGCCGATTATCTTGCCCTTTGAGACGACTCGCCCACACATTATGTACTTGTTTGCCATACCACAGTAGATGACAAACGGTACCCCGGAGCACGATTTGTTCTCATTGCGCACTTTTTCTATAAAATTCATAAGCTCTTCCACGCAGTAACCACGCTCAATGCTTCGCATCCATACGGCATAGTTCACCACGAAGTTTTCCGAGTGTGCGAGCACCTTTCCGGAAACGTCAATTGCCGCGTAGAAATTGTTCATTTTCTGGCTGAGCTTATTCATTATTGTAGAAAGGTCGCGCCCCTCGAGCATCATGCAAAGAGAGTCAAAGTAGTCTTTCTGCATGTCAAGTTCCGTGCGCAAGGTACAACGCAGGTACTCAAATATCGCACCCATTTGAGACGCACTTATTCTTGCGCAGTTGATAGCAGGCGGCTCTGAAAACCGCTCGTCCGAATCTCCATAATATAGGACGGACGCACGAAGCTTATTGCCTTTCAGAGCGCGTACATCACAAAAATACAAAACATTTTTGCTCAATTCCGGCGTCTCGCTGGAATATATCGATATGTCTGCTATGTCATAATCGCTCAAATACTGTACATCGGACAAAGTAAATTTCTCCGAAAGCAGCTCGATTATAGAAGAAAACAGCATTGTTCCCAGCTCCTTTGTGAGAATCAGTGGTCATTTTAATAAATATAAGTTTGCCATACTTTTCGCAAAATTGCAACCACCTTGTATCGGCATACCACATCTTGGCTCTATGCGCTGTCAAATCAAACTAAAATGAGGGCCATTTTATAGGAATCAAACATTTAACCCGGTTTTGCCTTTTGTTAGTATTGAAGCATAGGGCGGCGGAGGCATGGCCGTCGCCGATGTGTGTGAAAGCTGATAACGCAAAAGGAGCCGAGCTTAATGAAATATGAAAAGCTGTTTGAACGAGGGTATATTGGAAAGGTTGAGATTCGCAACCGCGTTGTAATGACGTCGATGGGTGTTGGTCTTTGTTCCAGAGACGGCGAGCCCACGGATGAAATGATACGTTATTATGCCGATCGGGCCAAGGGTGGCTGCGGCCTCATTCTTCCGGAGTTTACGAGTGTAGACATCGAGACAGGGCACTGCAATCCGAGGCAGCTGTGCATCGGCGACAGAAAGAATCTCCCTGGCTTTGAGAAGATGATTGACGCAATCCATCGCTATGGAGCAAAAACTTTTATTCAGCTGCATCATGGCGGCCGCGAGGCGCCCCCGGCTGTGAACGGCGGGAAGCAGGCTCTGGCCCCCAGTGCCCTGCTCAACAACGTAAAGAACAGAGACGTTATATTGCCTCGCGAGATGACAAAGGATGACATCCAGTACATAACGGACAAGTTTGTTGCTGCCGCTCAAAATGCCGAGCGAGTTGGCGCTGACGGCGTTGAGCTGCATGCCGGTCACGGCTATCTTCTTCAGCAGTTCCTCAGCCCCTATACCAACAAGAGGACCGATGAATACGGCGGCTCTGTGGAGAATCGCTGTCGTTTTGTGGTGGACATTCTCAAGGGCATACGTAAGGTTGTTGGCTCCGGCTTCGTCGTGGGCGCCCGCATCAACGGCAACGACTTTATAGAAGGCGGCAATGACCTGGACGCCTGCGTCGAAATTGCCAAAATACTTGAGCCATACGTCGACTATCTGAACGTTACCTGCGGTGTATACGCGAGCGCTGCCAAGATGATAGAGCCTTGCTATTATGCTGCCGGCTGGAGAAAAGATCTCGCCAAAACAATCAGGGCCAACGTCAAGGTACCCATTATTGCCGTCAACACGATAAAGGACCCGCAAACTGCCGAGGCGTTTCTGGAAGAGGGTGTCTCCGACTTCGTAGGCATCAGCCGTGGACATATAGCAGATCCCGACTTTGTGAAAAAGACCAAAGCCGGGCGGGAAGACCTCATACGCAAGTGCCTGGGCTGCATGAACTGCAACAAATCGGTCGTAGCCGACAGGCAGCTGCAGTGCGCCGTTAACCCGGTAAGCGGCAAAGCCACTGTTCTCGGCGAGGACAAGCTTGTAAAGGACGGTAACGGCAGAGCTGTAGCGGTAATAGGCGGCGGCCCCTCCGGCATGCAGGCTGCTCTGGTTCTGAAAAAGAGAGGATATTGCCCTGTAATTTTTGAAAAGTCCGCCGAGTTGGGTGGAAGCGCGATCCTCGCGTCCAAAGCTCCGATGAAGCACATGGTCTCCGAGTTCATTGCCACTCAAAAGGCTGAAATGCGTGAGTATGGCATAGATGTGCGCCTCAATTGCCCGTATGACCTGAACACGCTCAAGGAGCTCAATCCCTGCGGTGTAATTGTTGCCGTAGGCGGCGAGCAGATCGTGCCCAACATTCCCGGCAAGGATGCTCCTAATGTATACAATATTTATGACGTTCTTCTTGACCGTGTAAAGTTTGAGGGCAAAAATATAGCCGTAATCGGCGGAGGCCATGTCGGCCTGGAGGTTGCCCACTATCTGTGCGGTACCAACAATGTCACTTTGGTTGAAATGCAGCCTGAAGTCGGCATGTCCATTTACCGAACCTACCGCAACGAGCTGCAGTCCATTCTGGAGAACTCGGGTGTGCAGATAATCGTGAACCATGCTATCGCAGGTGTGGGAGACGGCGAAATAAGCATGAAAAACATGCTCACAGGCGAGACAGAATCCAAGGCTGCTGATGTCGTTGTAATGGCCCTGGGCAACTACTCCAACATTCCCTTCCGTGCTGAGCTCGAGGACAACTTCGAAAAGGTGCTCTATGTAGGCGACGCTGTAAAAACCGGCACCATTGCCGATGCTACAACGTCCGGATACAATGCTGCCTTCGCATTTTGATACAAAATATTATTAAAAGCATAAAAAGGAAGCCAAAATGGCTTCCTTTTTATGCTTTTTACATTTGCATCCATGTCGCTGTTAAAGTCGACAAAAAATCCGTCCATTTAGTGAAAATGGAACATTGATAATCTTGTCGAGTATTGATATTTTTTAGACAAGGTTTTGAACACACAACGAAGCCTGCCATGCCAAATTTAATTAAGGAGAAATCGTATGAGTAATGCTTCTGCCGCTGCGCATACAAACCGCTATGGCCTTCTTGTCAGATGCCTTGTGATACTTGTATGCGCTGGTGTACTCAACTCCACCTCGGTTTTCGTCAGCCCTCTGGCGGAAAGCCTCAACATTGAGGTTGATAAAATCGCAAATGTCAGTACCACAATGCTCACGTTCTGGGCCATAGGCGCTCTTATTGGCGGGTGGCTCATGAGTAAGCTGGGTGCAAAGAAGACCCTCTTCCTGGGATGCCTTATGTTTGGCCTCGGCATGATTTTCAGCAGCTTTGTTCCCAGCTCTGCGCTGTGGCTGCTTTATATCACTATGAGCTTTATGCAGGGCGTCGGTAACGGCGTAGCGTACACCGTCGCCACCTACGTTGCAACCAGTTGGTTCCCCGATAAGAGGGGCCTGGCATCCGGTCTGTGCATGGCCTGCCACGGAGGCTCTTCCGCATTTCTTGCGCCTCTCTGCTCCTTCCTCACGGATGTGACCAGCATCAATGTGACTCTGCTCGCGTTCGGCGCCGGCTGCTGCATAATATGCATCCTGTGCGCAGTCAAAATAATTCAGGCCCCCCTCGGATACATACCCGCCGGCTACGTTGAAAGCAAGGTCAAGGGTGCCGACGCAGATCTTGAGAGTCTGAACGCAAAACAGGCTATGAAGCATCGTCCGATTTGGCATCTGGCAATAGCCGTCGGATTCTTCCCGACGATGTATATGATCATGTTCCCCAGGCTTTCCGTATTCATCACTGATGCCGGTTTTGCGCTTACAGTCGCCACAGTCGGCGTTTCGGTCTACAACGTTGCAAACGTGCTCGGCAGACTCATACTTGGCGCGCTTTGCGACAAGATCCATTACAAGCATGTTTACGGAATATGCGGCGTCCTGTGTGTGCTGTCGTGCATCATACTCATGAACGCAAACACGGTACCCATGTTCTACATCGGCTATATTTTGCTTGGCGTTGGATTTGGTGCCACCAACAGCGTATACCCCGTTGCGATCAACAAGTCCTATGGTCCCATGTACGCCGGAAATATATATGGAATAATGATGATGGGCTACATGATAATCTGCACGCAAATAACCCCGAGGGTGTCCAGCGCACTCGTCGCAAAAACCGGCGGCTATACAGCCTCATTCACATATGCCATCATTCTGACCTGCCTGGCTGTCATCTCCATGTACCTCATTCCAAAGGTCAAGAGAAACCGCATAGCGGAGTCCGAACTGAAGCATATGTGAGTGCATCCCGGGTTCAATTCACAAAACAACAGACCGGTCTGTTGCCGTATTAAAGGGGGTTTTTAAGTGGGAATAGCCGGATGCCTACTGGGGTTTCTTGTGGTGATTTATTTTTGCTACAAGGAATGGTCGGTATATTTGGCTACTTTCTTGGGGGCATGTGTCGTAATACTGCTGACAGGCGTACCGTTCCTCGAAGCGCTTACGACAACCTATATTGATGGTGTATACACAGCGGTAAAGAGCTTCTTTTTCCTCATGCTGTTTGGCTGCCTGCTGTCGCGGATTTATATGGAAAGCGGAGCCGCATACTCCATTTCGGACACAATAATGTCCAAACTGCTCAAACCAAACCAGAGTCAGACAGCCAAGAACCTGATAGGAATGAGCGTAATCCTGGTCATAGGCTTCATCCTCAACATGGGAGGCATTATGGCCGGAGTGGTAATAGTGCTAATGTATCCGATAGCACTGGCGATTTTCGAACGCTGCGGTATACCAAAGCGGTTTATCCTTGGCGTACTGGGTGCAGGTTCGTACACATTCACGCTGTCAATACCCGGCAGCCCGCAGGTGACGAATGTCGCGGCGATGACATGTCTCGGAACTTCGGCCTCAGTCGCTGTCATCCCGGGAATAGTGGGCGCTGTCGTTGAAATCGCGGTAATTCTTCTGCTGATGAACGCGGTAATAAACCGGGCTATACGCAACGGCGAAGTTTTCAGCCTGCATGCACTCGACCCCAAGTATGACCGTGACTCCGGCAGGCCGGGATTTATTGTTTCAGTCCTGCCAATGGCTGCGCTCTTTATAGTATTCAATGCTTTTGCTGTGGACATCGTACTGTGCCTCATAGGAAGCTGCCTGCTGTCATTGCTGCTTTTCTCACGCCATCTGGAGCTAAAGTATCTCAAAACGATGCTCAGCCGCGGCGCAACCGACTCTGTTCCCATGACAATGACTGTGGGCGCGATATGCGGTTTCGCGGCAGTGGTAACAAATACGGACGCTTTTCAGCAGATACTTGGCGGAATATTGTCCATCGACATACACCCAATACTTATATGCTGGATAGTCGTCGCCCTGATGTGTATGCTTACCGGCGGTTCATCCACAGGTCAGCTGATTGCACTGCCGCAAATTGCCCCAAAGCTCATGGAAATGGGATTAAACGTGGGCGCAGTTCACAGAGTATCCGTATTTGCAGCCACCACACTGGATTCAATGCCGTACTGTGGCTCAATACTGATGCTGCTGCCTATGTGCCACATGGAGCTAAAAGAGGTCTATCCTCCAATGTTCATCACAACAGTCATTGCCACAACCTGTGGAACTGCCGCCGTGTCATTGATGTGCATAATGTTTCCTGGGCTTGCGTAATGACGTCAATACGGTAAAATACTTTAAGATAAGGAGAATATGAAATGCTGAATTTTGTCTATCATTCTCACACAAAGATCATTTTCGGTCATGGAGTTGAAAACGGCGTCGGCGAAGAATGCAAGGCGCACGGTGCAAAAAAGCTTCTCGTGGCCCACGGTGTCAAAAGTGCGGAGGAGTCCGGGCTGCTCGGCAGGGTCCTCGAGTCCCTGAAGGCCGCCGGGCTAGAATACGTGGTCAAGGGCGGCGTGCAGCCGAATCCCCGCATTGGCCTTGTCAATGAATGCATCAAGCTCTGCAAGGAAGAAAACGTCGATTTCCTGCTGGCCGTCGGCGGTGGATCGGTTATAGACACATGCAAGGGCGTCGCGCTGGCCCTCGCAAGCGGTCTGGACGATGCGTGGCCGATATACACAGGAGACTATGTCGCCACCGATATCTATCCCGTGGGCGTTGTACTCACGCAGCCAGCTTCGGGCAGTGAAGCCAGTTGGACCACCGTTATCACCAACCCCGAGGGCGGACTCAAGCGCTCGTTTACCAGGGATTTTGTCAGGCCCAAGTTTGCCATGCTGGACCCCGAGCTTTGCGCTACGCTTCCCAAGTTTCAGAAAGCATGCGGAGTTGTCGATACGCTCATGCACACCATGGACAGATATTTTGCAGCAATCCATGAGGACACCGAGATAACGGACGCCATCGGTGAAGCTCTGATGAGAACCACTATTAAGTATGCGGACGCATATATGGACGAAGCGGACAACTATGACGCCGCATCTCAGATAATGTGGGCGGCAAGCATCTCCCACAACAATCTGACCGGCTGCGGAAAGGGCTTTGGCGACTGGGCCTGCCATCAAATCGAGCATGAGATAAGCGGAATGTACGAGCAGGTGGCGCATGGCGCCGGCTTGACGGCCATTTGGGGCAGCTGGGCACGATATGCCAGTCAGGACGACTATTCAAAGATGGCGCGGTTTGCCCGCAATGTCTGGGGTATCAAGGATTCTGACGACAAGACGGCCGCGCTGAGCGGGATTGAGCGCACCGAGGAATTCTTCAGGCACCTTGGAATGCCGACCAGCATACCGGAGCTTGGCCTTGGCATCCTGCCCGAGGAGACGATCACAGAGCTCGCCAACAAGGCTGTGTTCTATGGCAAGCGTACCACCGGTAACTATCGCGTTCTTGACGCAAACGGTGTTGCTGACGTACTTCGCGCTGCAAACAAATAAGTTGTGTAACCCTCCAGGGCGGCATAACCGCCCCGGAGGGTGAGTACAGTTCAAATCGTTAAGGAGACTGCAATGATAAATTTTACATTTCACAGTCCTACAAAGCTCATATTCGGCCGTGGTGCTGAAAATGACGTTGGCAGCGAACTTATAAGCTGGGGTGCAAAGCGCGTTCTTGTCGTCTATGACATGAATATTGATAAAGTCGGCAACCTTCAGCAAAGGATTCGGGACTCTCTTGATAAGGCAGGCCTGTTTTATGTGGAAAAAGGTAGAGTTAAGCCCAATCCCCGCGTAGACCTGGTAAACGAATGCGCGGCTCTTGGCAAGTCGGAAAACATAGATTTCCTCCTGGCTGTAGGTGGCGGATCTGTAATAGATACGGCCAAAGCGGCAGCTTTGGCACTTGCAAGCGGGCTAGACGATGCGTGGCCAATTTATAGCGGAGAGTTTATCCCAAAAAGCACACTTCCCGTCGGCGTAGTACTGACCATCTGCGCTTCTGGCAGCGAGTCGAGCTGGACATCTGTGATAACCAATGAGCAGCTCAAACTGAAAAGGTCCTTCACCAGAGACTTCATCCGGCCCAAATTTGCCGTGATGAACCCAGAAGTATGCCGAACTCTTCCTAAATTTCAAAAGGCTTGCGGCATAGTCGATACTATGATGCATACGCTTGACAGATACTTCTCTTCAGTCGGAGAGTGCACGGAGCTAACCGACTCAATTTCAGAAGCGCTGCTTCGAACCACAGTTAAATACGGTCCTATGTATTACAATGACCCCGAAAACTATAACGCTCAAGCCCAAATCATGTGGGCTGCCAATCTCTCGCACAATGGCATCACAGGCTGCGGGCTGGCCAGCGATTGGGCCTGCCATCAGATTGAACACGAAATCAGCGGTATATATGACGTTGCGCATGGAGCCGGGCTCACCGCCGTGTGGGGAAGCTGGGCACGCTATGTATCTGCCGATGACCCTTCCAAATTTGCACGATACGCACGCAATGTTTGGATGGTAAATGAAAAAGATGAACGCCGTGCAGCCGATATGGGCATAAAGAAAACAGAAGAATTCTTTGTCTCTCTCGGGTTGCCGATAAAGGTTTCCGACCTGGGGATGGGGCAACTCCCCGACGCAGAGCTGAAAGAGATGGCCGAAAAGAGCACGTTCTATGGCAAACGAATAGTTGGCAACTATAAGAAGTTGAC
>URDK01000040.1 GCA_900546485.1 uncultured Eubacteriales bacterium
TGTCGGCCAGCTCCCGGGCGTACTCCTCCCGGCTGTGGGCGCTGCCCCGGCCCAGAAAGCCCCACAGCAGCTTCCCGTCCGGGGCACGGCGCATCAGGGGCTGTAAGGCGTTGGTCAGGTAGGTGACGTACCACATCGGGTAGGCCCCGCCGCCGTTGACCATATCCTGCCAGACGATGATGCCCAGTTTATCGCAGTGGTAGTACCAGCGCAGCGGCTCCACCTTGACGTGTTTCCTGAGCATGTTGAAACCCATGGCCTTTGCGGCCTCGATGTCGAAGCGGAGCGCCTCGTCGCTCGGCGCGGTGTAGAGCCCATCGGGCCACCAGCCCTGGTCGAGCAGCCCGTTGTGGAAATACGGCTTCCCGTTCAGGCACAGGCGCTTCACGCCCTCGGAGTCGGCCTCCACAGAGAAGCTCCGCATGGCGAAATAGCTCTCCACCCTGTCCTCACCCAGCGCCAGGCTGAGCTCATAGAGATAGGGGTCCTCCGGCGACCAGAGATGCACCTCATCCCCCAGCCGGAGCAGCGCCGGCGTCCCGGCGTAAAAGTCATAGGCCATGCCGTCTATGAGCGCACGGCAGGGCCCCTCGCCGTCCACGAAGAGCTCCACCGAGCCCTGGTCCACATGCGGCGTTATATACAGCGCGCGGATGTACTCCTCCGGCACGCTCTCGCACCACACCGTCTGCCAGATGCCGCTCACGGGCGTATACCAGATGCCGCCGGGCTTGAGCTTCTGCTTGCCGCGGGGGTGATAGCCCTTGTCCGTGTCGTCCGTCACGCACACGACGAGCTCGTTGGCCTCGCCCTCGGCATACAGCAGCTCCGTGATGTCGGCGGAAAAGCCAAGGAATCCGCCGCTGTGCGAGCAGGCCTCACGGCCGTTCACCCAGACATGCGCCATCTGGTCCACCGCGCCGAAATGGAGCAGCACGCGTCCGACGTTAAAGCCCTCGGGCAGCACAAGGTCCCTGCGGTACCAGAGGTACTCCCCAGGCTGGAGCGTCCTGCCCACTCCCGAGAGCTCGGATTCCGGCGCAAAGGGCACGATTATCTCCCCGTCATACTCCTCCGGCTCGTCGCTCCCGCGAGTTATGGCGTATTCCCAGGGGCCGTTGAGGTTGAGGCAGCTATCGCGCCTGAGCTGCGGGCGCGGGTATTCGGGCAGCGGGTGTTCGCGGTCAAGGGCCTCACCCCACTCAGTTGTCAGCATGGACTTCCCTCCTTTTGAGGATGAAAACAGGTATCAGCGTGAGCAGCAGCACTACCGCCGCCGCAAGGAAGATGCCGGGCGTCGGCACCGTCTTGGTGACGCCGAGCTCGACGTAGGTGAGGTCCCCGCCCTTGATCACGGCGGAGCCTATCTGCGGGCCGATTATCATGGGCAGCAGCACGGCAAAGAGCATGCGTATGCCCTGGAAGTGCCCGGCCTTGTCCGGCGGCGTGAGGTCGCGCACCTTGCCGGAGAGCGAGGCCGTCACCAGCATGTAGCCGCTCATCATCACGCAGCCCGCGATGATGACCGCCGCCTGGCCGCGCGCGAAGTACATCGCCACCAACCCTGCGAACATCACGGCCGCGGCGGGGATGGTAAAGCGCAGCTTGCCCATCCGGTCTATGAGCTTCCCCGAGAGCACGCTCACCAGCGAGGCTACGATGAGCACCACGCCGAGCACTATGGCATAGTCCGTGATGCCGAGGAAGTTCTGGATGTAGATTATGAGATAGGGGAAGAACACCTGCACCGCCACGGAGAACACCGCAAAGGCCAGCAGCGCGAGGTAAAGCCCCGGATTCGCCCTCACCACCGAGGGCCGCAGCCCGTAGACGAGGTTCTTGAAATAGCTGTCGTGCCTGGGCCTGAGCTCCGGCTCGTCCCTGACGAGGAAAAGCGCTATTATGCCCGTCGCCGTCACGAGCGCGCCGAAGATGGTGAAAAACTCGCTCCAGCGCCCGGCCTGCGTGAGCCCGTCGAAGAGCCCGAAGATGACGAGCATGGAGATGAGCGGCAGCGTGGCTATCACGGATTCTGCGCGGCCGCGGTTCGTCTCGTCCGTCGCGTCCGTGAGCCAGGCGTTGAAGGCCGCGTCGTTGGCCGTGGAGCCGAAAAAGGTCATCACACAGTCGAGCACGACTATCATCACGGCGGCCGCCGATACCGCGCTCGCCGCCGGGAAGAGCTTGGCCGCGTTCTCCACCGTCACCAGGCCGAAGGCCGCCGTAGAGACGCCCCAGAGGATATAGCCGCAGCCGATGAGCAGCCGCCGCTTGCCAAGGGCGTCCGAGAGCGCGCCCATGAGCAGCGCCGTTAGCGTCGCGGCGGCGGCGCTCCAGCCCACCATCGCGGCGATGTAGTCCGGGTCGGTCGAAATCGTGTTGTAGAGGTACACGTTGAAGTACATGTTCTCGATGGTCCAGGCAAACTGCCCTACAAGTCCCACGAGAACTATTGTGAGCCACTTCCTGGCCCCGAGCTTTGTCGCGGTCATCTCCCGTCCTCCCTTCCGCGGTGCGCTGATGCCGCCCTTTATTATATATTAACTTTCTAATTATTAAAAGCGAAAAATCGCCGGCCGCTCCTCAGCGCGCAAAAAAATGCATAGTCCGCCCGCGCGCCTAATGCGGGGCCAAAAATGACGGTTTTCTTGCATTTGTCAAGAGTTTCGCAGGATTGTTAATTAATAATCTTGGAAATACGGTGTGTTTGTGTCATTTTCGCTGGACATAAATTAACAAATGTGTTACGATTGCTCCGTCAAATATAACGAGAGGTGATGCTCATGCCCTTTAAGTACTATGGCGGTGTTCACCCGGATTACGCGAAGACCGCCAGCAAGACGCCTGTGCGTACCATCTCGCCGCCGAGCGTCGTGGTGCTGCCGATGATCCAACAGATCGGCGCCCCGAACAAGCCCATCGTCAAGGTGGGAGACACGGTGAAGATGGGCCAGCTCATAGGCTCAAATGACGCGCCGGTATCCGCCCCGGTGCACGCTTCGGTCTCCGGCAAGGTCATAGCCGTTGAGCCGAGGCGGCACATGCTGGGCGATATGGTCATGTCCGTCGTCATTGAGAACGATTTTCAGGATACCCCCTGCGAGGACATGAAGCCGCTTACCGCCGAGCAGCTCAAGGACCCGGACGCCATTCTCGCCCGTATCCGTGAGGCCGGCGTTGTCGGCATGGGCGGCGCGATGTTCCCGACCGCGTTCAAGATCCAGGGCGGACGCGGCAAGGTGGACACGCTCATCATAAACGGCGCGGAGTGCGAACCGTATCTCTGCGGCGACCACCGCACGATGCTGGAGCATCCGGAGGAGCTTTTGAAGGGCATAGAGCTCGTCCGCATAGCCCAGGGTCTGGACAAGTGCTATTACGGCATTGAGAAGAACAAGCAGGACGCCATCGACCTGCTCAACAGCCTCGACCCGGCGAAGTACGGCGTCGAGATCGTCCCCGAGGTGGTCAAGTACCCCCAGGGCGCGGAGAAGATGCAGGTCAAGGCCAACACGAACCGCGAGGTCAAGCCCGGCGGGCTGCCGAGCGGCGTGGGCTGCAACGTCGTCTCCACCTACACTGCCTACACGATCTACCGCGCCTGCTATGAGGGCATTCCCTCGATAGAGCGCGTGGTCACCGTCGCGGGCGACTGCGTCAAGGAAGCGCAGAACCTGCTGTGCCGCTTCGGCACCCCGCTCGACCACATCTTCGCCGAGGCCGGCGTGGACATGGACAGGGTCGAGCGCATCTGCATGGGCGGCCCGATGATGGGCATCTGCGTGGCCGACTCCAGCGCGGGCAGCGTCAAGGGTGCTTCCGGTCTGCTGCTCTTCAGCAAGGACATGAACCGCGAGAGCGAGACGCCCACCTGCATCCGCTGCGGCAACTGCATAGCGCACTGCCCGATGAAGCTCGAGCCGATGTACATGTACATGTACGTCAACAAGGGCGACATCAAGAAGATGGAAGAATATCACGTCATGGACTGCTTTGAGTGCGGCTCCTGCTCCTACGGATGTCCGGGACGCCTGCCGCTGACCCACACCTTCAAGCTCGGCAAGGCCATGATAAACGCCAAGCGCGCGGAGGAGAGAGCCCGCGCCGAGGCCGCGAAGGCTAATGCCGCGGCCGCTGCCGGAAAGGAGGCGCAGGCCTGATGGAGGAGAAAAAGCTCTTTAAAGTAACGTCGAACCCCATCCTCAGGACCGGGCGCGGCACCCAGCAGATAATGTTGGACGTCATAATCGGCCTCATCCCCGCCCTGGCGGTCGGCGTGTACATGTTCGGCGCCAAGGTGATAATGCTGCTGGCGGTCTCGATAGTCTCCTGCGTGTTCTTCGAGTGGGCTTACAGAAAGCTCATGAAGAAAAACACCACCGTCGGCGATCTCTCCGCCGTTGTAACGGCGCTGCTGCTGGTCTGCGTCCTGCCCTCCGAGGCGAAGTGGTGGATGGTAGTCATCGGCTCCTTCTTCTCCGTTGTGGTCGTGAAGCAGCTCTACGGCGGCATAGGCAAGAACTTCCTGAACCCCGCCCTCGCGGGCCGCGCCTTCCTGACGGCGGCCTACGCGGGCTATATGACTGTTTGGGCCGTGCCCAGCGTGCTCTCCGGCAGTGTTGACGCCGCCACGATGGCCACCCCGCTCTCCTACCTCTACGCCGGTCAGGCGCTGCCCGAGTACATGAGCCTCGGCTCCATCTTCCTCGGCGGCATCCCCGGCTGCGTCGGCGAGATAAGCACCCTGGCCGTGCTCATCGGCGGCCTCTGGCTCCTTGCCCGCAAGGTCATCACCTGGCGCATCCCCGTCTCCTTCATCGGCACCGTCGCGGTCCTCTGCCTCATCTTCGGCCACGAGGGCTACGGCAGGATAGACTGGATGCTCCTGAACGTCTGCTCCGGCGGCCTTATGCTCGGCGCCTTCTTCATGGCGACCGACTACTCCACCAGCCCCGTCACTCTCAAGGGCCAGCTGGTGTTCGGCCTCGGCTGCGGTGTACTTACTGTCCTTATCCGCTACTTCGGCTCCTACCCCGAGGGCGTCAGCTATGCCATCCTCATCATGAACTGCTGCACCTGGGGCGTCGACAAGCTGACCCGCCCGAGGCAGTTCGGCGTGAGCGCAGAGGACGTCAAGGCTGCGAAGGCAGCGAAGAAAGCGGCCAAGAAACAGGCAAAGGAGGGTGCTGCAAATGGCTGAAACTAAGAAAGCGCCCAACCAGATCGTACGGCTTGCGCTGATACTCTTCCTTGTGTCCGCCATAGTCTCCGGCGTGCTCGGCTTCGTCAACATGCTCACCAAGGACAGGATAAAGGAGCAGGAGGAGGCCGCCAGGGCCGCCGCCTACAACGCGGTCCTCGCAAGCGACACCTACACCGACGTCACCTATGACAAGGAAGCCTTCCCGACTGTGGACGCTCTCGTCCAGGCCGGCGAGAACGGCTGGGTCGTTGAGCTCACCTTCTCCGGCGCGCAGAGCTCCATCACCGCCGCTTTCGGCGTTGCTCCCGACTACAGCATCACGGGTGCGAGCGTCATCTCCCACTCCGAGACCTCCGGCCTCGGCGCGAAGATAGTCGAGTCTGAATTCCTGGACAGCTTCGTCGGACAGACCGAGGGCATGGCCGTCACCAAGGACGGCGGCACGGTGGATTCCATAACCGCCGCGACCATCTCCTCCAGGGCCATGGCCAACGCCGCCAATACGGCAATCGCCGTCTGCAAGTCGCTGGGTTAAGGGAGGTCTGAGAAATGAACATTAAAAAGCAATTCACAGAGGGCCTCATCACCAACAACCCCGTCCTCGTGCAGCGCATCGGCATGTGCTCCACCATGGCCATAACGACCACGCTGTTCAACGGCATCGGCATGGGCCTCTCCGTTCTTGTCATTCTGACCTGCTGCAACATCGTCATCTCGGCGATGCGCAAGGTCATTCCGAACGACATCCGCCTGGCGATCTTCGTCGTCGTCATCGCGGGCTTCGTCACGATAGTTGACCTGCTTTTGCAGGCCTACATACCGGCGCTGTCGGCTTCGCTGGGCGTGTTCATCCCGCTCATCGTCGTCAACTGCATCATCATCGGCCGTGCAGAGGCCTTCTGCCAGAAGGAGCCCGTGGGCCCCTCCTTCTTCGACGGCATCTTCCAGGGCTTCGGCTACACCGTCGTTCTGGTGTGCATGTGCGTCATCCGCGAGCTGCTCGGCTCCGGCACCTTCGGCGGCGGTCTGCTCGACATCACCACCGGCGCCCTCCGGCTGACGCTTGACGGCAGCGGCAAGGGCATTCAGATCTTCCCCTCCGAGTTCGGAGCGACGATACTCATCATGCCCTTCGGCGGCTTCCTGACGCTGGCCTGCCTGCTTGCGGCGATGCAGTACGCGCTGCGCAAGTCGGCTGAGAAGAAGGAAAAGGCCGCGCGCGCTGCGAAGGTCGAGGTTGTAAAGGAGGCGGCTGAGTAATGTTTGATTCTGTTCTTACGATAGCGCTCGGCGCTATCCTCATCAACAACTTCATCTTCTCCCAGTTCCTCGGCTGCTGCCCCTTCCTGGGCTGCTCCACGAAGATCGACACCGCCGTCGGCATGGGCATCGCGGTCACCTTCGTCATGGGCCTGGCCTCCGCCATCTGCTACGCGGTCAACCTGCTGCTCATCGCGCTCGACCTCGAGTACATGAGCACCCTGGCCTTCATCCTGGTCATCGCCGTGCTCGTGCAGTTCGTCGAGATGTTCCTCAAGAAGTCGGTGCCCTCGCTGTACACCGCGCTCGGCATCTTCCTGCCGCTCATCACAACCAACTGCGCCGTCCTCGGCGTCGTGCTGCTGAACGTGCAGAACAACTACAACTTCATCGAGAGCGTCGTCTACGGCATCACCGGCGGCCTCGGCTTCCTCGTCGCCATCGTGCTCTTCGCGAGCGTGCGCGACAGGCTGCAGTTCGCCGATTACCCCGAGAGCTTCGACGGCTTCCCGATAGCCCTCGTTACCGCCGGCCTGCTGGCCCTGGCCTTCATGGGCTTCTCGGGCATGAAGATAGGTTAAGGGGGTAAGGCATATGGATATTATGAATATAGTATATGCCATGCTCGTGCTCGGCGTCATGGGCGCCGTGTTCGGCGGTCTCCTGGCCTTTGCCGCAAAGATCTTCTACGTTGAACAGGACCCGCGCATAGGCGAAGTCCGCGAGGCGCTCGCGGGCGCCAACTGCGGCGGCTGCGGCTACGCGGGCTGCGACGCCTACGCTGCCGCCGTCGTGGCGGGCGAGGCTCCCCCCAACAAGTGCTCCCCGGGCGGAGCGGCTACGGCCGAGAAGGTCGCCGCCATCATGGGCCTGGACGCCGCCCCCGAGGTCAAGTATGTGGCCTTCGTCCCCTGCTCCGGCAACGCCGACGCGGCCAAGCGCTTCTTTGATTACGAGGGCCCGAAGGACTGCGTCGCGGCCATGCGCTTCGGCAACAAGGGCCCGAAGGAGTGTCAGTTCAGCTGCATCGGCCTCGGCAACTGCGTGCGCGCCTGCCAGTTCGGCGCCATGCACATTGAAAACGGCGTCGCCGTGGTCGACCGCGAGAAGTGCGTCGCCTGCATGGCCTGCGCCGACGCCTGCCCGAAGAAGATCATCCGCAAGGTGCCCTACGAGCAGCGCGTGCTGGTGGGCTGCCGCTCCGAGGACAAGGGCGCGCAGACCCGCAAGATGTGCGACGCGGGCTGCATCGGCTGCATGAAGTGCCAGAAGGAGTGCCCGCACGAGGCCATCAAGGTCGTGAACTTCGTCGCCACCATCGACTACGACAAGTGCACCGGCTGCGGCCACTGTGCTGAGGTCTGCCCCAGGCACATCATCCACCCGCAGAAGATCTACGAGCAGTAAGCAAATGCACAAGACCCCCGGTCGGATGACCGGGGGTCCTTTTTTATGCTCTTTTTCACTTGCGCGGCTTGTAGTTGAAGTCGGGGATGGCGTTCCAGCGCTCGCAGAAGTAGTGGGCGGCGAGCTTGGGCCTCCGGTCGCGGGTGAATAGGCCCTTGCGGTTGCCCTGGACGCGCAGGAGGCTCTGGCTTGCGGCAAAGTCTGCGAAGTTCCAGACCTGCTCGCCTATTACGAAATCGCAGTCATCGAACACGCGGTTGTTCATGCGGTAGTACTCCACCTGATACTCCTCGGTGTACATGACCGGTACGGTGTCGTGCAGCCCTGCGACGGTGTCCGCGCCGTACTCGGTGAAGATGACGGGCTTGCCGAGCTTGCGCCACTCCTCCAGCTCGGAGCGCAGGTCCTGCTCGGAGGCGGCGAGGTCCGGCCCGCCGTAGTACCAGCCGTAGTAGCGGTTGAGGCAGATGACGTCGCTGAGCCTCGCGGAGCAGTCGGCCGCCGGGGGCTGGGCCGTCTGCACGCTCACCAGGGTGCAGGGCCGCTTCTGCGCATCGAGGCTGCGCGCGAGCTCATAGAGCGGGGCGAAGTACTCATACGCGCCCTCCGCCGCGGAATCCGGCTCGTTTGCGATGCTCCACATGACCACACAGGCATAGTTCTTGTCGCGCGCGATGAGGTCGCGGATGACCTCGCGGTGGTGCTCACGGGTCTGCACTCCCTTTTGCGCGTCGAAGGTCCCGCCGCCCTCGCCGCCGAAGTTGGCCCCTCCGCCGAAGCTGAGATTGATGCCCACGGCAGGCGTCTCGTCGATGACAACGAAGCCCTCCTCATCGCACAGGCGCATCATCTCCTCGCTGTACGGGTAGTGGCTGGTGCGGAAGCTGTTTGCGCCCTGCCATTTCATCAGCGACATGTCCTTTGCGTTCAGGGGCAGATTCTGCCCCCGCCCCGCCGGGAAGCTGTCCTCGTGGCGGCCGTAGCCCTTGAAGTAGAAGGGTTCGCCGTTTATGAGGAAGCGCTCCCCCTCCACCTTGACGGTCCTGACGCCGTAGGGCAGGGTGTATTCGTCGCTGCCGAAGCGGACGCGGATATCGTAGAGATAGGCGTTTCGCGGACGCCAGAGGTGTACGTCCGGTATCTCGAGCACACCGCTCGCACCCTCGGCGCGGGCGACGAGCCGCCCGCCGCGCTCGCGGACCTCCACCACGCACTCGCCCTCGCCCACCGTGTCCACGGTGTAGCTGAGCCTCGCGTCCGCGCCCTCGATCTCGGGAACGACCGTGATGTCCTCTATGTGGGCCTCGGGCGTGGTGTAGAGCCTCACGGGCCTGGTTATGCCCGCATAGTTGAAGAAGTCGAAGTTCGGGTTGTTGCGCCGCTTGCCGCTGTCGGCTCCGGCAAGCCCGAGCATCCCCGACATCATGTCGCTCTTGCCGCCGACGGGCAATGTCGTGTAGTCTATGGTGTTGTCCACGGCGATGGTCAACAGGTCCTCCCCACCGCTGAGCCTGCCTGTGAGCTCCGTCTCGAAGGGCAGGAAGCCGCCGCGGTGCTCGCAGAGGAGCTCGCCGTTGAGGTATACGCGCGCGTGGTGGGTCACGGCCTCGCAGCGGAGCACGACCCGCTGTCCCGGCGCCAGGGCCGGGACGGCGATGCGGCGCTGGTAAAATACCCAGCCGCAGTGCTCGCGCAGCTCCTCGCTCTCGGTGAGGTCGTTGTAGGACGCGGGCACGGGCATGTGCAGCGGCTCCGTGAGCGGCGAGGCGTACCAGCGCTCTGAAAAGCCGCGGCCGTCGTCGGGCTTGAAGTCCCAGGTGCCGCCGAGGTCTATGAGCAGCCGGGAGGGCGTCAGTATTGGATACAGCATTTGCGTTCTACCTTTCTCACTGGTTGAGTATGCGCATGAACTCCTCGCCGGTGATTGTCTCCTTCTCGTAGAGGTAGGAGGCTATCTCGTCGAGCTTGGCGCGGTTCTCGCGAAGTATGGCGAGGGCCTTCTCGTGCTGGCGCCTGACAAGGGCCACGACCTCGCGGTCTATGCGGGTCTGGGTCTCGGCGGAGCAGGCCAGGCTGGCGTCGCCGCCGAGGTACTGGTTGTTCACGGTCTCGAGGGCCACCATGTCGAAGTCGTCGCTCATGCCGTAGCGGGTTATCATGGCGCGGGCCAGCTTCGTGGCCTGTTCGATGTCGTTGGACGCGCCCGTCGACTTGGAATCAAACACCAGCTCCTCCGCCGCACGCCCGCCGGTGAGGGTGGCTATCTTGTTCTCAAGCTCCTCGCGGCTGACGAGGTAGTGGTTGCCCTCCTCCACCTGCATAGTGTAGCCGAGCGCGCCGGAGGTGCGCGGTACGATGGTTATCTTCTGCACCGGCGCGGAGTTTGTCTGCTTCGCCGCCACCAGGGCGTGGCCGACCTCGTGATAGGCCACGACGCGCTTCTCGCTGTCGGTGAGGATGGCGTTTTTCTTCTGGTATCCGGCGATGACGACCTCGATGCTCTCCTCAAGGTCGGACTGCGTCACAAAGCGCCGGCCGTCTCGGACGGCACGCAGGGCGGCCTCGTTTATGATGTTCGCGAGCTCTGCGCCCGAGGCGCCGGAGGCCATGCGGGCTATCTTGCCGAAGTCCACGTCGTCGGCGAGCTTTATCTTCTTGGCGTGCACCTTCAGTATCGCCTCGCGGCCCTGGAGATCGGGGAGCTCCACGGGAACGCGGCGGTCAAAGCGGCCCGGCCGCGTGAGCGCGGGGTCGAGCGAATCCGGGCGGTTGGTGGCCGCGAGGATGATGACGCCGGTGTTCTCCTCAAAGCCGTCCATTTCGGTGAGCAGCTGGTTGAGCGTCTGCTCGCGCTCGTCGTTTCCGCCGACGCGCCCGTCGCGCTTCTGGCCTATCGCGTCAATCTCATCTATGAACACTATGCAGGGGGCCTTCTCCTTGGCCTGACGGAAGAGGTCGCGCACCTTGCTCGCGCCCATGCCGACGAACATCTCAACAAATTCGGAGCCGGACATGGAGAAGAAGGGGACGTTGGATTCGCCGGCAACGGCCTTGGCGAGCATGGTCTTGCCGGTTCCCGGAGGGCCGACGAGGAGTATGCCCTTCGGCATTGCCGCGCCTATCTCGCGATATTTTTCGGGGTTGTGGAGGTAGTCGACTATCTCGGAGAGGCTCTCCTTGGCCTCATCCTCGCCTGCCACGTCGGAGAACTTGATGCCCTGGGTGCTCTTGACGTATACCTTGGCGTTGGACTTGCCGAAGGACATGGCGTTGGGCCCGCCGGCGCGCTCCATCATCTTCTTGGACATGAACTGCCCTATGGCAATGAACACGACTATGGGCAGCACCCAGCTGAGCAGGAAGGTTATCACGGGGTTGGCCTGTTCGATTATCTGACCGGAGAACTTGGCGCCGGAGTCGGCAAGGCGCTGAGTGAGGTCCGGGTCGGGCATCATGCCGGTCTTGTATACCACGGTGTTGTCCTTGTTGGTGAAGATTATCTGGTTGTCCTGCTCCTGGACCTCCACCTGGCCCAGCTCCTTATTGGCAGCCATTTCGATGAAGGTGCCGTAATCGACCTCCTGCACCTGCCGCTGTGCAAGCCAGGGCATGGCGAGGAAGTTGAAAAGCAGCAGTACCAGCAGCACGATGGCATAATAAAACAGCAGTGGTTTTTTCGGCTTCTTTACTTCCTGCATCTCAGTTATCTCCTTTCGGTTTGTCCGTATCCATTTGCAGCTCCATGGCCGACAGCGCAGATATCAGCGCGTACTGCATGGTCGAAACGGCATAGTCGATGGCGTACTCGGCATAGAGTGTGGCCGCCTCCGCACGGTCCTCCGCGCGGCTGGAGTCATCGGAATGGAGGTATTCCTCAATTCTGCCGTCCGTGAGCAGCTTCTCCATCTTCTTGCTGCACTCGAGCTGGGTCCTGGCCAGTTCAGCTACTGCCTTGGAGCGGCTGCCCTCCACACTTTTCTGGAGCGTCAGCGAGTGCTCGCGGTACTCGTCAACGGCCCTTTGCAGCTCCTCGCTCAGCTTTTCCCGGTCCTCCCCGCCGCATATGCGTATCCGGCTCTGCAATTTTCCGTATTGCTTCTCCATCTCGTAAAGCTTGATGGCGAAAAGCTCCTGATTCAAGTTCATAGGTCTAAACCAGCTCCTTTCACAGCCGAGTAAGCCTGCCGCAGGCATCATTCGCCTGCCCTCTGTGCTTTTTATACCAGTATTTTTCCCCCGGCGACACTCTCAAGTCTGCGCATGTGTCCTTATACAAATGGGAAAGTGTAAAAAAATCTTACACATTCCGAATTGTATAAGGACACATCCGGAATATTAAAAGTGGCGCCGCCAAGCCGCCGGGGCTACTATACAGCCAAGAGTTCGGAAGGTCCCGGCTCCGAGAAAACGGTTGAAGGAGTAATATTTATGAGAAGCAAAAAAACACTTGGATGGGGCGAACTCATTCTCGGCATACTCTTGATCGCGCTCGGCATCTATTCCTTTGCGCGTCCGGCAGCGGCGCTGACCGGCGTCACATATCTGTACGGCATTCTGGCCCTCATTACAGGCGTCATAGACATAGTGTTCTACGTCAAGCTTGAGCAGCGCACAGGCTTCGGCCCGGGGCTCTCGCTGGCGAGCGGTATACTGAGCGTCATCGCCGGCCTGCTCATTCTGATTTATCCCTCAGCGGGCGTCTGGACGCTTATCGTGCTCTTCCCCCTCTGGTTCATCGCCCACTGCATCTCGAGGCTCACCCGCCTGCCCCTGATCCGCTTCGCCGGCAGGAGCGGATACTATTACTTCACACTGGTCCTCAACATTCTGGGCATAGTCCTCGGCTTCCTGATGATAGTGAATCCCATGGTCTCGTTCTTTTCCATAGGCTACGTCATAGGCCTGTATCTGCTCATTCTGGGCATAGACAGTGTCGTGTCGGCCCTTGACCTCTTCGACTCCAGGTACTGAAAATGGACGACATCAAACTTCTGGTCACCCTGGACGACAACTACGTCCCCCCGCTCCAGGTGCTTCTGACCTCCCTGCACACGTCAAACCCCGGCGAGCGGTTTACGCTGTATCTCATGCACAGCAACCTATCCGCGGAAGCGCTCACGGAGGTAGAGGCGCTGTGTGAGCGCTACGGCATCGGGCTGCGGCCCGTGGCAGTGGGCAGTGGGCTCTTTGAGAACGCACCCGTCACAAAACAGTATCCGCAGGAGATGTATTACCGCCTGCTCACGCCGCAGCTGCTACCCGGGGATGTGCACCGCGTGCTGTACCTGGACCCTGACACGCTGGTGATAAATCCCCTGCGCCCGCTGTGGGAGACCGACCTCGGCAGCTGCATCTATGCCGCCGCGTCACACAAGGGCAAGACCGAGCTCGTGGCCGGAATAAACCAGGTCCGTCTGGGCACTGAGAGCAAATACTTCAACTCCGGCGTACTGCTCATCGACCTGGACGCCGCCCGGCAGGAAGTCGTACCGGAGGAGATATTCGCCTACGTGGAGCGCCACGCCCGCGAGCTGGTGCTGCCTGACCAGGACGTCCTGAACGCCCTGTACGGAGAGCGGACGCTGGAGCTGGACGACGCGGTGTGGAACTACGACGCTCGGAATTTCAACACCTATCTTCTGCGCAGCGGCGGAGAGTGCGACCTGGACTGGGTCCTGAGCCATACCGCCATAGTGCACTTCTGCGGCAAGTCCAAACCCTGGCAGCCCGGCTACCTCCACCGCTTCGGCGTGCTGTATAAGCACTATATCCAGCTCACCCGCCTGACAGGCCTCTACTCCGGGGAATGACATCCCCGCATTTCTTCCCGAATGACCCGTGCCAAATCCGCAGCGGATATGGTATAATCATTTTCCACAGTGGTTGAGCGGAGGCACAAAGGTGAAGATACATATTATCGGCGGCAGCGGGAGCGGGAAGACGCATCTGGCCAGGGCCTTGTCTGAAGAATACGGCATTCCCCACTATGATTTGGACGAGCTGCAATGGGACAACAGCTCAAACGCCTACGGACGCAAAAGAGCCCGCGAAGAACGCGGGCTGCTTCTTGACGATATACTGAAAAACCCCGACTGGATAATCGAGGGCGTGTACTATACCTGGTGCCGCCGGTGCTTCGAGGACGCCGACAGGATATATCTGCTGAACGTCCCGAGGTACAAATACCGATACCGCATCATCCGCCGCTTCGTCAGAAGAAAGCTGGGACTGGAAAAGGGCAAAAAGGAATCCCTGAAATCGGTGACCGCACTTCTGCGCTGGGCGGACAAGTATCAAAAAGAGGACATGGCGGAAATACGGAGAATCCTCGCGCAATATCCGGAGAAAGTGATATCAATCTAAGCCACCTATAAAAAGACGCCGTGGTCAAACGACCACGGCGTCTTGGCACCCCCGGCGCGACTCGAACGCACTACATTCCGCTTAGGAGTACGGCGTTGCCATTTTGTGTTCTTCTCTACTTCCTCTACAGTTTCTTCTCGTTTCATATCATGCTGTACGGCGGATACACCTAATCGCAAATTGTCTCTATAATGCCCTGCTTTTAACCCCTTTTCAAAAGTCGTATTAGCAAGAAATTAGCAGGAAGGGGGATTTGCCATCCTGCAGGACAGCATCAAAATGGCCCATCTGGCGACATCTTCAGGAGGTAAAATCATGGAACAGAAAAAGGAAGAAATGAAGCCCCAGACCCGCGCCTATACGGTGGACGAGATCGCAGCCATCCTTCATATCGGGCGGTCATCCGCCTATACCCTGGTCAAGAAAGGGTACTTCAAAAGCGTACGCATTGGCACAGCCATCCGGATCTCCAGAAAATCCTTTGACGAGTGGCTGGACCAATTGGAATTGTAATACAGAGGAGCGTACCATGGGTTGGGCATGGTACGCTCCTCTGTATTACAGCCAAGATCTCATCTTAATGAATCTTTCCGGCATTTAGCCTCTCTCCATGATATAATGAATATTAATCCAACTGGTATTTTCCCAGAAGAGAGGAGGTGAAGTGTATGGGAAAGTATACGGACGATGAGATCCGGGCAATGCCGAAAATCACAGCCAAAATTGCCGCAGACTACCTGGGCATCTCTTCCATGATGGTGACCCTAGGCATGAGAAACAATGTGCTTCCAATCGGATTTGCCATCAAAAAAGAGGACCGATACAGCGAAAGCTGGAGTTACAACATCATTGCAGAGCGATTGATCGCCTATAATCACGGCAAAATCAATGAGGTGCAGGTCCAGAATATTGAAAAGAACCTGAACACCATCATCAGTCAATTTGAAGAGATGAAACGCGATCTGGTTTTTCTATTAAAAGAAAACGAGGAATTGGAGGGATAAAACAGTTTTTAGCAATCCTTGCAGATACGGAATCGTCAAAAGCACAGCCCGTTCAAGCCGAAAAGGAAAAGGCAGCAGTTCCCGACAAGGAGGTGAGAACAGCGATGCCGCCCACGAAGATTCGTTTGACACGAAAGGAACTTTACGAAGAGGTCTGGAACATATCCGTGGCAGGTGTATCCAAAAAATATGGCATCCCATACGCTAAATGTCTGGCAACGATCAAGGCGGCCCAGATCCCTGTTCCGCCCTCTGGATACTGGACCAAACTCAACTACGGAAAATCCGTGGAGCAGACGCCCCTTTCCGGTGATGGGGATGCAGTCGTTGAGCTGATACAAGAAACTTTGCCCGGTACCACAGATACAGAGAAACGTAAACTTCAGGAGGAAGCTGCCTCCAAGTCGTCCCCTGCGTCCTCTCCCGTAGAGACACCTCCGCAAAAGCCGCCTGAGTCAGAGGCTGCTCAGCCGACTGTTGATCCACCGGAAACGATTGAAAAGTTCGGACAAGCCTATAATGTGTATCACCGGGAGACCCTGTATCAGGAAGTCTGGTCCATGCCGGTAACAGAGGTGGCGAAACGGTATAAAGTCTCCGATGTTACCATCCACAAAGTATGTAAGTCGCTGGACATTCCCACTCCGCCGCAAGGATATTGGGCAAAATTGCGGGCTGGAAAGCCTGTCAAGAAACTCCCCCTCCCGCCTGGAAAAGAACATACGAAACTGGGAATACAAACTGGGGGCAACCATGTGGAGCCTCCGAGTGAGAACTCGGCGCCTCTGGCTTTTTTGCCTGAAGAAGAGCGACAAGTGGTGCTGAATGTGGCAGCACAGATCCTGCTGCCCCAGGAGCACGCCCGTATGCGGCCGGAGATCGTGGCACACCGAAAACGAATTGCAGAGTGGAACAAGAGGAAGCGCCAGCTGGAGCGGGAATTGGGAGCAAACTGGAACCGCGGGAGACGAGAAACTCCGCCCGCATTTGCCCAAGGTGTTTCAGAAGAGCAGCAGCCGCGGATCTTCCGGTTGATCGATGCGCTGGCCAAAGCGATGATACCGCTGGGATGGCGTTTGACAGAGGATCTTCGCTTTGCAAGAGGCCAGGACATGGTTACACTCACATTTTCTGAGGCGACTGACCAGATCCTACACACCCCAACCAGAGAAGAAAATCTCAAGTTGCTGGAATATGAAGAAGAGCGCAAAAAGTACGATTGGGCAAGGAAGCCACAGATTCGCAAATATGATTCCATTTACAATGGTCACTTGAGCCTATGTATCAACGGCGCAAAGATGTTTCGGGATTGCCGCTCCTATGTTCTAGAAGGTCGTTTGGGAGATATGATGCTCTCCATCTATGGTGAAGCGGAGCAGGTGAAACAAGCACGCTTGGCCCGGGAAGAGGCGGAGCGGCAGCGCCGGGAGCAGGAGCGAAAGCGAGAGGAGCAACGTCAACAATATAATGCCGAGGTGGATCGCACCCTTGCACTTGTCAATTGTGCGGCAGATTATGAGATCGCGTGCAGGATCCGTGCCTATGTTTCTGCTATGGAAAAAGCGCATTCGGATCAGGATCTTTCTGAATGGGCGTCCTGGGCTCGAGCAAAAGCAGATTGGTATGACCCCACAGTCGCAAAAGAAGACGAACTTCTTGGCAGGCGGGAGCACGAAAATAGTCAAGAGAGCAAAGGTCCTCAGCACAAGGGATATCGGTGGTAAAGCGGAGGTATGCGCACCTCCTGATTTGGATAGAATAGTGGTGCAATTATCAATACTTGATGTAAATTATTATAAGTATATTTATAATAATAGTTGACAAAGATAAAGATTAGCACTACTATATGATTAAAGGAGGTGGTTGCATGGCTATCATCAGCAAGGAAGGGCTGCTGAAAGTACTGGTTTCCTACAACCCCTGGTGGAAAACAGGAGTCGTAAACCCGAAACTGTCCAAAACCTATAAACGGTTCGCCTTTTACGAGGCCATGAAACGCCTGAATCAGACGGATATCCGGCGCACAGTGGTTTTAACCGGCACAAGACGAGTGGGAAAGACCACCATACAGTACCAGATGATAGAGGCCCTGCTCCAGAGCGGTGTTCCGCCCCAGAAGATCGTCTTTATCTCCATGGATCATCCCATGCTGAAGTTAAGCGCCATGAACGAAATTCTGGAGTGCTATCACGAAAATATCTATCCGGAGCAGGATGTCTACTACTTCTTTGACGAGATCCAGTACGCGCAGGATTGGGACAAATGGCTGAAAGCAATCTACGATATGCAGCCGGACACCAAAATGGTAGCCACCGGCTCGGCCAGTCCGGTTTTGATTAAAGGCAGCCAGGAGAGTGGCGCTGGACGATGGTCGGCCATCCAGGTCCCTACACTGTCTTTCTATGAGTACTGTGAACTGCTGAATGTGGATCGCCCAGACCTGCCGGATGACTTGAAGATCACCCCGCTGGTGTATAAGACACAGCAGGAACGCACCCAGATCATGCTTCAGCTCTCCAAGGTGCAGAACCACTTTAACCGCTATCTGCAAGTGGGTGGATTCCCCGAACTGGCCCTGGCCGACAACGACATCCTGGCCCAGCAAGTCATGCGGGAAGATGTGGTGGACAAAGTACTCAAACGGGATCTGCCTTCCCTTTACAAGATCCGCAATGCTACAGAGTTGGAGCGTATCTTCCTCTATCTCTGCAATGTTTCTTCTGAGATCGTTTCTATTGAGGCGATTGCAAAGGAACTGAATGGTGTTTCCAGGCCCACCGTCGAAAACTATATTGACTATTTGGAAAGCGCCAATCTGATTTATCAGAGCTGGCCGGTCAATATGGCGGGGAAAAAGGTCCTCAAAGCCAGCCCCAAGATTTATATTGCCGACGCGGCGATCCGCAATGCGGTTCTGATGGATGACTCCATGCTGAGTGACCCGGTGGAAATGGGAAAAGTCGTGGAAACCGCCGTTTACAAGCATGTGGCCGCATTTTATTATCAGCAGGCCGCATCGGTGGGATACTATCGCGGCGGCAAGCGCGGAAAAGAAATTGATGTTGTGGTCGAATACTCCAATTCCAAGAACATTCTCATCGAGGTGAAGTATCGGGAGGGTGCCCCCATACCAGATGATTCCGCCATCGTAGAGTTGAGCGGAGAGGCTGCGGCCTCCATCGTGGTGACCAAAACCGCCGATGACTTTGGCGTCCACAATACGAAGAACGGAAAAGATTTGATCCGCATCCCGGCCTTTGCCTTCCTCTATCTGCTTGGTCATGCAGAAAAGCACGGCTACCGTGGGATGGAATAATGACAGAGTTATAGATGGAGAGCGTGGTGCATGAGCGCCACGCTCTCCTGTTTGCTTCATAAGTTTCTGTTATATTTCTGCTGCCGCTGTGAGAGTTGGCAAATCATAAATTCGAACGATTTATCCGGAAAATTGTGTATGAGGCTTGGAACTATCCAAAATATTTCATATTGATTTCATAACAATTAAGCAAATATTTTGATATAAAATGACACGATGCAGCACTGTAAGTGCACGAAAGAACAAAAATATCTTATGCAGCCAGACCGCAAATTGTTCGAAGCCGTTAGGAGTACGGCGTACCATTTCGTAAATTGTTCATATCATATCTTCCCGTGTTGTTTCTTTGCAAATTGTACTGCTTGGAAGCAGGTCAATTTGCACAAATTCCCCTGAAATATGCTGCCTTACAACGGCTTTTCAAATGTCGTATTAGCAAGGTATTAGCAGGAACCCCTTGTGACAGAGGGCTTCCAGGGGCCATTTCAAAATGCTATTAGCAGGGAGGATCATTTTATGAGCACCAACGAAAAAGGAACGCCCCAAAGCAGAACATACGCCGTGAATGACATCGCAGCCATTCTCGGTATCGGCCGCGCTTCGGCCTATAAACTCGCCAACTCCGGATTGTTCAAGACGATCCGCATCGGCAACATGATCCGCATTTCCAGGAAGTCCTTTGAGGATTGGCTGAAGATGGAGGGACTGGACGACCCAGTGGAATAACGAATGCAACTGGTTTCAGACAAAGGAGGCCATCAGTTCTACAGCAAACGAGATTTGCATATACTAAATAAAGTTTAAAAATAATATAAAGCAAGATGACTGAAAAAAAACTGATGGTTGGTAGTGCTGATACCTTGACAAATAACAAAATCAGACCTATAATTGCAACTACAAAGTAGTTGCAATTAGGAGGTCGGCATGCCAAAAAAAGAAGATCTTATAGATAAGCTTTGTAGAAAGCCTCTTCCTAAAAATTTTACAACAAAAGAGTTAGATTCATTAATGGGAAAATGTGATTGTGAAAAGAGACAAGGGGGCCGAGGATCGTCTATCGCATATTTCCATAGACCTACAGGACGCATTCTTACTTTTGATGGACCGCATCCAGGAAATGAGTTATACAATTATCAAGTTAAAATGGTAATCAAGTTCCTGAAAGAGCTTGGTGAGATTGATTAATTGCATTCAAGATATTTGTAGGAGGATAACATGAAAAATATGCTTGAATACAAGGGTTATCATGCAAAAATAGAATTTGACGAAGAAGATATGCTTTTCGTTGGATCGGTGTTTGGAATTCAAGATTCTTTAAATTTCCACGGAACTACTATTCAAGAACTTGTTGATAGTTTTCACCAAAGTATTGATAACTACTTGGAGATGTGCGAAGAGTTTGGCAGAAAACCGGACAAGGAATTCAAAGGTTCGTTTAATGTTAGAATTGATCAGGAATTGCACCGTGAGGCGGCTTTTGCGGCAGATCGCAGTGGAATGACTCTAAATCAATATGTGGAAAAAGCAATAAGATCGGCAGTTAGTAAAAACGATAATGGTCCCATTTATGTTATTACACCTGCGTTCACACATACTCCATATCAAAAAATGGTCACTGGAGAAGTAATTGCGGACTACAAGAAGACTACGATGGAGTATGTTCAAGGAGGTGTATTGTCATGAGTAAGGATGTACACGCAATTTTGAAAAGTACGGTTGTAAATGCTGTTTCCATTAATCTAGATCCAGATAAGTTGAGACAAGGGAATATTACCCTTTCCGCAGAAGGAAAATCAGAGTTACGGGTGCCAAAAGAAGAGGATGATTTAAGTATTCTTTTGGTTTCATCAATGGAAATAAAGTCGCAAGAGGATGAAGATACATTACACGCATCTTTTGTCGTGAATTTCTTTTTCTCAATAGATGAAAAACTGGACAATTACGACGAAATTGTCACAAAGCAGTGTTTGCCTATAATACGGACTGAAACAAAGGAACTAGCCAATAAGTTTCTGCGGGACATGGGGTTTCCCGGGATTTTTGAGGCAGACGGGCAGAATGATTCTCAGCAATAAGTTGTTTGAAAAACTAAGTTAATGCCATTAAACGCCATAGGTTATGCCTATGGCGTTTTTTATGCCCCAATGAACCTTTTACGCGGTTTCCTATTTTGACAATCTATATGGCTAGTTTCAACCACTATTCCAAAACCATCCCGAAAAGAGTCCAAAATCCCATGTTTTTTCTTTTGCAATTAGCTGGAAGGCCACCGCCCATAGGTTTTCCCCTCCAGTGTATCCGGGTAGCGTAGAGGCCGTATTTTTCCCAAAATGAACACTTTTTCAAACCGCTGAAGGGAGGTGATACAATGGCGGTATTTCGTATTGAGAAAACCCGCGACTACACGGTGATGTCCAACCACCACCTGCGCAACGCGGGGCTGTCTCTGAAATCCAAAGGGCTACTCTCCATGATGCTGTCCTTGCCGGAGGACTGGAACTACACCACCAGAGGCTTGGCTAAAATCTGCAAGGAGGGCACGGACAGCATTGGATCAGCTCTGAAGGAACTGGAGCACGCCGGATACATAGTCCGCAATCGGCTCCGGGACAGCAAAGGAAAGATCGTGGATGTGGAGTATGTCATCTACGAGACGCCCTATCCCCCGGACACGGGCCAGCCGTGTGAGGGCGAGCCGGATACGGCTTGTCCAGATACGGAAAACCCGGATATGGATAACCCATGTCTGGAAAACCGGCCGCAATTAAATAAAGAGAAAAGAAATCCTGAAGAACAAAATACTGATTCATCAAGTACGGAAGGATCAAATCCTATCCAATCAAGCCCCCAAACCCCCGCAGGGGGCAAACGAACCGGACGGGACTGGATGCGGGAGCGAGAGAGCTATCGGGAACTGATT
>URDK01000041.1 GCA_900546485.1 uncultured Eubacteriales bacterium
CGATGGCGAACACTATGCCGCCCCTCGCGGTGCCGTCGAGCTTAGTGAGAACAATGCCCGTGATATCCGCTGTGTCCGCAAACTGCTTGGCCTGTATGAGCCCGTTCTGTCCCGTCGTGGCGTCTATGACCATGAGGGTCTCAACATCGGCGTCAGGCAGCTCGCGGGTGATGATGCGGCGTATCTTGGCCAGCTCGTTCATGAGGTTGGCCTTGTTGTGCAGGCGGCCAGCCGTGTCGATGATGACTATGTCGCTGCCGCGTGCCTTGGCGGCGGAGAGGGCGTCAAACACCACGGCGCCGGGGTCGGAGCCCTCGCCGTGCTTGACTATGTCGGCCCCGGAGCGCTCCGCCCATACGGTGAGCTGCTCGGCCGCAGCGGCGCGGAAGGTGTCGCCCGCCGCGAGGAGTACCTTCTTTCCTTCAGCGGTGAAGCGGGCGGCGAGCTTACCTATGGTCGTGGTCTTGCCCACGCCATTAACTCCCACCATGAGTATGACGGAAGGCTTGGTGTCGAGTTTGAGCTCGAAGCTGCCGACGGAGAGAATGTCCGTGAGGACCTCCACGAGGCCTTCCTTCACCTCGTCCCTGCCGAGCAGCGAGCGCTCGCGCACCATGTCGCGCAGGCTGGACACGGCCTTGTACGCCGTGTCCGCACCCGAGTCCGCCACGATGAGCGACTCCTCCAGCTCGTCGAAAAACTCCTCGTTCTCGCCCGTAAACTCGGCAAAAACGCCGCCCATCTGACGCCGGGTTTTTTCAAGTCCGGCCTTTATTTTGTCGAAAAATCCCATCAGCCTGCTGCCTCCTCAGTGTGCTTTTCGGCCTCCTCCAGGTCCAGCTCTATGACCTTGGAGACGCCTTTTTCCTGCATCGTCACGCCGTAGAGGAAGTCGGCCTCCTCCATGGTGCCGCGGCGGTGCGTTATGACAATAAATTGAGTCTTTCCGGATATTTTCCTCATGTGCTCGGCATAGCGTATGACGTTGGCCTCATCCAGTGCGGCCTCTATCTCGTCCATGACGCAGAAGGGCGTGGGCCGGACCTTGATTATGGCGAAGTACAGCGCTATGGCCACGAAGGCCGTTTCGCCGCCGGAGAGCAGCGAGAGCGTCGTGAGCGCCTTTCCGGGCGGCTGCACCTTTATATCTATGTCGCAGGTGAGCACGTCCTCGCCGGGTTCGAGCGTGAGCTCCGCCTTGCCGCCGCCGAAAAGCTCCGTGAAGGTCTCGCGGAAGCTCTCGTTTATCGCGGCAAACTCGCGGGTGAATATAGTTCTCATTTCCCCGGTTATATCGGAAATTATACCCAGCAGCTCATTTTTAGCCTTCTCGACATCGTCGCGCTGGGAGGCGAGGAACTCATAGCGCTCGCTGACCCTTGCGTACTCGTCTATGGCGCCGAGGTTCGGCGTGCCGAGGGAGCTCATCTCCTTCTTCAGCTCAGCTATGCGGCGGTTCGACTTAGCTGCACTCTCGATGGGCCGACGCACGGCCTCCGCCGCGCTGTGGCTGAGCTCGTAGCCGTCCCAGAGCTTGTCCAGGAGCTGCTTTTCCTCCATCTCGGCGGATATTTTCTTCTGCTCGAAGCGGGCGCAGGTGCGCTCCATGTCGAGCAGAGCGTTGTTCTTTTCCTGCACGGCCTTGTCGGTCCGCGTGCGCTCGCCCTCGACCTCGAGCTTCTTCTGTGTGGCGGCCGTAATGGCCTCTTTTATCTCCGCAGCCTTTGCGCGCAGCTCCTCTATGTGCTTTCCGCGTGCCTCCAGCTCACGTCGGGCGCTCTCGGCCCCGGCTTCCATGTCCGCGAGGGCCTTCGCCCGCGTCTCGCTGTCGCCGGAGATGCTCTGGCGCAGCAGCTCGAGCTGGGCGGCGGCGTTTTCCGTCGTGCGGCGCTCGGCGCGGAGCGAGGCGAGCTCGTTATTCACGCTTTGCAGCTCCTGCGTTGCCACGTCGAGCTCATAGCGGGCAGAGGCAAGCTCGCGCTTGAGTTCCTCACTCTTTGCGGCGAGTTCGTCACGCGCCTTGGCCAGAGCGCCGCGGCTTGCCTGCAATTTCTCCAGCTCTGCACGCCGGGAGAGAATGCCCGCGTTGCGCGCCGCGCTGCCGCCCGTCATGGAGCCGCCGGCGTTGATGAGCTGGCCGTCCAGCGTCACTATGCGAACGCGGTTGCCGTTTTTCCTCGAGATGGCCACGGCGTCGGATAGCGTCTCCGCCACCAGCGTGCGGCCCAGGAGGTTTTCAAATATATTATGGTATCTCGTATCAAAGCTCACGAGGTCGACCGCGAGGCCAAGGCAGCCCTCCTCCTCGGAGGGGATGCGGTCAAGCCTGCCTCCGCGTATGACGTCGATGGGCAGGAAGGTCGCGCGGCCCGCGTCGCGCCGCTTGAGCAGCTCTATCGCACGTCGGCCGTCGTCCTGCGTGTCCACAACGATGTTCTGGATAGCAGCGCCGAGGGCGGTCTCGATCGCGAGGGTGCAGCGCTCATCCGCGCGCACAAGCTCCGCCACGGTACCGTGAACGCCCCGGAGCGTGCCGCGGCGCGATTCGCGCATGACTGTCTTGACCGCGCCTGCGAAACCCTCGTACTCCTTCTCCATCTCACTGAGCATGGCGATGCGGGAGTCCGCGCTGCGCAGCTCAACTATCTGCTTTGTGAGCGCATCATTGGCTTCGGCGGCCTCGCGCTCGCGGTTTTCAATGCGCATTTTGCGGCCGTCCATGACGTTCCGCGCCGAGGCAGCGTCGGCCTCGAGGGCCTTGGCCCGCTCGTCTATCTCGGCTATGCGGGCTTTGTGCTCATCTATCTGCGCTGCAATGCCTGCGGCGCGCTCGGTCTGCTCCGAGAGCTCGCCGCGCATACGCTCGGCACTCTGGCGGCTATTCTCTATGCTGTTTCGCAGTACGGCGGCCTCGGCCTCAGCCTCGGAAACCTTGCTCTCCGCCTCTGAGAGGCGCGCGCGCTGCTGCTCGGCCTCCACGTCCTTCTGACGCATGCGCTCAGCCAGGGCCTCGCTGCGGGAGTAGAGCGCCTCCAGCTCGCGCCGTGCGGCGTCGAGCCCATTTTTGGCCGTCTCATAGTCGTTTGCTATGGTCTGGGACTGCTCGCGCAGGCGGTCAAGCGCGTCCATCCACGCGCTGACCTCCTCGACCCTCAGCTCGTCGCGGAGGGCGAGATAGCGCTTGGCGATCTCGCTCTGCTGCTTGAGCGGGCCGACCTGGAGTTCAAGCTCGTCTATCTTGTCGTTCACGCGCAGGAGGTTCTCGTCCGTCCGCGCGAGGCGGCGCTCGGCCTCCTCCTTGCGGTAGCGGAAGCGGGAGATGCCCGCAGCCTCCTCCAGCACCTCGCGGCGCTCTGCGCTCTTGCCGTTTACAATCTCGGCGATGCGGCCCTGGCCGATGATCGAGTAGCCGTCTCGGCCCAGGCCGGTGTCCATGAGCAGCTCATTCACATCGCGCAAACGCACCTGCTCGCGGTTTATATAGTACTCGCTCTCTCCCGAGCGGTAATAGCGGCGGGTTATCGTGACCTCTCCGGCGTCAATGTCGAAGATGCCGCCGGAGTTATCCAGTACCAGCGATACCTGCGCAAAGCCCATGGCCCCGCGCTTGGCCGTACCGCCGAAGATGACGTCCTGCATCTTGCCGCCGCGCAGGGTCTTGCTGCTCTGCTCGCCCATGACCCAGAGGATGGCGTCGGAAATATTCGATTTTCCGGAGCCGTTCGGCCCCACGATGGCTGTTATCTCCTTCTCGAAGGTGAGCCGGGTCTTTTCCGGGAAGGATTTGAAGCCCTGTATCTCCAATGCCTTTAAGTACAAAGTCCATTACCTCACAAAAAACTGCCCCTGCAAAAAACGCAGGCAAAATATTATATTACAGGCACCGTTTTTTTGCAATGACAAAAAGCCCGTTTTGCCGTATTTCGGCACAAAAAAGGAGCCGGCGCGTGCCGGCTCCTTTCGATAGGGGTCAAATGTCGATAGTCAGGTTATCAATGCCGTTTTCCTCAAACTCGGTGATATATTCGTCCATGCGATTCGTGAGCTCAGTGAAGTCCTCCGGGTCTGTGTCCTCAAGGTGCATATCCCGACGGGCAAGTTCCTCCGCGAGGATGTCGAAAAACACCGCGTCCTCGTAATCGGCTATGGCCTCGTGTATTCCGCCCTCCTCGAAGGCCTTTGAGGGAAAAACGTGGCCGTACCAGGTCTGGTAGAGGTCCTTCATGCCGTTTTTCGCGCAATAGGAGAACATCTTCTCCTGAAGCAGGTCGTAGTCCTCAAAGCGGTCCTCGCCCCGGGTGGAGTTGAGCACCCAGTTGCCTATATAAACCATGTCCAGCAGGCGCCGGAATTCCTTGGGTGTAAGTTCAATATTCATTCCGCTCAAACCTCCCGTCCGCAGCCCTGATAATTGCCGCTGATATATTATAGCAAGACGCGCTTGAAAATTCTACACAAAATTTTGCAGCTGCGGCGACAATTGTTGGCCATGCTGAGTAAACGCCGTCTATTTGACCTTGTAAGTGTATAAATAAAGTGTTAAAATATTTGAATGCATACCATTTGATCCGGAGATGAACACATTGCAGGAACTAGATAAAAAAACCTATCTGTTTGAGACAGCTCCCATTCCCAACGCCGTGGCCCAGCTTGCCGTGCCCACTATACTCAGTTCGCTGGTAATGGTGCTGTACAATCTGGCGGATACATATTTCGTCGGAATGCTCAACGATCCCATACAGAACGCCGCCGTCACCCTGGCTGCACCGGTGCTGCTGGCTTTTAACGCCGTAAACAATCTTTTCGGCGTCGGCTCATCGAGTCTGATGAGTCGCTCGCTGGGCTGCAAGGACTACGACATGGTGTCGCGCAGCTCCGCCTTCGGCTTTTACTGCGCGCTCTTTTCCGGCATCATTTTCTCCATAGTCTGTGCAGCTTGTAACTCCCCGCTGCTCGCACTGCTGGGCGCGGACGACACGACGCGCGACGCCACAGCGGCCTATATGCTCTGGACTGTTTATTTTGGGGCCGCGCCCTCCATACTCAACGTCGTGCTCGCCTACCTTGTGCGCGCGGAAGGTTCCTCCCTGCACGCCAGCATCGGTACCATGAGCGGCTGCCTGCTCAACATAGTGCTCGACCCCATTTTCATCATGCCCTGGGGTCTCGGCATGGGCGCTGCCGGCGCCGGCCTTGCCACTTTCATCTCGAACTGCGTGGCCTGTGCCTATTTTCTCATTCTCATCGCTGTCAAGCGCGGACGCACCTATGTCTGCGTTGACATCCGCAAGCTCAGCTTCAACCGGCGCATAGTTCGTGCGGTCTGCGGCGTCGGCATCCCCGCCGCCATACAGAACCTCCTGAACGTCACCGGTATGACCATACTCAACAACTTCACCTCAGCCTACAAGGCCGACGCCATCGCGGCCATGGGCATTGCGCAGAAGATAAACATGCTGCCCATGTACGTCGCACTCGGCCTCTCCCAGGGCGTCATGCCGCTCATTAGCTACAACTACTCCTCCGGAAACAGCAAGCGCATGAAGGACGCCATACGTTTCGCAGGCGTGGCCTCCGTCATCATTATAACTGTTGTCTCCGCGCTGTACTTCATCTGCCCCGGCTTCTTCATAAGCCTGTTTATGGACAGCGAGATAATCATTGGCTATGGCTCGCGCTTCCTGCGGGGCATGAGCATAGCCGGACCCTTCATGTGCATTGACTTTCTCGCCGTCGGTGTGTTCCAGGCCGTCGGTATGGGACGAAACGCGCTTGTATTTGCCATTCTGCGCAAAATTGTGCTCGAGATACCCGCGCTGTGGCTTCTCAACAAGCTCTTCCCGCTCTACGGTCTGGCTTATGCCCAGCCCTTTGCTGAGATAGTCCTCGCTGTTGTGGCGCTGATAGTCCTCGCCCGCCTCTTCAAAAAGCTTGAGCAGCAGAACGAATTGAAACACGACTGAACCTTACCGCAGCAAAAAACCACGGCTCTTGGAGCCGTGGTTTTTTTCATACTTGAATCTTAGGATTTCTTCTTTTCCTTCACGGGCTTCATGCCGGTCTTTTTCAGCACGTGCTGAAGCAGCGGCACACAGACAAAAATGGAGGTAACCTCAGCTATCGGGAAGGAGAGCCACACGTTGTCCAGCACACCGCTCAGGGACAGCAGATATGCCGCGGGGACCAAAACCACCAGCTGACGCGCCACTGAAATATACAGGCTGTACATTCCGAAGCCGAAAGCCTGACAGGCTGAGCTGGCTATCACATTCACACCCGCGAGCAGGAAGCTGTAGCTGATTATTCTCAGCGCAGGACTTCCGATGCGCAGCATATCCTCCGAGGCGTCGAAAAGCAGCAGCAGCTCATCCGGCCAGAGATGAAACACGGCAAAGCCAATCACCATAAGCAGCGTCGCATACAGCATGCTGAGTTTTATCGTCTTGTGGATACGCTCCGGCTTGTTTGCGCCGTAGTTGTAGCCGATTATAGGCACCATTCCGTTGTTGAGGCCGAACACGGGCATGAACACGAAGCTCTGGAGCTTGAAGTAAACACCGAATACAGCGGCCGCAGTAGCGGTGAATGTAGTGAGGATGAGGTTCATGAAGAAGGTCATGACCGAAGAAATGGAACTCATCACGATGCTCGGTATGCTTATTTTGGAGATGGCAAGCATCGAGACCTTTGCAGGCCTTGCCCCGGCGAGGCTTATCTCATGGTTCCAGTGCTTGTTTATGAAGAAAGCCACGATTGCCGCAATAATCTGACCGCCGACGGTGGCAACCGCCGCTCCGGCAATACCCATTGCCGGGAAACCAAGCAGACCGAAAATGAGTATGGGGTCGAAAATGATGTTAAGCACAGCACCAATAAGCTGTGTAATCATCGAGAGAGTGGTTCTGCCCGTTGACTGTAGGATGCGTTCATAAGTGATCTCCGCAAACACGCCGAAGGAGAAAATCAGCACTATGCGCAGGTAAGACACACCGTGTTCGATTATCTCAGCGGCGTCCTCCGCCGGGACTTCCGCGCTTATCTGAGCTCGCATAAAGGTCTCAGTAAAGAAAAGACCGAGTATCAGGAATATCACATAACTTGCAGCCTCGAGGACCATACCGCTGACCGCGATACGGCTGGCGTGGGCCGGGTCCTTTTCGCCCAGCGCTCGGCTCATAAGCGCATTGATGCCAACGCCGAAACCAACTGCGAAGGAGATAAGCAGGTTCTGCATCGGGAAGGCCAGCGAAACTGCCGTCAGCGCATTCTCGCTTATCCTTGACACAAATACGCTGTCCACGACATTGTACAGCGCCTGGACCAGCATTGAGATCATCATCGGCACCGCCATGGACAGCAGCAGCTTATTCACGGGCATTACGCCCATTTTGTTTTCTTTCTGGAGTGTTTCTTCCAAAGTCTCAACTTCCTTTTGTGTAAGCTAAGACATAGAGTAACGCACATATTTTATATTGTCAATCCCCCATATCACATAGAAAATGCGATAATTCGATACTTCTTTGTTTGCTATCAACAAATCATGGCTTTGGCACCAAAAGCAGCCCGACAAGCAACGTCCAAGAAAGTTGCTTGTCGGGCCTATGAACCCAATGATATGTTTAGATATTCTCATTATTGCCCGGGTATCTGCATCACGCCTCCCGAAGCTTTTCGCGGCGCAGGATGGGTGGGCGGAATTTCAGGAAGATAATGAGTGAGAAGACGACATTCAGACTATCCGCAGTCACCTGGGACCAGACCAGGCCGTACATGCCAACGATATGGTTCAAAATGTACAGCATGGGTATGTTGAAGCCCAGCCAACGCACCACGCCAAGCAGCAAGGATATTCTCCCCTTGCCGAAAGCCTGGAACAGATACACCGTAAAGAAGCTTATGAACATGAGCGGAGTGGCAAGCACTCGCGCGCGGAGGAAAGCTGCAGCCAGTTCCACGGTCTGCGCATCATCCAAGAACAGCCGTGTGAGCGGCGCCGCGAAAAGCTCATAGAGCAGTATGCTGATCGCAGCTATCACGAGACCAATGCCGAGCGAAAGGATTATCGTGTCCTTCAGGCGCTTGCGGTTTCCTGCCGAGTAATTATAGCCTACCAGCGGCATCATTCCCTGGCAGATGCCGACGCCCACGTTGAGCGGGAAGCGCTCAACCTTCAGCACTATGCCTATGGCCGCAAGTGCCAGGTCGTTATAAGAGGTCATAAGCCTGTCGAGTATGACGTAATCCAAATCAAACAGGAAGCTCGTCACCGCCGACGGGACACCAACGGCAAACACAGCGGCGATACTGCTCCGCTCCACTAAGCCCACGCGCGGGTTGAAGGTGATAACCGCGCCCTTCCCGCTCAACAGAAGTACTACGATGAAATACCCGCAGGCGATGCAGTTAGAAAGGCAGGTAGCCACACCCGCTCCAAACACCTCCTGCCCATCTGGCAGCAGCACAAACATGAAAAGCGGGTCGAGCGCTATGTTCAGCACGCCGCCGAGCACTATGCCGAATCCAGCAGCCGTGGAGCGGCCGATGCTGCGCAAAAGGTTTGACAGGACATTGGAAAGCACGGTAGGTATGCCGCCCGCAACAATGACGCAGAAAGCGTACTGCCTAGCGTAGTCGTAAGTATTGTCTCCGGCGCCGAGCAGCTCCAGGATGGGACGCATGAAGAGTCCCATAACCAGGGCAAAGAGGGCCGAGATGGAGAGGCCCAGATACAGTGAAAAGGTGCCGACGCGCCGGGCCTCGTCCTCCCTGCCTTGTCCAAGCAGTCTCGACACCAGGGAGCCTCCGCCAACGCCAGCCAGGCCAGCTATACAGATGCTTATGTTGAACACCGGCAATATGAGCGACGTGGCTGCAACCATGTATGGGTTATGTGTCTGACCTACGTAAAAAGTGTCGGCCATATTGTAGATAAGTACGATTATCTGGCTGACTATCGAAGGCAGAATCATCATTCTCAGCGCCGACGGCACCGGTAGAATACGGAAAATATCCTCGCGCGAGGGTTTGGGTCTGTGGCTGAACAAGTGTATCACCGGGTTTCATAGAATCTAACCATGCAATTATGGCACCACTTTCATATCAATGCAAGCGTTTTTAAAGAGCAGGCGCTCAAGCATTCCTTGGTTCTCGGCAAATCTCCCTAGGCAAAAACTTAAACAGGCTCATTTTATGGTGCTTCATACTTTGGAGTGCCCTATTCTTATGCTCAGGAGGTAATGTCAAAGCTCGCCGCCGGCGCGTCTGACCCTGTTGGGCCTGCACAGTCCACGCGTGAACTTCAGCGCTAAGTCTGTGTTTGCCAGGGAAATCGACCTCATTCCGGGCTGGTTCTACGCTCCATACGGGTACGCCGTGCAGGCATGTTTGAAAAGCTTTTTCTCTCCGGCCGCAACGACTAGATGAAGATTCTCGTCGTATCCGGCATGTGATCGTGGAAGAGAGCACAGCGGATATTACTCGCACAAATACAAAAAGCGGGCAGAAAACTGCCCGCTTTTTGCTTGGAATATGTCCTGTTTATTCGTTCACCTTGAGCACGGCTTTGATGACGCGCTGGTGTGCGAGGTCGTCCATGGCCTTGTCCATGTCGTCGAAGTCGTAATAGGTTATCAGCTTATCGACGGGCAACTTTCCGTCGACGGTGAGCTGCATCAGCTTCTCGATGTTGGGAACAGAATCCCAGTCACCCATGCCGCCATGCTTGTAAGTACCGTTGACGGCCATGTTCGAGAAGAATGGGAAGGGCTCGTGATACACGGCCGCAAAATACAGCGTGCCCATCTTTCCGAGCACCTTGACAGCCTGGGTGCACATCTCGGAGTGGCCGGTGGCCTCCACGATGCACTTGCCGCCCTCGGGAGCAATGGCCTTGATGGCTGCCTCCAAATTCTCTGCCTCGCGGCGGTTGACGGTGTGCGTCGCGCCCAGCTCACGCGCGAGGTCCAGCTTCCACTGGGTGCCGCCCACGGCGATTATCTTCTCGCAACCGGCCAGCTTGGCGCCCATGAGCGCCGACATGCCGACGGTGCCGAGGCCGAAGACTATGGCCGTGTCGCCCGGCTGGGGATTGCAGGCCATCATGCTGCCCACGCCGGTCATTATGCCGCAGCCGTAGGGTCCGGCCATGTCCGGATTGAGACCTTCGGGAACGTGGGTAAGGTTGCCCTCAGCGGTGAGGGTAGTAGTTGCAAAGGAGTTCTGGCCGAACCAGCTGGGCAGAGGCTTGTGCTTGTATTCAAGACGACCGGGTGCGTAAAAATTGGTCATATACTGGTCACAGAGGCTGGGCTTGCCGAGCTTGCACCATTTGCAGCCGCCGCAGGAGGTGAAGGTTATGCCGACCCTGTCGCCGACCTTGAACTTTTTAACGTCGGGGCCTACGGCCTCGACTATTCCGGCGCCCTCGTGGCCAAGCACCGTCGGGAACATGCCGATAGCGCCGTGGGCAGCCGTTATGTCGGTGCCGCAGATGCCGACTGCGGTTATCTTCACGCGAACCTCGTTGCCTACAGGCTCGCGGACTTCCACATCGTCAAAAACAATGACATTCTGAGATGTCGCTATAGCAGCTTTTGCTTTCATTGTCATGCTCCTTTCCTGTTCAGTCCAGGCTGTAGACCGCCTCGTAGGCGTCGTGTGTGGCGTTAATAACGTTTCCAGCCCTTATCGCGCTGCCGACCTCGATAACCTTGACGCCCTTCTCGGTCAGCTCCTTGGTGATGTTCTGGTTAGGCTTGAGGCCGATGGAGAGTACGACCTTGTCTGCGTCCAGCGTCAGCCTGTCGCCTTTCTTCTTAGCGCTGACGACCTCGCCTATGCTGCCCAGCGTGAACACCTTGTTCGCGACCTCGATGACCGCACCGGTGTCGGTCACCTCAACAAGCTTGTAGTCCTCGTAGACCTCAACACCATAGGCCTCGATCATGTCCTTGAGCATGCCCTTGTGCTGCTGCGGCACGAACTCGGAGGAGAGTATGGCGGGCAGCTGCTCGACGAGGGAAACCTTCTTGCCCTTCTTGGCGAGGTCAACAGCGGTCTCGCAGCCCACCATGCCGCCGCCGACCACGATGACGCGCTCGCCGACATCCATGCCGGTCTCGAGCATCTCAACAGCGGATACAGCCTTCTCTATGCCCTTTATGGATGCGGGCATGATGGAAGAAGCACCGGTAGCCATAATGACAACGTCATACTTGCCGCCGTCGCACATGTCGGAGGTAAACTCGGTGCTCAGGTGGATGGGCACATTCTTGTCCTTGAGCTCGCGGATGTACCAGTCGCGCAGATCATGCAGATCCTGCTTGTCCTTGTGCGCGCCGGCAGCATTGAGCTCACCGCCCAGGTGATCCGCCTTTTCAAAGAGCTCAACCTTGTGCCCGCACTCAACTGCAGTGAGGCAAGCCTGCATACCGGCAGCGCCGCCGCCGACAACGGCGATGGACTTCGGAGAGGCACTATGCTTTTCGGGATGATCGATCTCGTAGCAGGCGCGGGGGTTTACAGCACAAGCGACATGCTCGGTGCCCTCGAGGAGGCGTCCTATGCAGCCCATGTTGCAGCCGATGCAGGGACGGATCTTCTCCGGTGTTCCGGCCATGACCTTGGCCGGAAACTCGGGATCGGCCAGAGACGGCCTGGACAGCATGACAGCATCGGCATATCCGTCCTCAACCGCGTGCTGGCAGATTTCGGCGTCGCCCATGCGGGAGCGGGCGATGACCGGGATGCTCACAGCCTCCTTGATGGGCTTGTAGAGCTCCAGACCGTGGCCCTTGGGCATGTAGCTCGGCGGGCAGGCGTAATAGAAGGAATCGTAGACGCCGGTGTCGCACATGATGGCGGCAATGCCCATTTCCTCAAGCTTCTTTGCTATCTCAATGGACTCCTCAACAGTGCGACCGGCCTCGTCCTCGCCGAAGAGGGAGGCCTTGTTGAGAGCCTTTATGAAGCTCTTTACACCGAGTCCAACGGTTACAGGGTAATCGTCGCCGCACTCCCTGTGGATGCCCTCCACAGTCTCGCGCAGCAGGCGCAGACGGTTGTCGAGGCAACCGCCGTACTCGTCCGTCCTGTCGTTGGTTATGGAGAGCACGAACTGGTCGAGCAGATAGCCCCAGTGCAGCGCGTGGATATCTACACCGTCGAAACCAGCTTCGCGGCCCATTGCTGCAGCAGCTATCACGCTGTCACGCTTGATGGCTATCTCTTTCCTGGTAATGACGGGGCTGGTCATGTTGGGATAGTTATAAACCTGCTTTGCGGAGGGCGCTTTGAACGTGGGGTAGTTGCGTCCGGCGCCAAATGTCAACTCCAGGAACATCTTTGTATCATAGTTGTGAACCGCGTCAAGTACCTTGCGGGAGGTTTCAATGAAGTGGTCCTTGTAGGTAAGGATAGTGGCCTGCGGGAACATATCCACGCCCACGTCTGTGGACTGGCATCCGGTGTAAATTGCGCCGAAGCCGCCCTTGGCTCGTTCCTCAAAGAACGCCACGGCACCGTCTGTCCAGCCACACTGTTCGTCCTTCTGCCAGACCTCCATGCCCATGGGACCCATGACAAACCTGTTTTTGATCTGAACATTGCCGATGTTGAATGGTGTCATTAGGATGTTGCTTTTTTGCTCTTGACTGCTCATGCCACATTTTCCTTTCGAATAGTTTTGCTGTTGACCGGGCCGACTATATAACGCTATCCGCCGCACCCACGCTGACAAAAGCTTAACATTTTGCCGTGCTGTCATCAAACGCAACCAAAGCATGGAAAACGCCCCGCATCTATGCGTCAAGTGCATATAAAGACCGCCGCGGAGTTCATCCGCGGCGGTCTTTATATTGGTTACCAGCACTGTTTAAGTATCTCGACGAAGCGGGCAGCCATATCGTTTTCCACGTCGTATACGGCCACCGTGTATCCCTGTTTCAGAGCCGTGTTCTCAAGCGGCACAACGTCCACAACATCCCTTACGGACTCAAAGAGCTCGTTAGCGATGACGCCAACAAAGGCCACACCCTTGCCAGACGCCATATAGAGAAGCAGCTCCTGACTTGACCTGCATGGGATACGGTCACCAAAGCTGATGTTCTGATTCTTGACATACTGGCCCACGGATGCGAGGGTCTGTTCCGCGACCCCCGTGGTGTAGTACAGCGTCTCGCCGCTGAGATCTTCAAGGTATAGAGGTCGCTTCTTCCAAAGTCTGTGGTTCCTGCCCACCAGTACAGCCAGGGTGTTCTGGCCGAGTATCTCGTATTTCAGGCCCTCAATCCCGCTAATCTCGCCGTAAACCGTAACGCCGACGTCTATCTGCTTACGTATAAGGCTGTATGATACATTGGTATTTTGGTCGCAGTCGAATGTCATCTCGATATCCGGATAGTTGCTCTGCATCCTCGATATTGCGTGGAGCGTAGGGCTCATGAGCATGGAGTCCAGAATGCCTATGTGCAGAACTCCAGCCTCACCATTTTTAAGCTGGCTCATCTTAATCTTCGTGGCCGTATACTGGCGGAGCAGTTTGTTTGCCTCCTTGTACAGCGCCTCTGCTCCCTCAGTAGGCGTTAGAGCGGAGCTATCTCTTGTAAAGAGCTCGAGCTTAAGCTCCGACTCAAGCGACTGAATGCGTCTGCTCAGCGCCGACTGAGATATATACAGGTTTTCCGCCGCCTTTGATATGCTGCGGCAGTTGTATACCTCCATGAAGGACCGCAGTTTTTCTATCTCCAATGTTGCCACGCCCCCTAAAACAACTGATGTTATATATCCTAACATTTTGAAGCTGGGATATCAATCAGTGTCCATGCAAGTGTTGCATTAAAGCAGTGCCTAGTCTATGCGCAGGACGCATACGCCAAATATAAAGCCGCTGGCTTGCAGTAGAGCAAAAAACAACTTCAAAACCGTAGGCTTTTGAAGTCAAATGGAGGGGCAGCAAAACGAGCCAGACCTGGCTTTTTCTGCAAAAACAAACGTCAGGGCAAGCGACGTAACGCTTGCCCTGACGTTGGAGCGGGTGAAGGGAATCGAACCCTCGTATTCAGCTTGGGAAGCTGATGTTCTGCCATTGAACTACACCCGCAATGCCTGAATAGTATAGCACACCTGTTCAGGCCTTGCAAGACATTTTTGCGATGACGGCATCGGCGAATTCGTCCGTACCGAGGCTGCCGCCGAGGTCGCGAGTGGTGGTTCCCTCCTCTATCAGGGCCAGGACGGCATTCTCTATCCTGTCCGCCGCCTCCATCTCGCCGATGTGGCGCAGCAGCATGACAGCCGAAAGGATGAGCGCCGTCGGGTTCGCGTCGTTGAGGCCCGCGTGCTTCGGCGCGCTGCCGTGAACGGCCTCAAATATGGCGCAGTCCCTGCCTATATTCGCGCTCGGCGCGAGGCCCAGGCCGCCCACGAGGCCCGCGCAGAGGTCGGACACGATATCGCCGTAGAGGTTTGGCAAAACCATGACGTCGAAGCTCTCCGGCTTCTGGACAAGCTGCATGCATGTGGCGTCCACTATCTTGTCCTCGAACTCGATCTGCGGATACTCCTCCGCAATCTGGCGCGCCACAGCGAGGAACAGGCCGTCCGTGCACTTCATGATGTTCGCCTTATGGACGCAGGTGACCTTTTTGCGGCCGTTCTTCACGGCGTAGTCGAAGGCGAAGCGCACGATGCGCTCAGAGCCCTTGCGGGTGATGAGCTTGATGCTCTCCGCCGCGTCCTCGCCTACCATATGCTCAATGCCGGCGTAGAGGTCCTCCGTATTCTCGCGCACGGTGACGATGTCCACGTTCTCATAACGACCATGTACGCCCTTGAAGGTGCGCGCGGGGCGGACGTTGGCGTAGAGGTCGAACTCCTTGCGCAGCGCGACGTTAACACTGCGGAAGCCCGAGCCCACCGGCGTGGTGATGGGACCCTTGAGCGCGAGGCCGTCGGCCCTCACGGAATCTATCGTGGACTGCGGCAGAGGCGTACCGCATATCTCCATCTGAGCCGCTCCCGCCTCGGCAACGTGCCACTCTATCTTTGCACCCGAGGCGTCCACCACCTTCCTGGCAGCCGCAGCGACCTCCGGACCTATGCCGTCTCCCGGGATAAGCGTTACTCCGCGCATCATTTGTCCTCCTTCCCCGCCTGTTCGCGGGTGTAATTGAGCAATCCGCCGGCGAGCAGGATATCGCGCTGCCTCGGCGTTATCGTCATTCTGACCTTTATCTCACGGCCACCGCACTTGAGCACCACGCCCTCACCTTCCGCGGCCGCGGCGATCTGCTCATGCACGTTCTCTATCACAATGTCGTCGCCCTGGCTGAGTGCAGCGTAGTCCGCCTCGTCCTCGAGACAGAGCGGCAGGATGCCGTTATTGATGAGGTTTGCCCTGTGTATCCTGGCAAAGCCCAGCGCGATGACGCCCTTTACGCCCAGGAACAAAGGCGCAAGCGCCGCGTGCTCACGGCTGGAGCCCTGGCCGTAGTTCTGGCCCGCGACTATGAAGCCTCCGCCGTTGGCCTTTGCCCGAGCGGGAAACTCCGCGTCACAGGGGGCGAGGCAGAACTCCGCGAGATAGGGCACATTGGAGCGGTAAGGCAGCAGCTTGGCATTCGAGGGCATGATGTGGTCTGTTGTGATGTTGTCGCCGAGCTTGATGAGGACCTTGCCCTCGATGGTCTCCCCCGGCTTGCTCGCCTTCGGGAAGGGCTTTATGTTCGGGCCGCGCACGACCTCTACGCTCTCGGGGTCAGTAGCAGGGGCTAGAACCATGCTGTCGTCCGCCGCGAAGCGTTCGGGCTGCTCCGGCTTGTGTACGGGCGTCCAGGTCTCAGGGTCGGTGAGCACGCCGGTGATAGCGGAGACAGCGGCGGTCTCCGGGCTCACGAGCCAGACGCTGGCCGAGGCAGTGCCGCTCCGGCCGCAGAAGTTTCGGTTGAAGGTGCGCAGGCTCACCGCATCCGTCGCCGGGGCCTGGCCCATGCCGATGCAGGGGCCGCAGGCGCACTCGAGCACTCTTGCGCCGGCTGCGACCATCTTGGCCAGCGCGCCGTTCGAGGCCAGCATGGTCAGCACCTGCCTCGAGCCCGGGGAAATGACGAGGCTGACGTTCGGAGCTACGGTGTGGCCGTCAAGTATCTCCGCGACCTTCATCATGTCGGCGTAGGAGGAGTTGGTGCAGCTGCCAATGGCGACCTGGTCGATCTTGATGCCGGCCTTCTCGCTCACAGCGGTGACGTTGTCCGGGCTGTGCGGCATGGCGGCAAGGGGGTGCAGCTTGTCTAGGTCGATGACGAGCTCCTCGTCGTACTCGGCGTCGGGGTCAGGCAGAAGCTCCGACCAGTCGTCCTCCCTGCCCTGGGCCTTGAAGAAGGCGCGGGTCACCTCGTCGCTGGGGAACACGGTGGTCGTCGCGCCCAGCTCGGCGCCCATGTTGGCGATGGTGGCGCGCTCGGGGACGGAGAGAGTCTTGAGGCCCTCGCCGGTGTATTCCATTATCTTGCCTACGCCGCCCTTGACGCTCAGCCGACGCAGGACCTCAAGTATGACGTCCTTTGCCGTGACCATGGGCCTCAGCGCGCCCCGGAGCTCCACCTTGCAGACCTTGGGCATCGCAAGGTAATACGCCCCGCCGCCCATGGCGACCGCGACATCGAGGCCGCCCGCGCCGATGGCTAGCATGCCCGCCGCACCGCAGGTGGGCGTGTGGCTGTCCGAGCCGAGCAGGGTCTGGCCGGGCACTGAGAAGCGCTCTAGCTGGACCTGGTGGCAGATGCCGTTGCCGGGTCGGGAGAACCATATGCCGTGCTTTGCCGCGACGGTCTGGATGTACTTGTGGTCGTCCGCGTTCTCAAAGCCGGACTGGAGCATATTGTGGTCCACATAGGCCACCGAGCGCTTGGTGCGGACCCTGTCTATGCCCATGGCCTCCAGCTGGAGGTATGCCATGGTTCCGGTGGAATCCTGGGTCAGGGTCTGATCTATCCTTATCGCTATCTCGCCGCCCGGGGTGAGATCCCCGGACACAAGGTGTGAAGCTATCAGTTTCTGTGCTGCGTTCATGCGGTTTACGCCTCCATCTGCTTTTGATATACGTCCCAAAGCTCGCTGTCGCCAATATTGGTGACGCGTCCGGATTCATACTGGGAGTCCACCCAGTCTTTCAGCGCGTGGACAACGGGCTCAGTCTTGGCCACGTTTCTTCCCAGCTTCTGCGAGAGCCACACGGCTATTCCCGCCGCGCCGGAGTTGCGCGAGATGCCTACCCTCGGCGGGCTCTTGAGGATCTTGCGGGTGTCGAAGATGCTGTATATCTCCTCGTCCTTCAAGAGGCCATCCGCGTGGATACCGGCCTGTGTGGTATTGAAGTTCGCACCGACGAAGGGAGTGTTCTCGGGAATGCGATAGCCGAGCTCACGCTCATAGTAGTCGGCTATCTCCCGGATGACGGTCGGGTCCATACCGTCCATCGTGCCGCGGAGCTGGGCATATTCGATGACCATGGCCTCGAGCGGGGTGTTGCCCGTGCGCTCGCCTATTCCAAGCAGCGAGCAGTTTACCGAGGCCGCGCCGTAGAGCCAGGCCGTAGCCGAGTTCACGACGGCCTTGTAGAAATCGTTGTGGCCGTGCCACTCGAGCAGCTCCGCCGGGAATCCGCCGTAGTTGCGCAGGCCGTAGACTATGCCGGGCACGCTGCGGGGCATTGACGCGCCCGCGTAAGGCACGCCGTAACCCATCGTATCGCAGGCGCGTATCTTGATGGGAAGGCCGCTCTCCTGCATAAGGTCGCTTATTTCGTGCGCAAAAGGCACGACGAAGCCGTAGAAGTCCGCGCGGGTGATGTCCTCGAAGTGACAGCGCGGCTGGATGCCGGCGTCGAGCGCGTCCTTTATGACGGCGAGGTAACCGTCCACCGCCTGTCGGCGGGTCTTCTTGAGCTTTTTATATATATGATAGTCCGAGCAGCTGACGAGGATGCCGCACTCCTTGAGTCCCAGGTCACGGGCGAGTTTGAAATCCTCGCGGCTGGCACGTATCCAGCCCGTTATCTCGGGGAACTCGTAGCCGAGGTCCTGGCACATGCGCAGCGCCTTTCTGTCGCGCTCACTGTAAACAAAGAACTCAGACTGCCGGATTATGCCCTTGGGTCCTCCGAGTCTGTGCAGCATCTTGAACAGCTCCACTATCTGCTCCGGCTCATAGGGCGCACGGCTCTGCTGCCCGTCGCGGAAGGTGGTGTCCGTTATCCAGATGTGCTCCGGCGGATTTGCCGGGGTCAGCCGGAAGTTGAAGGTGCACTTCGGCACCTCCTCGTAGGGGAACATGTCACGGTAAAGGTTTGCCGCTTCCCTATCCTGGAGGCTGTATTTGTACTCGCACTCCATAAGGACGTTATTTTTGCTGTTCAGCTCTATCATGCCGCCGCTCCTCTCCAAGAGTCTGCACCCATTATAACAGGTAAAATGAATTTTGCAAGAGTTTAATTTGCAAATTGCAGAATAATTCCTCGCATAACTGCTAATTTCTTATCAATATTCTTTCATTATTGCAAGACATGATTTCGTTTCTTGCATTTTGAGACATAAAAACCGCCGGACTGGAGGGAGCCCGGCGGTCGGACAAGAGGGCGGCCCACAGATGGGCCGCCACCCGTGGTCCCAAATCAGGAGGCGCTGGCCCTTATGTGCGCATGTCTTGTTATCTATATTTGTTAAATTATACCACATCTTTGCATTTTGTCAAGTCGTCATATTTAACAGTTTAATGCAAAAAACAGGAGCGTTTTCACGCTCCTGTTCGCCCGCCTATGCTTTAAAGCAGCATTATGCCCGCTTTTTTGCAGGTCGCAACGGTCTCCTCATCCCATACAGAGGCCTGGACCTCGCCTATGTGAGCCTTGCCGAGCATGAGCATCGACATACGCGACTGGCCTATACCTCCGCCTATGGTGAGAGGAAGTTCGCCGTTCAAAAGCATTCTGTGGTACATGAGCCCTCTCCTGTCGTCACAGCCTGCGATAGTAAGCTGCTTGTCGAGGGCGGCCGGGTCGACGCGTATGCCCATGCTTGAGAGCTCGAAGGCGCAGTCAAGCGGCTCATACCAGACAAGGATGTCGCCGTTGAGGCTCCAGTCGTCATAGTCCGGCGAGCGGCCGTCGTGCGGCTTGCCGGATTTGAGCGGGGCGCCGATGCCCATGATGAAGGCAGTGCCGTGCTCCTTCAGATACTCGTGCTCGCGCTGTTTGGGCGTGAGCTCCGGCCAGCGGTCCTCCAGCTCCTGCGCGGTGACAAAGCTCACGCTGCGCTTGATCTTGCCAAGGCTGGTGAGCGCCGGGTAGATGGCCTGAAGCGTGTCCTGCGTATCGCACATCGCACCGACTATATCCATAACGGTGCTCTTGAGGTAATCGAGATTGCGGTTCTCGGGCAGTATTATCTTCTCCCAGTCCCACTGGTCGACGTAGACGGAGTGTATGTTGTCGAGCTCGTCCTCATCGCGCCTTATGGCGTTCATATCCGCGTATATGCCCTTGCCGGGGTAGAACTCATAGCGCTTGAGCGCGAGCCGCTTCCACTTCGCGAGGGACTGCACGACCTGGGCGTGCGTGCCGGTGTGCGCTATGTCGAAGTCCACGGGCCGCTCCCAGCCGTTGAGGTTATCGTTGAGGCCGCTCTTGCCCTCGACGAACAGAGGGGCAGAGACACGGAACAGATTCAGCACGGCGGCGAATCTGTCCTCAAAAAGACGCTTCATAAGGCCGATGGCCTTCTGCGTATCATATACTGAGAGTATGCTCTTGTAACCTTCCGGCACTACTGTGTTCATTTGTCCAACGCTCCATCCGTAAGTAAGTTGACTATCTTGCCGTACATTATCTCTGCATCCCGGCGAAAGCGCTTTTCGATGTCCTTTGCACAGCCCTCGTCAGAGACCAGAACGGTCATGTTTATGATGTCGCCCTCGCCGTCAGAGAGCGAGAGCTTCACGAAGCAGCCGTTTTTCTCAACCGTATGCTCCGCGACGATGAGCGCGTCGCGCCGCATCTTTTCAGCGATGGGCTTGATAAGCTTTTCGGCCTTCGAGCGCACGGAAAAGGGCAGACTGGTCTCCGCGGCCTCGCAGTTGCGGTTGCCCTTCTCTGTTATCATGTAGCGGCTGTTTTCAAGCTTGTCGATGTGGCCGTTATCGACGAGGTCGGCTAGGCACTCGGCATAGTCAAACCAACTGACGCCGGTATCGCAGAAGCAGAGCTCCGCGAGAGTATCCGCGTCCACCGGCCTGGGCAGGCGGCGGAGGATGAAGAGAATGAGGATCTTTGTGTCAAGCTCCCCGTGTATAAAACCGAAGTTGTCCAATTTTCGTCCTCCCTTCCGCGCCGTGTTTACAGCTTGTGAGCTATTATAGCACACATTTGCTCCGCGGTACAGATTATTTATTTTCACAAGCGGCGAAGCGGCGCATAGACTGTAATGAAGTCCGCTTCAAATCTTCTCAGAGGAGGAAACAACATGGCAGACAGGGTTTTGCCCGGCCCGGTGGACAGCACAGCCTGCATCCGGGAAGCCGTCTGCGTCCACACCAAGAAGATCTTTGATTCTTGCAGGGACAAAGACTGCATCGAAGACCTCCGGGTTTACCCCACCGTCGGGTCCCAGACCTACATAGACAACGCCTTCAGCGTCCGCCCCAAGAGCGCGGAGCTGCTGTATGCCGAGGTGAACGTCGAGGCTATCACCTTCAACAAGGGCTACTACACCGTTGACGTCACATATTTCTACAAGATAACGGGCGAGACCTTCCCCGGCGCGAACACCGTCACCGGACTCGCCATCTTTGACAAGCGCGTCATGCTCTGCGGCGGCGAGGGCACGGTCAAGACGTTCTCGTCCGACCTGTGCGACTGCAGCTGCGTGGACGACGGCATGCCCACCGCTTACGTCGAGGCGGTCGACCCCATCGCGCTGCACCTCAAGCTCGTAGACGCCAACTGCAACGTCTGCTGCGACAACGACAGGCACGATATTCCCGCCTGCATACTCGCCCGCTTC
>URDK01000042.1 GCA_900546485.1 uncultured Eubacteriales bacterium
ACACGCCGACCTTGGTGCCGTCGGCGAGTTCGAACACCTTGTTGGCGTCGAACGCGGCCTTGCCGTTGAGCTGGATGTTGGCGGCCACTACGCCGAACTCGGCCTTCTCAAGGATGGTCTGAAGGTTGTCCATGCCGTAGTCGAACTCGTGGTTGCCGAGAGTGGCAAGGTCATAACCCGCGAGGTTCATGAGCTCGACGGCGGTGGCGCCCTTGGAGACGCTCACGCTGGTCGTGCCCTGAATGTAGTCGCCCGCGTCCATGAGCAGGACTTCGGCGCCCTTGGCCTCATACTCGGCCTTGAGCGCGGCAACTTTGGCATAGCCGTCGATAGCACCGTGCACGTCGTTGGTGTGCAGGATCACTATCTGGCCCGCCATTTCACCGGCGGGCTCGGCCGCCGGCTCCTCGGCCAGCACGCCGACGCAAAGCGTGAACGCCAGCGCGATGACCAGGAACAGGGATAGCAGCTTTTTCATGATTACTCTCCTTTTTGACAAATTTACAATCTCACGGAACTGGCCCGTTAAAGACGACATCATTATACACTTAACCGCCTCATTTGCAAATACGCTGCATGTATTTTTCATGTAAAATTAAGTTAAAAAGCGGGGACAAAGCTGTCCCCGCCTGATAACAAACATTTTATATTGTATATGTCTTCTTTCAGCCTACTTCAGCACGGGCTGGAGCTGCCGACCCTCGAGCGCGGCCTCGGCGGCCTCACCCATGCGGGTGAAGTCAGCCTGCAGAGAGGTGGGCTTTCCCGCCGGGTCGTCCTGGCCGAAGGGCACGAAGTAGTAGTTCTTGCGGTTGAGCAGCGCAGCGATGTTTTCCGCGGAGCCCGAGAGCGCGTCGTTGGTGGAGAGCGCGATCACCACGGGTCTGCCGTTGCGCAGGTGGCTCTTGGCCGCCATGGTCACCGCCGTGTCCGTCAGTCCGGTGGCCAGGCGCGCGAGCGTCGCACCGGTGCAGGGTGCTATGAGCAGCACGTCGAAGAGCCGCTCCGGACCCACGCGCTCCGCCGCGGTTATCGTGCGCATCACGGGTTTGCCCGTCAGCGCCTCCAGCCGGGCGATGAAATCCTCCGCCTTGCCGAAGCGGCTGTCCGTGCAGGCGGCGGTCTCGCTCATCACGGCGGTAATGTCCCAGTCGGCGGCGAGCTTCTCAGCCTCTTTGAGCACCTTTTCGTATGTGCAATAGGAGCCGCAGAGGGCGAGCCCCAGTCTTTTGCGTTCGTTCACGCCTTTTCATCCTCCAAAATGTTGTACACCGCATCCCGCACCGCCTCGGCCGCCGTCTGAGGCGACCACTTCCCCGGCAATCCGGGGGCGGTCAGGGCGCGAATGCCGAAGGCGCGCGCGGCATCGAAGTCCGTGCCTCCGGGCGCGGAGGCCAGGTCCAGGATCAGCGCCCGGGGTCCGAGCTCCGCTATGCGCGACGCCGTGAGCATTGGGGCGGGAACGGTGTTTATGACTATGTCGCGGCCGGCGAGCGCGCCGGAGAAGTCCCGGGCGTCGGCGCTCTCGAGGCCCTCGGCCTCTATCCAGGCCCGGTTCCCCGCGCTGCGCGCCAGTACGCAGACCTCCGCTCCCAGGGCCTTGAGCCGTGACGCCAGCGTCCTGCCGACATGGCCCCAGCCCGTTATAAGTACTCGGCTGCGCCAAATCGTGCGCTCCGTCTCTCCGAGCAGAAGGCCTATGGCGCCTTCGGCTGTGGCGACGGCGTTAGTGGTCAGCAGCTCCTCGCGCGCGCCGTAGTCGCGCAGCTTCAGCCCCCGGCCCTCGGCCACGGCGTGCGCCGCGGCTCCCGGCATTCCGCCGCACACCAGCATCCCCGGCGACGCCGCCGCGAACACTTCGCCCAGACAGTGCGTCGAGTCCGAGAGCGGCGCGTTTAAAAGTCCGCTCCTCGCGGACACCGGCATGGGCAGCAGCATGCAGCCGGCGCCGTCAAGGGCCTCCGCCGCGCTCTCGCAGTGCTTTACGCCCTCGGGCAGCTCCGCCCGTTCCAGTGCCCAGGCCCGCACCTTGTGTCCGTCCGCGAGCAGCAGTCCGGCGAGCCGTTCCTGTCGTCCGTCGCCGCCGCATAAGGCAAAAATCATAAAAGTCCACGCCCCTTTCTCAATCTATTCTATGCAATTGCCGCTTGCGGGTGCCGCCGGGATGGTTTATACTTATTTTATATAAATTTTACAGACGCCGCTCCTGGCGCTATCTGGAGGCCGGAACATGAGCTACGCCGATGAAATCTTCATAAAAAACTGCCGGGACATCCTTGAAAATGGTTTTTGGGACACCGAGCAAAACGTTCGTCCTCACTGGGAGGACAACGGCGCTCCCGCGCACACGATCAAGAAGTTCGGCATCGTGAACCGCTACGACCTGCGTGGCGAGTTCCCCATCCTCACGATACGCCGCACCTACTGGAAAAGCGCAATAGACGAGCTACTCTGGATATGGCAGAAGAAGTCCAACAACATCAAGGACCTCGGCAGCCACGTCTGGGACCAGTGGGCAGATGAGAACGGCTCCATAGGCAAGGCCTACGGCTACCAGCTCGGCGTGAAGCACAAGTATCCCGAGGGCGAGTTCGACCAGGTGGACCGCGTGCTCTATGACCTCAAGCACAACCCCGCCTCCCGCCGCATTCTGACCAACATCTACAACTTTGAGGACCTGCACGAGATGGCGCTCTACCCCTGTGCGTATTCTATGACCTTCAACGTCACGGGCAACACACTAAACGCCATATTGAACCAGCGCAGTCAGGATATGCTCGCGGCGAACAACTGGAACGTCTGCCAGTACGCGGCGCTGACCTACATGTTTGCGCAGGTATCCGGCCTCGAGGCCGGCGAGCTGGTGCATGTCATAGCCGATGCGCACATCTATGACCGGCACGTACCGATCATTGAAAAGATAATAGAGAACGAACCGAAAAAGGCCCCCAAGCTCATACTGGACGAGAGCGTGAAGGACTTTTACGCCTTCACAAAGAACAGCTTCTCCCTGCCCGGCTACGAGTACACGGAGCTGAATGAGAAAATACCCATAGCGGTGTGATCCGGCAGAAAAGGAGGACATATGGACGCTATCGTAGCAGTGTATTCTGACTGGGGCATCGGCTCCGAGGGCACTCAGCCCATAGTGGTGCCGGAGGACAGGCGGCATTTTGCCCAGCTGACGAGCGGCTCGACGGTCATAGTCGGCCGCAGGACGATGGAGGACTTCCCCGGCGGCAAGCCGCTGAAGGGGCGCGAGAACCTTGTCATATCGCGCCAGGACACAGAGATCGAAGGCGCTCGTGTCGTGCACACGCTGCAGGAGGCCGTTGACGCCGCTCAGAACGCAGAAAAGGTCTTTGTCCTCGGAGGCGCCAGCATTTACATGGGGATGTTCCCATACCTTGACCGTATCTATGTAACAAAAATAGGCGCCACCCCGAAGTCCGACGCCTATTTCCCCAACCTTGACTCTCTGCCCGACTGGAAATGCGTCGAGGAGGAACCGTTCACCTCCGGCGAGTACGAGTGCAGCTTCTGCACCTACGAGCGGATGGACTAAAATACATGCAAAAACTCCCGTCCGGAAGATCCGGACGGGAGTTTTTTCTGTTTATGCCGCTTATGCCGCGGCTTATTCCACGGGCATGGCGCCGACCATGAGATTGTCGTACATCTCCTGGGTCAGGTCGCACTGATAGAAGAGCTTGTAGTACTCAGTAACCTCGGTCTGGAGGTCGTACTCACAGTAGTCGGGGTAGAGCAGGGCGCCCAGCCAGAGCATGCCGAGGTAGCGCTGCACGGACGGAGGGCTGGAGAGCCAGCCGTAGGGGCCGTAGGGGGTCTTATAGTAGTTGCCAGAGCTGATAGCGTCGAGCTGCTGCCAGGCCGTGTCGGAGCCCACGGTGTCGTAGATGGTATCGGGCGCGAAGATTATGACGTCGGGATTCCAGACCATGATCTGCTCCAGGTCGACCTCATTGCCAAGGCCGGAGGAAACGACCTCAGGCAGCTCGGCGAGGTTATTCGACATGAGGTTGATGGTCTCGGCGTGGTAGGAGCCCTTGGCGATGACGTTCAGGCCTTTGTCGCCCAGGCAGTAGAGCAGGCTCTTGCGCGCGCCGTCGGCGTCGACCCTGGCCATCATGTCGGTCATCATGGCGTAGGTCTCCTCGCACCAGGTCGCAAGCTCCTCTGCCTTCTCGGTCTGACCGGTCAGCTCACCGAGCATGCGGTAAGCCTCAGGCGCGGTCTCAACGGTGGCGTCGATGTGGACGAAGGGGATACCGGTCTGCTCGGTCAGGCTGTCCATGTCCTCGGCGATGCCGTCCTTGGTGTCGCCCACGTCGATGACGACATCGGGGTCGGCGGCCAGCAGGGCCTCGAGGTCCATCTCGCCCTTGCCGCCGTAGAGCTGGCCCAGCTCGGGCAGCTCGGAGATGTAGTCGGGCAGATAGAGAGCTATGTCCTCGGCGATGTAGTTGGAGACACCGACCATGAGGTCGCCGACCAGCGGGATGGCGTAGACCTGAGTGAGCGGGCCGGAGACGGCGACCTTCGTCACCTCATAGGGCACAGTGACCGTGCGGCCCGTGGAGTCGGTGAACTCGCGGGTCTCAGGCGTAGTGGTCTCGGCGACGCTCTCGGACGGAGCGGCGGACTCCTCCGCAGGCGGCTCCGAGGTCTGAGTCTCGGTCTGGCCGCAGCCGGAGAGCAGTCCCGCAAGCAGGCAGAGCGCCAGCGCGAGCACAAGGATTCTTTTCTTCATTTTCGGGTTTTCCTCCTGTTTATATATTGAAAGCCGGGAAACGCAGATTTATTGTCCCCTCGCAACTGAAGAGGGCGTACACACCCTCGCCCTGTCGTCAAAGAGGCTGGAGACCTCGACCTCGACACCGTAGAGCTGACGCATCATGTCGGAGGTCAGCACATCCTTGGGCCGCCCCTCCGTCAGCACCTCGCCGCCGCGAAGGGCAAGGATGCGGTCCGAGAACATGTAGCTCTGCTCGGGGTTGTGCGTGGTCTGTATTACGGTATAGCCTTCACGCGCGAGCTCCCTCGCCTGGGTCAGGACGAGCAGCTGGTTGCCGAAGTCGAGGCTCGCCGTCGGCTCGTCCAGCATGAGCACCGGCGCGCGCTGGACCAGGGCGCGGGCGATGAGCGCAAGCTGGCGCTCTCCGCCGGATATGCGGTGGAAGCAGCGCTCTGCGAGGTGGGATATGCCTATCTTCTCAAGCGCCTCTTCCACGCGGCGGACGTCCTCCTTCTTCGGCGTGGAGAAGGTTCCGAGACCGCTGGTCGTGCCCATGAGCACGATGTCGCGCACGCTGTAATTGAAGGCCGGGTGCGAGCTCTGGGGAATGTAGGCAACGAGCTTCGCCGCCTCGCGTATGCTCAGCGACTTTGCATCGCGGCCCTCGACCGTGATACTGCCCGTGTAGTCGCGCAGCAGGCCCAGGACGCAGCGGAAAAGCGTGCTCTTGCCCACGCCGTTGGGGCCCAGGATGGAGAGGAACTCCCCCTGCTCGGCCTTGAAACTCACACCGTGGAGCACTTCGCGCTCGCCGTAAGAGAAGCAGAGGTCCTTTACTTCGATACTCAAGACTGCTCCCTCCTTCCCGTGATGAGCCAGAGGAAGAACGGCGCGCCGACAAAGGCCGTGAGTATGCCTATCGGTATGCCCGAGGTCGAGATGTTCCTGGATATGTTGTCCACTATGAGCAGGAAGGTACCGCCGCCAAGCATGCAGCAGGGCATGAGCCAGCGGTAATCCGAGCCGCATATGCGCCGCACCATGTGCGGGATGACGAGACCTACCCAGCCTATCATGCCGGAGACGGACACAGAGGCCGCGGTCACAAGCGTCGCCGCGACTATGATGCCGACTCTGAGCCTGCCCGCGTCCACGCCCATGGCCCGGGCCTCGTCGTCGCCCATGGCGAGGACGTTCAGACGCCAGCGCAGCAGATAGAGCGGCACAAGACCGATGAGCATGGGCCATATGACAAAGCCAAGATCCTCCCACTCCATGCCTGAGAGGCTGCCCATGAGCCAATAGGTGATCTGCGGCAGCTTGTTGGTCGGGTCCGCCGCGAGTTTTATAAACGAGGTGCCCGCCTGGAAGAGCGAGCTTATCATTATTCCTGCCAGCACCAGTCCCAAAGTCCGCTCGCCCTTTGTGTGCTTGCTCACCCAGAATACCAGCACGACAGTGAGCAGGCTCATACCGAAAGCGGCAAAGGTTATGTACATGCTAGAGAGCCCGACGTAAATCGCCAGCGCCGCGCCGAAGCCCGCACCGGCCGAGGCGCCCAGCACATCCGGGGCAGCCATCGGGTTCTGGAACACGCCCTGATACGCCGCGCCGGCCGCAGAGAGGCAGGCGCCGACAAGCACGCTCATCAGCACCCTAGGCAGGCGCACGTTCCAGACCGCCGCCTCCATGGCGTCCGTCCAGAAGGGCTCTATGCCTCCGCCGAAGAGTGAGAGGAACTTGTTGGCCAGAATGCCGCAAAGCTCCTTGAGCGGTACGGGATAGCGCCCGAACAGGAAGGATACCAGTATGCAGACGATCAGTATGACCAGCAGGAGCACTATCGTGCCCGGCCCGCTCAGGAGTCTGTCCTTTTTCTTCATTCTCAGGTATCCCTCCCCAGCAGGAAGGTGCGCCCATAGGGATAGGGCGGCCCCTCCAGACACTCAGCGGCGTGCCGCCGCGCACCGGCCTTGTCCGTTACCACCATGCCGGCCAGCCGGTCTATGCCAAAGTCCAGCAGCGCCGGGCAGAGCGGCACGGTCGGCCCCGTCAGGATGACATAGGCGTTTTTGCACAGCTCCAGCAGCCGCGGCAGGGTCTTGTTCACCATCGAACTGCCCGTTATGAGCACGGTGTCGCACTCGGGCAGGAGATATTCGCAGGCCGAATCCGGGTAGTCGCCCGGCTTCGGGTGCCGCTCGAGTATGTACACCCGCTTTGCCGTATCCAGCGTCCCGGGCGGCATACGCAGGTGACCTATGAGCCCCACCGTCTGTCCGGTGAGGTCCAGCCCCCTGGTGCAGTAGTTGTCGTAGGGCTCGGCGCAGCCGAGCTCTGCCACGCGCTCCGGCGTATTGTAATACGAATTTATCGCCGCGATGCCGAGGCCGGCCTCCGTGAGGTTCCAGCTCTTTGCCGCCTCCGCCGCGACCTTTATCCGCATGCCCTCTACGCCGTTGGGAAAACGTGAGGGTATTGTGTCGCCCTCCGTTGTCATGGCATAGCCCGAGCCGCCGAGGTCGTTCTCCACCAGTGTCCATCGCTCGCCCGGTATCGCCCGTGAAATCGTCCCGCTCCGCGGCAGTCCCGCGAGCAGCGCGTCATACAGTTCCCACATATTCGGCCTCTTTTCTTTCAGACTTTGCGTTTTGTATTTGAATACAAGTCCCTAGGGCGCAAAGATCCCTGTTTTTACCGCGGGGGAAGGGGGTGTCCTCCCCCGCGGATTTGTCATATTGCGTATTCCTCCGCCCAGTGTCTGAGCGCGCCCTCGGCGTTGAAGTCATAGCGGCCCGTAGTCTCAAGTACGAGCGTATCCGGGTCGGATTCAAGCAGCTCGTGCAGCTCCGCTGCGGCCTCCATATATTCCGCCGGAAGGTCCACACGCCGGCGCAGCTCCTCGGCGCTCGGCATTGCCTTCAAGACACCCACACATGGCGTTCCGGAGAAGAAAAAGCGCGTCAGAGCCTCGTAGAAATCCGGATACAACAGCTCAAAGCCGCCTATCTCATCCAGAAGTGCATATTTTTTCTTTGCCGCCTCTTTCAGCAGCGCCGGAGCCGTCACGGTGAAGGGACGCGCGTCCCTCACGGCCCCGCCCTCGCCGAAGCTCAGAAAGCGCTCCCTCGGCCCGCCGCAGGCGGGGGCGAGGTCAAAGCCCGCGAGGCGTCCCCTTTCCACAACGCGCAGCGTCAGAAAACCGCCCGCATGCTTCACCGCGCTGCCCAGGGCGTTCGCTATCAGGGTGGATTTGCCGCAGCCTATCGGTCCCGTAAGCAGGAGCCTTCGCTTCAAATCGCGTTCCTCCCGGCCCTGACCTCTATCATCTGCGCAGCGATGGAAATGGCGATCTCCGCCGGGGTCTCGGCCTTGATGTCGAGACCGATGGGCGTGGTGATGCGCTTGAAGTCCTCATCCGTGAAGCCCATGGTACGCAGCTGCTTCTGCACGCCCGCAGTCTTGGCCTTACTGCCGATGACGCCTATGTAGCAGGCGGGAGTACGCAGCGCCTGGGCCTGCACGATGGTGTCGTAGGCGTGGCCGCGGGTCATGACGCAGATATAGTCCTCGGGGCCTATCTTGACGCTCTCGTCTATGTGTTCAAAGTCCACGAGCATGACGCGCTCCGCGCCGCGGACGGTCTGCTCGTTTGCAAACTCCGGACGGTCATCCATGGCGATGCAGCGGAAGCCCACGTGCGAGAGCACGGGCACCAGCTCCTGCGCCACGTGTCCGCAGCCGAAGACATACACCTTGCCGGAGGAATTTATCTGCTCGGCGTAGAAATCGCGGCCGTCCACGGCCTTGCGCGTCGGGTGACGGCTCATTATATCCCGCGTCCACTCGGGCGCGTCGATGCCGAAGAAGCCCTCTTCGGACCAGAGTCCAAGCTTTCCGCCGTCGGAGATCTCCGAGAGGAGCCACAGATCCTCGCCTACGGCAAAGCGGCGCTCCGCCTCCTCTGCAACGGAGAGCACGTAGGGGTCATGCGCCGGTATATAGCTGAAATAGACGTTGACGGCGCCGCCGCAGATCATGCCGAGGTTCTGCACGTCGTTCTTGGTGAGGGAGAAGTCATGCTCGCCGCTGCGCTTCTCCTCGAGCACGGTTTTTGCTATCTGCTCGGAGCGGTACTCCACAGCGCCGCCGCCTATCGTGCCGCAGATGCGGCCCTCCTTGCCGACAAGCATCCTCGCGCCCGCTCCGCGCGGCGTGGCGCCGGAGGAGGCGATGACGGTCACGAGCACAAGCTCCTCACCGGCGTTCAGGCGCTCGGCTATCGTCTTGAACATATTTCTCATACGGGTATGACTTCCTTTCCGCATATATCGTTTACTGTGCGTGCGGCGGCAAGCGCCGCTTTGTGCCGTCTGTCATGGGCCGAGAGCGCTTCGGCGTCCCGGCACTTGTCAAAGCTCGCCCGGAAGCGTCCGGCTATGCTCACGCGCTTTTCGCCACGGCAGAGTTTGTCCGCAAGATAGACGGCCATGGCCTCGTCCGCCTTCGTCACATCCTCGATGTCGTGGTGTTGGGCGATGAGCGGCGCGAGCTCGGGATATCCAAGCTGGCTCATGAGCCCCGCCCCTGCCAGGGCGTGGTCCGGGGTGCCCTTCGATATGTCATGCAGCAGCGCGGCGGAGTAGACAAGCGTCTCGTCCAGGCATATTCCCGCGGCCGCAAGCGCACAGACTATCTCCATCGCCGCCTCCGCCGTCGCACGGCAGTGCGCCGCAAGCTCCGCCGGCAGCTCAGCCGCGTCCAGCAGTCTGTCCGCGAGTTCCGGTGTCAGCTGCGGCACCGGAGCCCGACCGTATTCCTCAAGCGCGAGCTGCCCCGGTCCGTCGGACCTGAGCCTCGTTATGGAGCCGTAGGGCAGATTGAAGTCCCGCGCGCACTCGAAGGGCTTTTGCTCCAGCGTGCAGAGCAGCGTCTGTATGACCGACGAGTGCGAAACAATGATGACGTCTCCTCTAGAGAGGGCCATCACCCTCGCCACCGCCGCCGAGAACCTGCCGCTCGCGTGCTCGAATTCCTCACCGCCCGGCGGTGGGAGCGAGCGGTCGCGCCCCCGGCGCTCGTAATATTCCGGCCAGCGCCTTCTTATCTCGTCAAAGCTCAGCCCGTCCCATTCGCCCGCGTCCATCTCCTCGAGGCCGGGTACGATGACCGGGGAGGCAAAGCCCATGAGCTCCGCAGTCTGACGGCTCCGGGAGAGTGCGGAGCAAAAGCACTCGCCGATGCCCAGCGGCGCAAATTCGGCGCCCAAAAGCGCCGACTGAAGCCTGCCCCGAAGCCCCAGGGGCAGGTCCGTCCGGCCGAGGCACATTCTGGCCCCTCCGGGAAAGTCCGGCATCCCGTGCCGGATAAGGTAAATCTTTCTCATGTCTAGTCCATCCGGGCAATACTATTTAAATAAATCGGGAAAATACTGCACAAAGAGTTCGTCAGCCATGGCCCTCAGGCGCAGTGTGTAGGCCTCATAGGCCCGTAGCAGCTCCCGCCCCTTCTCGGTGAGGCTGCTGCGCCCGCCGTGCTGCCCACCCTGAGAGCGCGCTACCACCGGATAGCCCAGCTCGTTCTCGAGCAGGTTTATGGCGTTCCAGCCCGAGCTGTACGAAAGCTGCATCCGCTGGCAGGCGGCGCGCACCGACTGCGTCTCGTCCGTCAGCGTGAGCAGCATGGCCACGCGGGGGTCGAGGAAACGCTTCTCACGGCATATCGCCACCTGTACCACGGGCCTTGTCAGCTGGCTGTTGTGCATGCGCAGCAGCTCCCGGTAGTCCTCCGGGGTGTCTGCGTCATGCAGTATGCCGGCGTCGTCCACCTCCACGAACGTCATGGGCACTCCGCAGCGAGAGAGAGCTCCGCTCAGCCCGCCCTCGCCGGAGTCCTCGAGAACGCGGTCTATGACGTTAGCGGACATGAGTATCGGGTGGCCGCGGCTGCCGCCGCAGACCGGGCAGGCCAGCTCCGCACCGCTCTCAAGCAGCGCGTCCACCGTCGCAGCGGTAAAAAGTGGAATATCAACTGGCGTAAAGAGCACCTGCCGGCACTTGTCCCGCAAATATCTGAGCCCTATCAGGGCAGAGTCGAACATGTGCGTCGTGCGGTAGTTCTCATTGCGCAGGAACACCACCCCGCTGGAGGCGAGATGGCGCTCAAGCTCCTCGGCGTTGTAGCCCGTGACCACGACAACACGCGCAGCGCCCGCCTGCTTGAGTGTGGCAACGACGCGCTGAGCAACAGATATCGAGCCTATGCTGAGCATGGGCTTGAAATCACCCATGCGCGACGACATTCCCGCCGCAACGACAACGGCGCCGGTCTCCATGCTGCGCGCCCCCTTTCGTACCGTAAAGTTGGGTCAAAGCCCGTCGTATGCGCAATTTGTCTATATAATAACACATAAAAAGCGACTTGTAAACTAAAACAATTTGACGCTGTCAAACGCCGGGAGTAGAATCGGTATAAAGGATTTGTTAATTTAAATCGCCGTTGCTGTGGCCTCCGCAGGGGTCCTTGTCCGGCCCTCCACCGGTGAGGTCCCGCAGGCGGCCTATTCCTGTATTGGAATAGAACACCAGCTCGGAAGGCCGACCCTCCGCGTCCTCCGCGGCGAGGCGCAGGCAGTTCGCCGTCTCGTGAAAATCTATCGGCAGTGTACGCCGTACCGTTATCCCGCTGCGCGAATCAGTGACCTCTATCGTCACTTCATCCGCAGTTATCTCCCTGAGCTTATCATTATCAGACATGGTCGTTCTCCTTTCCAACAGCTTACATCCCCATTTTGGGGTCTATTCCAAATATAGCACAGGCCGCTTGGCTTTGGAAGAGTGATTTAAAGCGCGTGCGCGCTTTGAAGGATATGTAGAGTCACAACACAAACGCAACAATAGTAAGGAGGAAACCGCATGATCAAGAAAGTCCTAATCATCAATGGGGTCGAGCGCACCCTCGTGCTGGAGGGCACCGAAACGCTTGCAAAGGTCCTGCGCGAGAGACTGATGCTCACGGGCTGCAAAATCGGTTGCGGCGAAGGACACTGCGGCGCATGTAACGTCATCGTCGACGGCAAGGTCACGCGCTCCTGCATCACGAAGGTCGCAAAACTCCGCGACTACGCCGAAATCACCACCATCGAGGGCATAGGTACCGTCAACAACCTGCACCCCATCCAGGTCGCGTGGATGGCCTACGGCTGCGCCCAGTGCGGCTTCTGCAGCCCCGGCTTCATAGTCAGCGCGAAAGTCCTGCTCGAGCAGAACCCGAACCCGACCCGTGAGGAGGTGCGCGACTGGTTCAACAAGAACCGCAACCTCTGCCGCTGCACCGGCTACAAGCCCCTCATAGACGCCACGATGGCCGCCGCGGCCGTCATGCGCGGCGAGATGAGCAAAGAAGATCTGCTCTTCAAGCCTACCGACAACGTCATCACCGGCACCACCTATGCCCGCCCCTCCGCTGCCATGAAGGTCACCGGCACCTGGGACTTCGGCGCCGATCAGGCCCTGCACATGCCCGAGGGCACCCTGCGTCTGGCCCTCGTCCAGGCTGAGGTCTCCCACGCCAACATCAAGGGCGTCGACACCTCCGAGGCCGAGAAGATGCCCGGCGTCTTCAAGGTCATCACCGCGAAGGACGTCCCCGGCAAGAACCGCATAAACGGCCTCGTCATGCTCCCGCTCAACAACAAGTGCGACGGCTGGGACAGGCCCATACTCTGCGATGAAAAGGTATTCCAGTACGGCGACGCCATTGCCATAGTCGCGGCCGATACCGAGGCCCACGCCCGCGAGGCCGCCAAGGCCGTCAAGGTCGACCTCGAGGTCCTGCCCGCCTACATGAGCGTGCCCGAGGCCCTGGCCCCCGACGCCATTGAGATCCACCCCGGCACGCCGAACGCCTACTACGAGACCAACTGCATCAAGGGCCCCGACTTCGACTTCGACTCCGCGCCGAACGTCATCGAGGTCGAGAGCTACTGCTCGCGCCAGCCGCACCTCTACCTGGAGCCCGACAACGGCTACGCCTACATAGACGAGGACGGCATGCTGACCGTCCACTCCAAGAGCATCGGCATCCACCTGCATATGCCCATGATAGCCGACGGCATCGGCGTCACGATGGATAAGCTGCGCCTGGTGCAGAACCACGCCGGCGGCACCTTCGGCTACAAGTTCTCGCCCACCAACGAGGCCATCCTCGGCGTCGCGGCTCTGGTCTGCCAGAGGCCTGTCTCGCTGAACTTCAACATGTATCAGTCCATCACCTACACCGGCAAGCGCAGCCCAGGCTTCATGCACATCAAGCTCGCGGCGGACGACAATGGCAAGGTGCTGGCACTCTGGGGCGACAACTACATCGACCACGGCCCGTACTCCGAGTTCGGCGACCTGCTGACCCACCGCCTGAGCCAGTTCGTCGGCGCGGGCTTCGACATCCCGACCATCCGCAACAAGAGCACCACGGTGTTCACGAACCACGCCTGGGGCAGCGCCTTCCGCGCCTACGGCTCGCCGCAGTCCTTCATGGGCAGCGACATCGCCATGGACATCATGGCCGCGAAGCTGGGCATCGACCCCTTTGAGTTCCGCGCCATGAACTGCTACAAGGAGGCCGACGACTCCAGGACGCCGAACGGCTGCAGGCCTGACGTCTACTGCGAGGAGGACCTCTTCAACCTGGCGAGGCCCTACTACGAGGCGGCAAAGAAGCGCGTCGCGGAGAAGAACGCGGCCTCGGACGGCAAGATCAAATACGGCATCGGCGTGTCCCTCGGCGTCTACGGCTGCGGCCTTGACAACTCGGACGCCTCCGAGTGCTGGGCAGACCTCAATCCGGACGGCACGGTCACGCTGCGCAACTCCTGGGAGGACCACGGCCAGGGCGCCGACATCGCGACGCTGACCGCCGGTCACGAGACCCTGCGTCAGGCGGGCTTCACCCCCGACATGATAAAGCTCGAGCTCTGCGACACCAAGCTCACCCCGAACTCCGGCCCCGCGGGCGGCAGCCGCTCCACGGTCATGACCGGCTCGGCTACGCGCGTCGCCTGCGAGAATCTGCTCAAGGCCATGCGCAAACCCGACGGCACCTACCGCACCTATGATGAGATGAAGGCCGAGGGCATAGATACCCACGCCGTGGGCGTCTACACCTACACCGCCTCCGTCGCGCTCGATCAGGCCACCAGCCAGGGCGAGCCCTTCCCGACCTACATGTACACCATCTTCCTGCCCGAGGTCGCGGTCAACACCGAGACCGGCAAGGTCAAGGTTGAGAAGTTCACGGCGGTCGCGGATGTCGGCACCATCCTCAACAAGCTCGCGGTCGACGGCAACTTCTACGGCGGCCTCGTCCAGGGCATCGGCCTCGCGCTGACCGAGGACTTCGAGGACCTCAAGAAGCACACCTCGCTCGCGAAGTGCGGCATCCCGTACCCGAACGACGCTCCCGATGACATCGAGCTGGTGTACCAGGAGAACCACCCGCGTCCGAACGGCCCCTACGGTGCCTCCGGCTGCGGCGAGGCCCCGCTGGATGCCCCGCACCCGGCCATCCTGAACGCCATCTACAACGCCACCGGCGCCCGCATCACCCGCGTGCCGGCCCTGCCTCAGGTCGTCCTCGAGGCCCTGGCGAAGGTCAAGTAAGGAAAGCCTTTTATAAAGAGAATATCCATGGTAAAATGGGGGAGGCGGAAGCCTTCCCCATTTTGTCAAAACAGGAGGGCTGAGATATGAAACGCATTGTCCCGGTCATTCTGGTCCTGCTCCTGCTGACAGCCTGCGCCGCCGAGGCCGCGCCTGAGAGCAGCGTCGCGGCCACGCCCATGCCCACGCCGACATCGACGCTGTCTCCGGAGCCGGAGGCCCTCGATTTACCGTATTATTGCACCCAGCCTCGGCCTGTGCCCGATGGGCTGGACTTCCCGGACGACGGCTTTGAGGCAGAGGAATACTATCTCGCCGAGCCCTTCGGTATCTGCGGCCGGGCGCTGTTGCTGCGCGGCACGGACACCGCGGGCAGGGAGCGCTTCAAATGCCGCTATTTCAGCTATGTGCCCGAGGGCGGCGAATACGTCCTGCGCGGCGCAAGCGCGGACGATGGGTCGGGAGCACATATCCAGGAGCAAAGCGGCGCGCTGCTCGCCTCCCTGCCCTATATCTGCGAGGGCGTGCCCAGCCCCATGGTGTTTTATCCAGTCGACCGCGAGACGGCGCTGCGGGCCTGGCGCGACATGCCCTTTTTCGACGAGATCGTGCTGCCCCTCGACCGGCACATGATAGAGGCGCGGCTGGAGGCTCTGCCCGATGTCAACAAGCTGGACGAGCACGAATATGAGTACGAGGGCGTCAGGATAAGCTGTCGGGAGTTCTCGACGCGAAACGCCGCGTACATCTACTCTTTTTACTCTGAGAGCCCCGGCGCTCCGCTTTCCGTGCGCGGGCTGAACATAGGCGAGAGCACGCTTTCCGAGGCGCTGGAGCGCTTCCCCTGCCAGCGGGAGGACTATACGCCCGGTCTGATGGGCGGCCCGCTTTACGGCATGTGGGGCGGCCTGTACGGCGAGCCTGCGATGAGCGACCAGGGCAGCCTCTACCTGCAATTTCAGGGTGACGAGAGCTTTCTGCGCCTCAGCTTCGACGAAAACGAGGTGCTCAGCTCCATCTTCTGGTCGACGAGCGAGTACGACGACGTGACATACAAGGAGGAGACATGAAACGCCTGGCGCCCCTCATTCTGGCCCTGCTGCTCATGGCCGCCTGCGGTGCGGAGGTCCCACCAGAGGTCTCCGAACCGACGCCGGAGCCCACGCCGACACTGGAGCCTACGCCGACACCTGTACCGATATCCGCGCCTGCGTCCCTGCCCGACGCGGGCTTTGAGCCGGAGAGCTTCTGGCTGGCAGAGCCCTTCGGGGACGGCGGCAAGGCCCTGCTGCTCATGGCCGGCGACGGGCGTTTCAAGTGTTGGTACAGCAGCTGGTGCGAGCACCCGGAAAGCGGCTGGCTCTACCTTACGGGCGGCAGCTTCACCGGCGAAGAGGCCGAGGCGACGGAAGAGGGCGAAGCGCTCACGCTGGAATACGCGGAGAGCTGGGACAGCCCCAGGCCGGAGCGCTTTTCCGCCGCGACTTATGCAGAGGCGCTCGCCGCCTTCCTGGACACGCCCTACAACGACGAGATCGTTTTGCCCGTCCCGGAGCGCGTGAGCCGCGCCGAGTGGGAGGAAACACCCGGCGTCGCGCCGCTCGGGTCCGACGAGCGGTACAGGCGCTACGAATACCTCGGCGCGCTCGTAACCTTTGAGAGCTGGGGCGACAGGCTCATCCTGAGCGGCTTTACCACTGAGTCGCCGGACTTCCCCTTCACCGTGCGCGGCCTCGGCATAGGCAGCAGCCTGGACGAGGTGTTCTCGCGCTTTCCGGAGGGCTCCTCCGTCCAGTGGAGCGACCCGGAGAGCTACCGCTGTATCTACGGCGGCGACATTGGCCTTGTCGGCTACTGGGACGCACATGATACCAACCGCGGCGGTCCGGATGTCTCGGTCAGCGACGGCTGGACGATAACGCGCTTCATCTTCAACGAGGACGGCAGGGTCTGCAAGATAGAATTTTGGGCCTCCGTGGACTGAGGCCGGAGTGCCCGTTCGGTCGAAGGGAGATACTATCTATGAAAAAGACGCTCACGACACTGCTTTGCGCCGCGCTCATGCTAAGTCTACTCGCAGGCTGCGCTGCGGAGAGCGCGCCGACGGTTTCCGCGCCGGAGCCGGAGGCCGAGTACGTGCCTGCGCCGACATCGACGCCTGCACCCGAGCCCAGCTCCGAGCCTACGCCGGAACCGAACTACTGGGACAACCCCGTTGCGGGGCCTGCCAAAGGCGGCTACGAGTTCCGCAGTGATAAACTGGGCCTCTCCTTCACCGTGCCGGCGGATATCTCGGAAAAAGTCGGCGTAGTTGAGGGCATCGACTATTTTGATCCCGAGGGTACGAGCCTTACGATCTACTACTACCCCGAAGACGGCGGCGGCGCGCATTTTCTCACTTCAATAGTTGCAGTCTCGCCGCGCAGTGCCTTTTTCGACCAGGACAACTGGTACCAGGGGCTGATGACCAGCCAGAACATAATCACCGCAAGCGAGACCAGCCTCTACTTCAAGCTGGGCTCAATAGGCGGCACGGACATCTGGAAAGACGACCCGAACTGGGACGACTTTATCGAGACCTCCAAGCTGCTGTCCGTCGCGCTGGAGGAGAGCTTGCAGGTCGACGAGCCCTCGGGCACCCCCGCGCTCGATGAGGATACCGTGCTGGATACCGCAATAGCGCTCGAGGCGCGCGGCGGCGCGTCAATGACTCGCGCGGAATTCGCACAGCTCGCCTTCGATATGCTCGAGGCTGAGAACAAGGACGAGGAATACTCCCTGACCTACACGGACGTGGCCGGGGACAGCGAGGCCTCGAAAGCAATAGCGTATCTCGCGAGCTACGGACTCGTCTCCGGCTGCTCCGGGGACGAATTCCGGCCCGACGAGGCCATAACGAGGGCGGAGTTCGCCGAGCTGGCGCAGAAGCTGCTCTTCGAGTCCTGGCCGGAGTGGTACGGCGACCCCCTCGGTTCCACGGATGTGGACAACAGCCACCCTGCGCACAGCTATCTGAACTACGCCTGGAAAAACGGCTGGCTGACGACGGACTCAGAGGGTAATTTCCGCCCCGACGAGCCCATCACGGACGCCGAGGCCGCATGGGCCCTGCGCGCGATCTGGATGCAGAAGCTGCGCGGAGAGGATTTTCTGCCCGACCCTGGCTTTGAGGTCACGAGCTGGTGGCTCTCGGAGCCTTTCGGCAACGGCGGGCAAGCGCTGGTCCTAGGCGGCGATAGTGGGGTCTTCTGCGCCTACGTCTGCCTCGAACACACGGAGGACAGCGTTAAAACGATGCCCGCTGCCCTCGGCTCTGGCTTTGAACCGGAGGGCGACCGTGCCCGGCTCGATTTGGGCTATCTCACACTGAAACTGAACCGTGTGATATGGAGCGATGCCGCCAACGCGCTGGGAGACCTGCCCTGTCTCCCCGGTGAGGTGAAGCTGCCCATTTCCTCTTATACCAGCCGGGAAGATGCGCTGCGGACGCTCGGCCAGCCGCTCGGCATAAGCGAGCAGGGCGGCGTCGAGCGCTGGGACTACGGCACGACGGTGTTTGAGTTTGCCGCCGACGGCGACGCACTCAGCCTCAAATCCATAGACAGCAGCGACGCGCGCTTTGCTCCAAACCTGCGCGAGGTCTGCCTGGGCCGGTTGAGCGCGGCCAATGTACTGTCTTTTCCCCGCGATACCGAGAGAACAAACGGCGTCTGGCGGTGCTACGGCGGAGAGGACGGCGCGCGGGCAGAGATATGCAGCGATGAAGACGGGTACATCCTCATTGCGGACGAAAGCTATGAACTGCGGCTCTGGCTCGACACCGAAAACGGGGGCAGCGTCTGCCGCGTCGTCTACGAAGTATTCTGAACATCAGGAGGCGGCACATGGACTTTACGGAACGTTCGACCCGCGTATACCGCACGAAGCAGCTCTACACGAAGGAGGAGCTTGCAGCGCGCGAGGCGCTCTGCGTGCACGAGCAGCCGGCCTTCTGCGCCGCGTCCTGCCCGCTGCGGCTCGACGCGCGGGAGCTTCTCGCCCTCGCTGCAAGGGGCGACCTCACCGGCGCCCGGGCCATGCTCGAGCGGGCCACGCCCTTTGCGGGCATCCTCGCTGCGGGCTGTGAGGCCCCGTGTAAGGCCGCCTGCCGCCTGAACGAGGTCCCCGACTGCGAGGCTGTGGACATCCCCGCCATAGAGCGCGCCGCCATGAGGCACGGAGCCGCGAGGACGGGCAAAGGCCTGCTCAAATTCAAAAAGAAAAAGACCGCCGCCGTATTCGGCGCCGAGCTCTTCACGCTCATCGTAGCGGGAGAGCTTGCCGGAAAGAGCTACCCGACGAAATTCTTCGTCGCGGAGGCGAGCGCGGCGGAGATAATCGCAAAATGCGCGCCCTTCCTCGGCGCTGAGGAACGGGAAGCCGAGTCAAAGCGCCTCGAGACAATGGACATCGAGCTTGTATACGGCTCGGAGCTCACGGAGGAGTTCGTGGCCGGCGCCAAAGTCGGATACGACATTGCCTGCGTCTCGCGCGAGGTGCTCGAGCTGCTCAGCGGCGAGCCGGACGCGGTGACGCTCTACTGCGTGGACATCGGCGTGATTGCCCAGGAACACGGGGCCTCCGGCGTCATACGCGCCTTCTACGACGCGCGGCGCGCGGGCGTCTCCGCGGACCGGCTGGCTCAGGGCATGAGCCCGGACAACGCCCGCGGCGAGGAGGGCCCGGTCGAGAGCCGGCTCTACACTGACCTCTCCGAGGCCGTACCGGGTACAAGCGTCCCCGAGGGCGCGGGCTATACGCCGGAGCAGGCCGCCGCCGAGGCCGCACGCTGCATCCAGTGCCGCTGTGAGGAGTGCATAAAGGGCTGCGCCTGGCTCAGGCACTACGGCAAGTTCCCGCGCATCATGACTCGCGAGATATACAACAACGTCGGCATCATCATGGGCGACCACATGATGAACGGGGCCATCAACTCCTGCGCCCTCTGCGGCCAGTGTACGGTGAACTGTCCCAACGGCTACGACATGGCCGAGATCTGCCTCTCCGCGCGGCGGAACATGGTCGCAACGGGCAAGATGAGCCTGGCAGTGCACGAATTTGCGCTCTATGACCAGCTCTTTTCAAACGGCGAGGCCTTCCTCTGCCGCGCGGAGCCGGGATATGAGACCTGCAAATACGTGTTTTTCCCCGGCTGTCAGGCGGGCGCCGTCGCTCCGGAGGCGGTGTACCGTGCGTATGCCGACCTTCGCGCGCGGCTTTCCGGCGGCGTGGGCATACTGCTTGGATGCTGCGGCGTCATTTCCCACTGGGCCGGACGCGAGGAGCTCTTTGACGAGACCTGCGCCCAACTGCGCTCCGAGCTCGAGCGCCTGGGCAGCCCCACGATCATCACGGCCTGCCCGACCTGTCAAAAGACGCTGCGCGAAGCGGGCATCGGCGAGTGCAGGGGCATCTGGGACGTGCTGCTCGAGCTGGGTCTGCCCGAGGGCGCACCTACGGCCTGCGGCGAGGCGGTCATACACGACGCCTGCGGCGCGAGGGGCGACGCGGCGACGCAAAACGCGGTGCGCGCGCTGGTATCGAAGCTCGGATGCAGAATAACGGAGCCGGCCCACACGCTGGACCGCTCCGACTGTTGCGGCTACGGCGGTCTCGCGGGCTACGCAAAGCCCGAGGTCGCGGCGGACTACACCAAGGCCGCGCTCGAAGGCTGCGAGGGAGTACAGCTCACCTACTGCATGGGCTGCCGCGACCGCTACGCGCGTCAGGGCGCGGACAGCGCGCACATACTGGAACTCATCTATTCTGCGCCCGCGGGCTTCCCGCCGGGCCTGTCGGAAAAGCGGCGCAACAGGCTGACGCTCAAGCAGAGGCTGCTGCGCGACATCTGGAAGGAGGACACACACATGGCCCCGAGAGGCTACAAGATCGAGTACACCCCTGAGGTGAAGGAACTCATGGAGCAGCGCATGGTGCTCGAGAGCGACATTGAGACCGTCATGCAGGCCTACCGCGAGGGCGGCGAGGCCATTTACGAGGCGGATACAGGCCTGCGCATCTCGCGCTACCGCCTAGGCAACGTCACCTTCTGGGTGAAATTCACGGAGGATGCCGAGGGCTATGTCATCCACAGCGCGTACAGCCACAGGATGACCGTAGAGACGAGGTAGCGCCATGGCGGAAGAGAAGAGCTATTACGTCGTTGACCCCGGCGGGCGCTATCGCTGCCTCAAGTGC
>URDK01000043.1 GCA_900546485.1 uncultured Eubacteriales bacterium
CCTACAAAAATCACTTCCAACAGCTGCCAAAACGGAATTCCGGCACTAAAATATAAAGTATTTCCTGAATTTTCTTGAATTTTTTCTGATTTCTGTTATAATATACTCATTGTTTTCCTATTGAGGACAGTTGTCTTTGTGAGGTGAACACACAAAAATAAACTGGTCCGGGATAAATTCAATGAAACAGGAGGAATGTATTATGAGAATCAGAAAAGTAGCAGCAGTGACCATGGCGGCATGCCTGGCAGCCGGTGCCCTGGCAGGGTGCGGCAGCAAGAAATCAGACGAAAAAGTCATCAAAATCGGCGTGTTCGAGCCGACCACCGGTGAGAACGGAGGCGGAGGCTATCAGGAAGTACTGGGTATCCGCTATGCCAACGAGATGCACCCCACCGTCAACATAGGCGGCGAGGAATATGCTGTCAAACTGGTGGAGGTAGATAACAAATCCGATAAAACCGAGGCTGTGAACGCGGCCCAGAAGCTGGTAAGCGAAAAGGTCAGCGTGGTGCTGGGAAGCTACGGCTCCGGCGTGTCCATAGCGGGCGGCCCGAAGTTTGACGAGGCCGGTATCGCCGCCATCGGCGTCACCTGCACCAACCCCAACGTCACCGCCGGTAACGACTACTACTTCCGCATCTGCTTCCTCGACAATTTCCAGGCCGACGTCCTCGCCAACTTCGCGATGGATAAGTTCGACGCCCAGGTGGCCTACTGCCTCGGCGAGACCGGCAACGAGTACGACCAGGGCCTCATTGCCTTCTTTGAGCAGGTCTTCACCGCCGCCGGCGGCACCGTCATCAAGGACAGCTTCCCGACCAACAACTCCGACTTCAGCTCCTACCTGAACAAGGCCAAGAGCGAGGGCGCGGACGTCATCTTCACCCCCGTCTCCATCGCCTACGCCACCCAGATCCTGACCCAGGCCGCCTCCCTCGGCATCGAGGCCCCGTTCCTGGGCTCCGACACTCTGGACGACAACATGGTCCTCGAGGCCGTGCAGGGCACCGACATCCAGCTCTACGTCTCCACCTTCTATCAGGAGGGCGGCGCGCCTGAGTTCGACGAGGGCATCAAGGCCTACATAAACGAGAACGCCGACGCGAAGGACGCCAACGGCGGAAACGACATCATCGCCGCCGTCACCGCCATGGGCTACGACGCCTACTACGTCGCGCTCGAGGCCATCAAGGCCGCCGGCAGCGTTGACCCGGCCGACATCAAGGCCGCCCTGCCCAGCGTCACCTACACCGGCGTCTCCGGCGACATCGCGTTCGAGCCCGTGAACGGCGACGCCATCCGCGACACCGCTTACATCAAGACCGCCGATACCGCCAACAACGCCTGGACCCTGGAGACGGTCCAGACCGGTTCCAGCTCCGCCGAATAAGGCTTATACAGCATTTTGACCGTTTGGCGGGGGCACTTGTGCCCCCGCCAAATGATGAAGAAATAAGACTTGGGCCCCCTCGAAAAACGCGCAGAGCCGGCGCTTTTCGAGGCAGCCCAAATCGGAAACGGGAGGCCCCTTATGGAATATATCGTATCGGTCCTGCTCTCCGGCGTAGCGGTGGGCGGCCAATATGCCCTCATAGCCATAGGCTACACGATGGTCTACGGCATACTGAGACTCATAAACTTCGCACACGGCGACGTGTTCATGGTTGCGGGCCTTATGGGCATATACTTTGCGGCCGTGATGCCGCTGTACATAGCCCTGCCCCTGGTCATCGTCCTGACCGTTGCCCTCGGCTTCGCCATCGAGCGCGTGGCCTATAAGCCGCTGCGCTCCGCGCCGAGAATGTCCGTCATGATAAGCGCCATCGGCGTGAGCTATCTGCTGCAGAACACGGCCACCTATATTACCGGCGGTCAGCCGATGACCTATCCGACCATCCCCTTCCTCTCCGAGACGGTCAACGTCGCCGGGACCAACACCAAGTGGGTCGTCATCTTCACGCCCGTGCTGGTGATAATCCTGGTCGTGCTGCTGACCCAGCTCATCAACCGCACCAAGACCGGCATGGCCATGCGTGCCGTTGCCAAGGACTTCGACACCAGCCAGCTCATGGGCATCAAGATAAACAACGTCATCTCGATGACCTTCATCATCGGCTCCGCGCTGGCGGCGGTCGGCTCCATCCTGTATTTCACAAACTACCCCGCCATAACTCCCACCGCGGGCGCGATGCCCGGCCTCAAGGCCTTCGTCGCGGCGGTGTTCGGCGGTATCGGCTCCGTTCCGGGAGCCGTCATAGGCGCGTTCATCATAGGCATATGCGAAACGGTCATCAAGTACCTGCCCTCGGCCTGGGATGTCTCCGTTTTCTCGGACGCCTTCACGTTTGCGCTGCTCATAATCGTCTTGGTCTTCAAGCCCACCGGCCTGTTCGGTGAAAAGGCCACGGATAAGGTCTAAGGGGGTCGGCGCAATGTTGGAGAAAAAGAGCAAAAAGGGCAGTATAATTGCCTTTATATGCATTCTGGCGCTGTTTGCCGTCGTCATCCTGCTTGAGAACCTGACGGCGTTCATACCCAAGGAGAACCTGCCCAGCGTCCTGCTGCCCACGAGCATGCTGTTCACGGTGCTCAAGAAGGCGGCTGTGTATTCGCTGGTCGCGGTGTCCATGAACCTGCTCAACGGCTTCACGGGCCTCTTCTCGCTCGGCCAGGCGGGCTTCATGCTGCTGGGTGCCTATACCTACGCCATACTCACCGTGCCCATGGCCAGCAAGGACCAGGTGTATTACCTCTTCGGCGGCTCGGCGGTCAAGTTCTCGCTGCAGGACGCCTTGGGCAGCATCTTCGGCACCACGGGCGCCGGTGGAGCCGTCAGCCTCATCCTGGGCGTGCTGATAGCCATAATCCTCGGCGGACTGGTGGCTGCGGGCTTCGCCTATCTCATCGGCCTGCCCGTCCTCAGGCTCAAGAGCGACTACCTCGCCATCGCAACCCTCGGCTTTGCCGAGATCATTCGCACCATCTTCCAGTGGCAGAAGCTCGGACCCATCACCAACGGTGCGAACATGATAAAGAACTTCCCCACCTTCACGGACTTCAACATCAAGAATGCCGACGGCGACATCATACTGAGGCTCTCGGCTTTTGTCCCGCTGCTGCTTGCGGCGCTGTGCATCTGGATAATCGTGCTGCTCATAAATTCCTCCTATGGCCGCGCCTTCAAGGCCATTCGTGAGGACGAGATAGCTGCGGAGGCCATGGGCATAAACCTTGCCAAGCACAAGATGCTCTCCTTCTGCATCAGCTCCTTCTTCGCGGGCGTCGGCGGCGCTCTCTTTGCCATGTACACGGCGAACGCCCAGGCCAAGCCCTTCACTTCCACAATGACCTATGAGATACTGCTCATAGTGGTCATCGGAGGCATAGGCTCCGTATCGGGCAGCTGCATCGCGACCTTCCTGTATGTCGCCTGCTCCGAGTGGTGGCTGCGCTTCCTCGACGAGCCCATCACCCTCGCCAGCGGCACCCAGGTCCCGCTGCTGCGCAACGGCTTCCGCATGGTCGTGTTCTCCATCGTCATCATGATAGTCGTGCTCTTCTTCCGCCGCGGCATCATGGGCCAGAAGGAACTGCCGGACCTGTTCCGAAAACGAAAAAAAGCGCCTGCGGCCCCGGCTCAGGCTGAGGGAGGTGCCGCGAAATGAGCGAAAAGCGCGAAAACGTTCTGCAGATGCAGAACATAACGATGCAGTTCGGCGGCGTCGTCGCCGTAAACAATCTCTCGCTCGAGGTAAACCGCGGCGAGATAGTAGCGCTCATAGGCCCCAACGGCGCGGGTAAGACTACCGCCTTCAACTGCATAACCGGCGTTTACCAGCCGACCAACGGCGAGATAAGCTTTGAAGGCAAGCCCATGGTTCGCAACCATCCGCAGGGCAAAATGAAGAAGTCATATCTCGGCGAGGAGCCGGAGAAGTTCACCGGCCACGTTTTGGCACCTACTCCGGACAAGATAACCGAGCTGGGCATAGCGAGGACCTTCCAAAACATAAGGCTGTTCTCTTCGCTGACGGTGCTTGAAAACGTGCTGATAGCGAAGCACATGCGTGCAAAACATAACGTATTCTCCGCAACGTTCAGGCTCAACCGCGCGGAGGAGCGCCGCATGCGTGAGGAGAGCATGGCCCTGCTCGAGGAGCAGAACCTCGGCCACCTGAAGGACGAGATCGCGGGCAGCCTGCCCTACGGCATACAGCGCAGGCTGGAGATCGCCCGCGCGCTGGCGACTGACCCGAAGCTGCTGTTACTTGACGAGCCTGCGGCGGGCATGAATCCGCAGGAGACGCAGGAGCTTGGTGAGTTCATCGTGCAGATAAAAAAGACGCACGAGCTGACTGTGTTCATGATAGAGCACCACATGGACCTGGTTATGCAGTTCTCGGACAGAATATATGTCCTGGATTTCGGCAAGCTCATAGCGCAGGGTACGCCGGAGCAGGTGCAGAACGACCCGAGAGTTATCGAGGCGTATTTGGGGGTGTCGGACGATGCTGAAAATTGACGAGCTTAAGGTCAGCTACGGCGGCATAGAGGCCGTCAAGGGCATCACCTTCGAGGTGCCGGAGCGGAAGATAGTTACGCTCATAGGCGCAAACGGCGCGGGCAAGAGCACCACTCTGCGTGCGATAGCAGGCCTTGTGAAGCCCGCGAAGGGACGTATCCACCTCCAGGGCGAGGACATCACCGGCCTGACGCCGGACAAGATCGTCGCCAAGGGCGTGACGCTGGTCCCGGAGGGACGTCACGTTTTCCCGGACCTCACAGTGCTGGAGAACCTCAAAATAGGCGCATACCTGCGCAAGGACGACATCTCGCACGACCTCGAGTGGGTCTATGAGCTCTTTCCGAGGCTCAAGGAGCGCTCCTGGCAGGCGGCGGGCACTCTCTCCGGCGGCGAGCAGCAGATGCTGGCCGTGGGCCGCGCGCTGATGAGCCGGCCGAAGATAATCATGATGGACGAACCCTCGCTGGGCCTCGCGCCCATCGTGGTCAAGGGCATCTTCGACATCATCAAGGAGATAAACCGCATGGGCGTGACCGTACTGCTCATCGAGCAGAACGCGAATATGGCCCTGCGCATAGCCGACATCGGCTACGTCCTCGAGACCGGTACTATCACGGCCACCGGCCCGGGACAGAAGCTGCTCAACGACCCGGCCATCAAGGCTGCGTACCTCGGCACCTGAAAACATATGCAAATCAAAAGGGGAGGGACCCGTCGGAAGGCGGGCCCCTCCTTTTTGCGCAAAATGGTACCCGCCCCGGCGCTGGACCGGGGCGGGTATGCAAAGGGGTATAAGAGAGGGTGTCAGATATCGAAGCGTTTATAGGCCTTGTAGCAGTCGCGGCAGAGCTTTTTGCCGTTTTGCAGGTGCATGAAGCTCTCGGCCGTCGTCTCGCCGCACTCGTCGCAGTCGAAGGAGAGGAAAATGCGCGCCCTCTCGGGCAGGGCTATGCGCGTCTCCTTGACGTCGAAGAGCTCCTCTGGCTCGCGGGACTGGTAATAGGCGAAGCTCTCCTCGCGTGTCATGCCCTCGGGCTTTTTGCGCAGGACTAGGCGCACGGAGCGGCCGCTTTTGCGCTCGTAGATGTTGAAGGCCTGCTTGCCGGTGAGGTGGAAGAGCAGGTTGCCCTTGCCAGCGCTGCAGCCGAGCATTACCTGTATGGCGTCCACGCCGCAGGCGTCGTTCTCGCTGATGCAGACGACCTCCTCGTCCTCAGCGCAGCCGATGTCCAGCAGCTTTATGGCATAGAGCGCGGCCTTGTAGCCGATAGTTAGCCCGCCGCATTCGTGGCCGTGGAATTCGGCGCAGTCGGCCCAGGTTTTTGTCTTCATGTTCTGCCTCCTATAATCTGATGTCGGGGAAGGGAATGATGTGCGGTATCCCCATATAGTTCATGATGTGGACATGCATCTTGTACACGGCCTCTATGTTTTCCGGGGTCATGACCTCCTGACCGCCGCAGGCAAAGACCTCCGAGTCGCGGAGGAACAGAAAGCGGTCGCAGTAGCGGATGGCGAGGTTGAGGTCGTGCAGTATGACGCAGACGCTGATTCCCCGTTCCTTCGCTATGCGGCGCACGGTGCGCAGAGCCTCGTGCTGGTTGCGGGGGTCCAGGTTGCTGGTCGGCTCGTCGAGCAGCAGCAGGCGAGGCTCCTGGGCCAGCGCACGGGCCAGCATCACCTTCTGCGCCTCGCCGCCTGAGAGCTCCGCCACGCTGCGCAGTTCGTATTCGCCTATGCCCATGAGCTCTATGACCTCGCGCACGACATCGCGGTCGTGCTCAGTGGCGTCCCAGCCTATGTAGGGCCTGCGGCCGAGCAGTACGGAGTCGTACACCGTCATATCCGCCGCGCGGGCGTTCTGCGCGACATAGGCGATGTTCCGCGCCAGCTCGCGCTTGCCGAGCGTGAACACGTCCGTGCCGTCCACCAGCACCGTACCGCTCCCGGCGGGGAGGATGCGGTCTATGCACTTTAAAAGAGTGCTCTTGCCCGCGCCGTTGTTGCCGAGTATCGCGAGGCACTGGCCGCCGTCTAGCGTAAAGCCCACGTCGTGGAGTATGTCCGGCCCCGAGGGCTTGTAGCGGAAGCTGATGCCCTTGACTTCAACCATTCCGGCGGCCCCCTTTCAGCAGCAGATAGAGGAACACCGGCGCGCCGAGGAAGGAAGTGACGGCGCCGACGGGGAGCTCCACGGGCGCTATCACTGTGCGGCTGAACAAATCGGCGAGCAGCAGAAGCAGCGAACCCGCCGCGGCGGAGCAGGGGAGCAGCCAGCGGTAATCATCGCCCACGAAGCGGCGCATGATATGCGGCGCCACGAGGCCCACGAAGCTGATTATGCCCACAAAGGAGACGGCCAGCGCCGAGGCCAGCGTACACACGGCCATGCTCACGAGCGTCACCGCGCGGGTGTTCACACCGAGGCTGGAGGCCGTGTCGGCGCCGTTTTGCAGCGCGTTATAGTCCCAGCGGCGGAGCATGAAGTACACGAAGCCAGCGGCGGTCACGGCGAGAAGAATGAGCAGCTGCGTCCAGTTCGTGCCGCCGAGGTCGCCGAAGGTCCAGAACACCACGGCGCTTATCTTGGTATCGTCCGCGAAGTATTGCAGCAGAGTGCTTCCGCCCGTAAAGAGCGAGCTGAGCGCCACGCCCGCGAGCACCAGCCCGCTGGGGCCTATGTCGCGCCTGAGGCGGGATATGGCGATGACCACCACCGTAGAGAGCGAGCCGAACACAAAGGCGCAGAGCGTCACTATGTAGGGGTTGTCTATCCTGATGGCGAAGTCCGCCGCGCCGGTGTTTACAACGCCGCCGCCGAAGACTATGATGCCCACCGCCGCGCCGAAGGCCGCGCCCTGCGAGACGCCGAGCGTGGAGGCCGAGGCGAGCGGGTTGTGCAGCACGCACTGCATCACAACGCCCGACATGGCGAGCGCCGCTCCGACGAGTATGGCGGCCGCCGCGCGCGGGAAGCGGATGCCGAAGAGCACCGTGTTGGCAGTGGCGCTGCCGCGACCCGTCAGGGCGCGGAATATCTCGTCCAGACCGAACTTTATGCTGCCCGTTCCCGCTTCCACGAGCGCCGCCAGGACCACCAACGCGCAGCTCACAAGCAGGGTGAGCAGTTTTTTCCTTTGCAGCCCCTCGTAGCTCGGGCCGCCCTTAGGCTTACCGCTCATTCTTCATCATCCAAGCACTACCTCACCATAACCTGAATCTATTCCTTCCAGCACGGAGAGATAGTCTTCCGCGCCGAGGAAGAATTTGAATATCTCGTTGGCCTTCGCCTCGACATCTATGCCCGCAAAGGCCTCAGGGTAGAGGATGGAGCCGACATAGTAGCAGTTGGCGAGGGAAATCTCCATGTTGTCGTAGTAGGCCGTGGAGCTGGGATACTGGTAGATGTGGCCCTCGTTATAGGCCGTCAGCAGCGCGTAGTAGTCCGGCCGCTCTGCGTAGTCCTGCTTCACCAGCGCCACACCGCCGCTGTCAAGGAAGATGTAGTCGGGGTCCCAGGCGATTATCTGCTCCTTGTCTATGATGACGGAGCTCTTGACGCCGGTGCCGTCGTCCGCGACGTTTTTGGCGTCAACTGAGAGCATGACGGGGTCATTTATCCTGATGCCCTCGATGCCGTGCGTGCCCTTGAAGGTGGCTGCAGCGGGCAACACGGTGGGCTTTTCCTCATCCGGGACCGCGGAAGCGAGCTCGGAGAGCTCCGCAAGGCTGTCGTTTATGTACGTGATGACCTCCTCGGCCCTGTCGGACACGCCGCAGACCTCGCCTATGATGCGCAGCGACTGCTCAAAGTCCTCGCCGAAGAGCGTCCCCTGGCTCACGGCCACGACGGGGATGTTGGTCTTGGACTGGATTTCGTCCGCCTCGCCGCTCGTCGCGGTGCAGAAGATGACGTCGGGCTCGCAGAGTATCATCTGCTCGGGATAGTAGCTGGTGTTGCCTGCCGAATCCGTGCCGACTATGGGCACATCGGCCCAGAGCTCGCGGTTGACGTAGGCGTAGGCAACAAGCGGAGTGACGCTCTCGGGGTCCATACCGCTGTATCCGACGACCTTCTCCGCAAGACCGAGGTAGCTTATCATCCTCGGCGTGTTGCCGAGGGGGATTATCTTCTCGACAGTGGCCGGGACGGTGACTTCACGCCCCAGTGCGTCGGTGATCGTTCTTGTTTCCGTTCCAGTATCCGTGGTCTCGGGCGTCTCCTGCGCCGGGGACGCACCGCAGGCGCAAAGAGACAGCGCAACAGCTGCCGCCAGCAGGAAAGAGGCGGTTCTCTTGAGTTTTTTCATATGATGATCCTTTCCGGGTACCCTGGTTCTGTGACCATTTTACAGGTTCGTCAAAACCTTCGCAAGCCCCCCGGGGGGATAAAAATGCCCTGCCTGCACAAGTTTTTTGCACAGGCAGGGCTCATATTGTACATTTTCGTCAATCGTCGTAGTCGTGCTCGGACTTGAGAATGGCGCCGGTAGAGGCGTCTACCTCGTACTCGTATTCCATGCGGCCCACGTCGAACTCTATCTCGTATTTGTAGCTGCCGTTGTCGCGGTCGAGCTCGCACTTAATGCGGGTGACGTCGCTTTCGGAGACGCCCGCATCGGAGAGAGCGGCGGACTTGGCCGCGGCCTCGCCTATGAAGCTGCTGGTGTCGACGCTGCCGTACTGGTTGCCGTTGCCGGAGCCCGTTCCGGAGCCGTTCGCGCCGTTGCCGTTGCCGGAGAGGTTGCCGGTTTGCTCCTGCTCGAACTTCACGATGTCGCCGGTCAGGGCGTTCACATCGTAGTCGTACTTCACGCCGTTCGCGGCGAACTCGAGCTCGTAGAGGTAAATGCCGTCGTCGCTGTCAAAGTCCGCCTTGAGCCAGCAGACGTCGGCCTCGGAGACGCCGGCGTGGGAGAGCGCGGCCTCCTTCGCGGCGGTCTCGCCGATGTAGTCGCCGCTGACGGTGCCGGAGGGGATGCTCGTGCCGGTGTTCTGCTGCGCGTACTTGACGACCTCGCCGGTCTGGGCGTTGATGTCGTATTCGTACTCCACATTGCCTGCGTAGAACTCGACCTCGTAGACCATGACGCCGTGCTCGCTGTCAAAGTCGGTCTCGACGTAGACCACATCGCTCTCAGCGACGCCAGCGTGGGCGTAGGCTGCGGACTTGGCCTCGTCGACGCTTATATAGCCCTTGGAGCTGGCGGTGCCGGTCTGGCTGACGGTGGAATCACTTATGCCGCGGGAGCCTGCGATGAGGCTGATGTCGTTCACAGAGAGGGGGGCCAGAGATTCGGCGGTGAGGGTCGGGTCGGCGGCACAGACCTTGAGGATGAGTTCCGCCTTGCCCTCGGAGATGCCGTACTGCTCCGCGAGGGCCGCGCTCTCGCTGGTGGCGGTGACGGTCTGGGTCAGTACCGAGGCCTCAAAGCCGCCGTCGCCCACGGCGCTGCTGATGAGGTCGCTGACCTGCTGCTGCAGGCTCTCGGCCTTTGCGCTGTCGCCGTTTTCGACGGAGACGAGGATGGAGTTGCGGATGTCGTCAAGGTAGCCGTTCACGAGCATGGAGCCGATGAGGGCGTTTACGGTGACGTCGAGGCTCGAGCCCGCAAAATCCATATCGCCGATGACGGCTTTGACGTCGTCGTTGAGAGGCTGCACCTCGAGGACCTTATCGCTCTCGTCCATGACGATGTTGAGGCTGGGGTTAACATCCAGGGTGATTACCGAGGCGACGCTGTACTCAGCGGGCAGGTCGGCGCGGTTTGCATAGCTCAATCCGAGGTATCCGCCGAGGCACACCAGCACGAGGGCGGCAGCCACGGCTATGGGGAGAAGGCGATTTTTCTTCTTTTTGACTTCGTTCATCGTTATTACATTTCCTTTCCGGGCTTCGCAGGCTTCGAGGATGCCGGTCAGCTGATCCGGGGCCGTGTGCTCGGCAAGGCGGCGAATGCGCTGTTCTATCTTCTCGTTATCCATCATTCCGCCTCCTCTGCTGCTTTTCCGAGTTTTTTCATGGCGCGGTGATATTTGCTCAGGACGGTGGGGAGGGCGAGGTCCAGCATGGCCGCTATCTCGCGGTGCTTGAGGCCGCCCAGCGCGTGGAGGGAGACTATCTGCCGCTCCTCGTCCGAGAGGGTCTCGAGCAGTGCGCGCAGCGTCAGCAGGTCCTCCTGGGAGAAGTCCGGCCTGTCGGAAAACTGCTCCTGCCAGTCCTCCGGGGTCATGGCCACGGTGCGGCGGCGCTCACGCAGGAGCTGCAGCGCCTCGTTCCGCGCTATGGTCATGAGCCAGGCCATGGGCTTGCCCTGGGAGCGGTACTGCGATGCGGACTGGAAGGCCTTGACGAAGGCCTCCTGTACCGCGTCCTCCGCGTCCTGCGGGTTCTTCAGGAGAAAGAGCGAAAAACCGTAGAGCGCCGCGTGCGTCCTCTCATAGACCCTGGCAAGCGCCCCGGTGTCCCCGCGGCTCATTTCCGCGATGCACCTGTCGATATGTTCCGCCTCCGCCGCTGTGAGCGGCGAACCAAAGGCTGTCAGCAAGAGCAGCATGACTTCCTCCCGTTCTGCCATAACAATGCATGGCGATCTCGTTTTATTGCACGCCCGGAAAAATTTTTTTGTAACAACGACAAACGGATTATAGCACCAATTCTTCGGACGGGCAATGGTCGACAGGCGGCGAAGTTCGTGCTAATATGTGAGCAAGGAATAATTTTCAGGAGGCAGAGCTGTCATGGAGCATCTTGGAATTAATGTAAACGTCAAAAACATCCCCGAGCTTGACCCCGGATATATCCCCCTGCACAAGTTCAACGCCGCCTTCCTCGAGGGCGCAAGGAAGCCGCTCGGCATCGCCGTTGAGCGCGCGGGCGGAGAGGTCGCCGTGCTGCGCACATTCATCCACGGCACCCCCGGCTTCGAGGCCGCTGACAAATACTATGCCGAGCGCATGGTCAAGTCCATGCTCTGGCTCTACGGCGGCTGGAAGGTATACATCTCCGGAGACGAGGGCATATATGAGTACATCCGCGCAGCCTACACGCCCGAGGGCGGCCGCGCCTTCGACGAGGACTTCATGTCCGGCGTGTATGAGCGCCCCTTCGAGGTCGTTTTCTGCGCCGAGCTTCCCGCCGAAAAGTCCAATCCCCAGGCCATAGGCCGCCACCTCGGCGGCTGCCGCATAGGCTTCGACGCCGGCGGCTCCGACCGCAAGGTCTCCGCCGTCATCGACGGCGAGAGCGTGTTCTCCGAGGAAGTCGTCTGGTTCCCCAAGACCACTGCCGACCCGGACTACCACTTCCAGGGCATAGTCGAGGCCTTCAAGTCCGCCGCCGCGCACATGCCGCGCGTGGACGCCATCGGCGTCTCCTCCGCGGGCATCTACATTGAGAACCGCGCCATGGTCGCATCCCTGTTCCTCAAGGTGCCGAAGGACGAGTTCAATAAAAAGGTAAAGGACATCTACATCCGCGCAGCGAAGGAGATAGGCGACGTGCCCCTGGTCGTGGCCAACGACGGCGACGTGACCGCCCTTGCGGGCGCCATGAGCCTTGACGACAACAACGTGCTCGGCATCGCCATGGGCACCAGCGAGGCCGTCGGCTACGTCGACGCCAACGGCTGCGTCACCGGCTGGCTCAACGAGCTCGCCTTCATGCCCGTGGACGCGAACCCGGAGGCCATGGCCGACGAGTGGTCCGGCGACATCGGCTGCGGCGTCAAGTACTTCTCCCAGGACGGCGTCATCAAGCTCGCCCCCGCAGCGGGCATAGAGCTCGACGAGGCGCTCTCGCCCGCCGAGAAGCTCAAGGTAGTGCAGGGCCTCATGGAAAAGGGCGACGAGCGCGCCGCCAGGGTCTACGAGAGCATCGGCGTCTACCTCGCCCACGCGCTCGCGCTCTACTATGACTTCTACGCCTTCAAGCATGTGCTGCTGCTCGGCCGCGTCATGTCCGGCAAGGGCGGCGACCTCGTGCTCGAAAAGTGCAAGGCCGTGCTCGCGGACGAGTATCCGGAGATAGCCGGGAACATCTTCCCGTCCCTGCCCGATGAGAAGTTCCGCCGCGTCGGCCAGTCCGCTGCCGCCGCGTCCCTGCCCGAGCTCAAATGAACAGAAAGCACATCGTCTGCTTCGGCGATTCAAACACCCACGGCTATTGCGGCGACGCCGCCGACTTTGACGGCGCGCCCCAGCCGGGCGGGGCCATGCGCTATTCGGAGGCCTCGCGCTGGCCGAGGCTGCTGCAAAAGGCGCTGGGGGAGGAGTACCTAATAATAGAGGAGGGCCTCAACGGCCGCACGACGGTATTCGAGGACCCGTACCGCCGCGGCTGGGACGGAGCGAGCTATATCCAGCCCTGTCTTATGAGCCACAAGCCGGTGGAGCTGCTCATCCTCATGCTCGGCACGAACGACGCCAAGGAGTGGTACGGCGCGACGGCGGAGCGCATCTGCGCGGGCATGGAATACCTCGTCTGCCGCGCTCAGAACACGCCCTGCTGGACGGAGCGCGGGCCGAACATCCTTGTCGTCGCCCCGCCGCCCATAGCCGAGGGCTATGAAAGCACCGAGAGCTTTGCCGAATTCGGCCCCGCAGCCCGGGAAAAGACCCTTGCCCTCGCGCGGCTCTATGAAAAGAGCTCCGGGCGGCTGGGCTGCGCGTTTTTTGACGCCGGGCCGGTGACTGAGGTCAACCGCGTGGACTGTGTGCATATCACCCGCCGAGGCTGCCGCGGCCTTGCCGCCGCGCTTGAGGAAATCATTCCCGGGCTGTGCCGCTGAGTAATTGATATACAAGAGAATAAAACATTTCCTCCTGTGCAAAATAAGGACACATTTTCATGCACAGGAGGAATTATTTATGTACACACGCAAGGGGCTCACGCTCTGTGCGGTCCTGCTGCTGACGGCCATGGCGCTCACGGCGCTTGCTCCCGTCCTTCCCGCGCACGCCGAGGGCAGTGCGCCCGTGGCGCAGAACATGGAGCTCACGACTTACCGCAACGTCTCCGTCGGCGGCCGGCTCTCGGCGGTGGACCCCGACGGCGACACGCTGACCTTCCAGATCACCACCGAGCCGACCAAGGGCGAGATAGAGCTCACGGACGACGGCCGCTTTGTCTACACGCCCGATACCAACCGCCGCGGCCGCGACTATTTCGGCTATAAGGCCATGGATGCCGCGGGCAACTGCTCTCAGGAGGCCACGGTCATCATCCGCATAGAGAAACAGAAGACGAGCACGACCTACTCCGACCTCGCGGGAGACCCGAGCGGCTACGCGGCCACAATGCTCGCCGAGGAGGGCATCTTCGTCGGCCAGCAGCTCGGAGGAAGCTATGTCTTTGAGCCCGACCGTGAGGTCACGCGCGGCGAGTTCCTGGCCATGTGCATGGAGCTGGGCGGCGACGAGCTGATCTCTGCCGTCGCGGCCACGGGCTTTGCCGACGACGACTCCATCCCCGTCTGGCAGAAGCGCTACGTCGCCACGGCGCTGATGGACGGCGTCATAAGCGGCACCGAATCCGACGGCGATACCGTTTTCAATGCCGAGGAGGCCATCACGGTGCAGGAGGCGGCGGTGATGCTCAACAACGTCCTGGGCGCCACCGACGTGCCCACTGCGGCCTTTGACAGCGTGGTCCCCGCCTGGGCCAGCCAGGCCACCGCCAACCTGACGGCCTGCGGCGTACTCAGCGTTTCCGCGCGATATACGGATTCGCTCACCCGCGCCGACGCAGCTCAGATGCTCTGCGCCGCAATGGCTGTTCGCGACAGCCGCGAATAAGCGTGACAGGCAAAAAGCCGCCCCTTTTGGGGCGGCTTTCGCTGTTTTCGGGGGGATATTTGATGCTTACTGCGCGGAGACGGGCGCCTTCTTCGCGGCGGCCGCAGCCCAGGTCATGAGCACGGCGGCAACGGCGAGGACTATGGCTCCCGCGGCCTGGACGGCGTGGCCGCTGAAGCTGACTGTGGCGGCATAGCCGTATACCAGCGCCGCCAGCGCGGCGACGAGGGAGATGACGCCCAGCGTCATGGCCGCAGTCTTGCCGCTCAGGCCGAGGATAGCGGCGACTATGCCGAGAACCGCAGCGGCCAGCATGAGGCCGTAGGTGACGGCGCGGCCGGTCAGCTCCTTGGTGGTGATGACGGTCTGCTCGTCAACGGTCTGATAGGCTGCCTCGATCGGGTCCATGCCTCCGTCTATCTTGGCCTTGATGTCGGCATTTTTGGCCAAAGTGGCGTAGCCGTCCTGAATCTGGGCCTCGCCGGCCTCGAACTCGTCGAGCTGCGCTTTACCGTCGGCCAGCTGCTGCTCGGCGGCCGCAAGCTCGGCCTCACCGGCGGTGATCTCCTCGGCGGCCGCCTCGAGCTGGGCCTCGCCGGCTGCTAGCTCGGCTGCTGCCGCCTGGAGCTGCTGCTCACCGGCCGCGAGCTGCGCCGGGGCCGCGTCGAGCTGCTGCTTTACTGCCGCCAGCTGCTGTTCGGCCGCCGCAAGCTTCGCCGCAGCCGCCTCATACTCCTGCACCTGCGCGAGACCCTCCTCATAGGGGGCCAGCTGCGCCGCGCCGGCGTCAAGCTGAGACTTTGCGGCGGTAAGCTGCTGCTCGCCGAGGTCTATCTGCTTCTTCGCCGAGCTGAGCTTCTGCTCCGCGGCATCGAGCGTCTTGGCCGCGGTCTCATACTCGGTCAGCTGCGCGAGCCCGGCCTCATAGCTGTCTATGAGGGCCTTGCCCTCGGCCAGCTTGGCGGCTGTGGCGTCGAGGGTCGCCTTGCTCTCGTCAAGCTGCTTCTTTGCCGTGTCAAGCTGGGCCTTTGTGGCCTCGGCCTGCTCGCCGGAGAGCTGACCGGCCTCCACGGCCGCGTTATACTGGGCGAGCTTGGTTTCGTACTCCGTCAGCTTCGTCTCATACTGAGCAAGCCCGGCGTCGTACTGCTTCTTGCCGGCGTCATACTGGAGCTTGCCGGAGGTGTACTGGCTGCGCATGGCGTTTAGCTGTGCCTTGCCTGCCTCGTAGGCCTCCGTTTTTTCGGCGAGCGCGGCCTTGCCGGCCTCATACTCGGCCAGACCCGCCTCATATTCTTTGACGCCGGCCTCATACTCGGCGAGCTTGGCGTTATACTGCTCCAGGCCCGCGTCGTAGGTGGCTTTGCCGGCGTCGTAGGCGGGTTTCATGGCCTCCAGCTGAGCCTTGCCCGCCTCATAGGCTTCGGTCTTTTCCGCAAGCGCAGCATTGCCCGCTTCGTACTCGGCAAGGCCCGCGTTGTACTGCGCGAGGCCCGACTGGTACTCGGACTTCTTTGCCGCCAGCGTGGCCGCGCCCTGCTGATAGGCGACGCGCCCGGCTTCGACCTTTGCCTGTCCTGCGGCGTACTCCTCGCGGCCCGCATCGAGCGCCGCCTTACCGGCCTCATAGTCCGCGAGCCCCTGCTCGTATGCCGCTTTGCCCGCCTCATAGTCCGCGCGCTTGGACTCAAGCTGCTCTACTCCGGCGGCGAGGGTGTCAATCTGTTCGAGGGTTTCCGCTTTTTCGGCTTCCTTGGCCTGCTTGACGTCGACGACATCTGAGATGCCCAGTCCCCCCGCGACAAGCCCAAACAGACAAGCCAGAATCATCACGACGCTGCACAGCTTCAGAAGTTTTTGCCCTTTCATGTCAGATTAGTCCTCCCAACATTTTTATTCAGGGATTGTTTTTCCGAACAGCCCTCTCTGTTCGCTACACATATTGGAGTATATGCCAGACTATGTTAAAAAGCAAGCAAATAATGCACTGAATGTAAGAAAAAATAACTAGCAGCGCTAAAATGGCGCGCAAAATATGTGCAATACGGAGAAAAACATTGTGCAATATTACTAAGAATTAAATGTTTGTGAGCTGATTGACATATCAAGCGGCAGGTGGTATGATTAAATCCCACGAAAGTGGAGATCAAAGACAAGCTGAGGTGAGCGCACGTGGAAGGCGGTTCCGGACGAAGTTGCGGAACAAAACGTAGAGGATACGGCAAAGCGGGCGCGCTCTCGGCTGCAAGGCTATGAGCATGCCTTTTCTTCCGTGCGCGCTGCGCCGCCGTACCCTCATGGATACGGCGGCTTTTTGCTGCCCGGAAGGAGGGTATGACCATGACTGTAACCGTACTCAAGGCCCTTCTGAAGGAGAAGAGGCTGAGATCAATTCATGACGTATTGTCCATGTATAACCCCGTGGACCTCGCGGAGCTCCTCTCGGAGCTGGATGACCGCGAGCTTGCCACGGTGTTCCGCATCCTCGACAAGCCCAAGGCGGCCGAGGTGTTCACCTACATGGACAAGGACCTGAGGCAGGAGCTCATAAAGACCTTTTCGAGCGCTGAAATAAACAGCCTCTTTGAGGAGCTCTACGCTGACGACGCGGCGGATTTTCTGAGCGACATGCCTGCAAACTTTGTGACGCAGCTCCTGGAGAACGTCGGACCGGAGACGCGCCGGACGATAAATAATCTGCTGCAATACCCGGACGACAGCGCGGGCAGCATCATGACCGTTGAGTTCGTGGAGCTGGACCCGGAGATGACGGTGTCGGGCGCGCTGGACAAGATACGCCGCGTCGGCATAGACAGCGAGACGGTGTACAACTGCTACGCGGTGAAAAAGCACAAGCTGCTCGGCGTGGTGACGGCCAAGGACCTGCTCACGCACGAGGGCACGGAGCCCATAGCGCCGCTGATACTCAGCGACTACATCTCCGTCAAGACGACGGACGACAGGGAATATGTCGCCAATCTTTTCCGCCGCTACGGGCTGATAGCCCTGCCTGTCGTGGACACGGAGGGCTGCATCGTGGGCATCGTCACCTTTGACGACGCCATAGGCGTCCTCACGGAGGAGACGACGGAGGACATGCAGAAGATGGCCGCGATGGAAGCCAACACCGAGCCATATCTCAAGACCCCTGCGTGGAAGCACGCGAAGCACCGCATTGTCTGGCTGCTGGTGCTGATGCTCTCGGCCACCATCACGGGTGCGATAATCTCGAAGTACGAGGCGGCCTTTGCCGCGGTCCCACTGCTGGTGTCCTTCATCCCGATGATAATGGACACGGGCGGCAACTGCGGCTCCCAGAGCTCCACGCTGATAATCCGCGGCCTCGCGGTGGATGAGCTGCACTTTTCGGACACCTTGAAGGTGGTCTGGAAGGAGCTGCGCGTGGCGCTGCTGGTGGGCCTGGGCCTCGCCATAGCGGATTCCGCCTTTGTTATGCTGCGCTACGGCGACATACGGCTTGCAGGGGTGGTGTCGCTGTCCATGTTCTTCACGGTCATATGCGCCAAGGTCACGGGCGGACTGCTGCCCATTGCTGCAAAGCGCCTGGGCCTGGACCCGGCGCTGATGGCGGCGCCGCTCATCACCACCGTGGTGGACACTGTGGCGATGTTCATATACTTCACCATCGCGACGATGCTGTTCCAGCTTTAAAAAAAGCGCCGCAGACGTACAGTCTGCGGCGCTTTATGCTGCGCACGAATATTCAGTCATTCAGTCCGGAACCGGTGCGTTGACCTCGGAGGGCGCGCGGACGGTGAAGCCGTTGTCCTTGATATAGCTGAGCACGGAGGGCATGCAGGCATCCGTGGCATCGCAGCAGAGGATGCGCGCGTCGAGCCGCGAGGGGCGGTATTCGAGGTAGGCGGTTATGAGCGAGATGTAGGAGAGACCGGCGCCGTTTTGTATGCAGTCCGTGTCGTAATCCCAGAACACCAAGCCGGAGATATCCGCGACATGGATGCAGGCGGCGTCGTACTCGGGCGCGGAGGAGGCGATGAGCAGGGTCTTGACCCGTGCGGCGTCGAGCAGGAGGGAGGATATCTCGGCGTACTCGGCGCTGGGGTCCGTGGAGCAGAGCGCGCCCACGCTGTGGCCCTCGCCTACGATGCGGCGGACGGTGTCCGGGCTCTCGCGGATCTCGTCGGCGGTGAGGAAGAAGGCGCCGCTGACGCCGTATTCGGAAAGCGTGTCGAGCAGAGTGTCCGAGGGCAGGCCGACGAAGCTGAGATAGACAAGGCTTCCGGAATCGGAGGCTGTGCCTCCGCCACCCCAGGAGCCGTCGCCCGTGCCGCCGGAGCCGACATAGGCGTTGTAGCGGCTGACCATGAGCGGCTTGGCCGCGGTCAGGAACTGGCCGTCCGTGAGGAAGACGGAGCTGTCCTTTATGCGGCAGACGTCGCCGTGCTCACCGCCGTCGATGTAGGACCAGGAGAGGCCGTACTGCCCGCAGATGAAGTCGAGCGGGACGTATATCTGACCTCCGCGGCTGATGGGGGTTATGTTATAGTAAGTGCCGTTGCCGTCGTAGGTCTCGCCGGTGTTCAGGTCGAAGTAGAGCTGCTTGGACGAGGAGTAGAGCGAGGCGGTGTTGCTGCTCTGGTGGAATGAGTTGTAGATCTTGAAGTTTACAAATACGGTGTAGGGGACGTAGATGGTGGAGTTCTGCCAGTAGGGCTGGTATGCGAGCTCGAGCAGGTTGTCGTTCGTAGCGATAAAGCAGACGCCGGACCCGGAGGCCGAAGCGGCGCTCATGGCCGGCAGCAGGCAGAACACCAGGCAGACGATGAGGCAGATGGAAAGCAGTCTGCGCATGGCGATTCACCTCCAAAATTATTGCAAATATTCTACCATAAAAAAAGTGTCGCCGCAAGAAAACAAAAATCGAAAAAAACTCTTGACATATGGCGAATCATTTGGTATATTACAAAAGCCGCTTGTGGCCGAGTAGTTCAGTCGGTTAGAACGCTAGCCTGTCACGCTAGAGGCCGAGGGTTCAAGTCCCTTCTCGGTCGCCACTCCCCACGGCGAAAGCCGTGGGGAAAGCTATGCTGCTGTAGCTCAGCAGGTAGAGCGCATCCTTGGTAAGGATGAGGTCCCCGGTCCGAATCCGGGCAGCAGCTCCAGAAAGCACCTGACGAAAGTCGGGTGCTTTTTGTTTTAAGCACGACACTTGCGCTGGAATCATTGACACCTGCGCTGGAATCATTTATAATTTTACCATAATTGGTAAATTATATTTAATTTCAGAGGGGGTGAAAACAGTATGAAGAAACTGACGGCAATAGTTGTGTTCTGTGCGGCTTTGCTGCTCTCGGGTTGCGGTGCGAAAGCTGCGGAACCGGCTCCGCCCGAAACCACAGCTCAGCTTGAGCAGAGCGAGCGTATCGCGGAGCTGGAGGCGCGGCTCGAAGAAGCTGAGGCTGAACTGGCGCGGCTTGGAGAACAGAGCGAGTACGCCTATTACAACATGATCCGCGTCGACCCCGACTTCAGCCAGGCCATCGTGAACTGCCCTGATGGTATACTGACCTCGCCGGTCGAACCGGGGCTCAAGTGCGGTCATCCGATGGAAAACGAATACGTCGAGGTGGTCGCAAAGTGCCGCGTGAAGGAAAACGTTGCTCTTACAGAACCGCACGAGGAATGGCTGCTCATTGAGTGCGCCGTGATGGACGCTTCCGAAGGCTCGCTCGGCTGGATACCGGCGGAGTGCGCCGCGGAGTACACGGCCGAAAACATGGACACCGTCACTTGGCCGCTGAAGGTCGACGAGAGCAAGGCGGACTGGGACCATGGCCTCGTCAGCATCGGCTCCGTGGAGGACGGCGTCGCGCATATAGGCTATGCTGGCGGAAGCGAGGATATGCCGGCGGAGAGCATCCTTCGCCCCGAGCCTGGGGTCACCGGTTGGTTTGGCTGATACTCAGCGGCTGCTCTAAAAACTCAGCCAAAAGCTCAATGAGATAGTCAAGACCCGCAGTCTTTTGACTGCGGGTCTTATTTATATTCGGCTCACAGGAATCTGCGTATCGGTATGGTGACAACTCGGAGTATGAGGTACAGCAGCCACTTGAAAAAGCCCACACTGCGGGGGACATAGTTTTCGCCGTCGGTATATTCGCCGTCTTGGCTGATACTTCGGCTGAAGCTCTTGTCGTACTGCT
>URDK01000044.1 GCA_900546485.1 uncultured Eubacteriales bacterium
TGCCTCTGGACTCCACCACCTTTGAAAAGGTGGACGAAACTTTCATTCGCGCGCGGAGCGCGCCGCGTTAGAGCAGGCAATAGTGGGAGCTGCGGAGCCAGCTTTTATCACCGAAGATCACGTTGAAGCTGTCGCTCAGGTCGGCAAAGGGGTATTGCGGGGCGCTCTGGTGGTAATACACCACGGTGCCGAACACCGTGCCGCTGCCCTCCAGCTCGACGCCGGCGTCATAGGTATAGGCCAGCCAGCCGTGCACGTCCTCCGCGCCGAAGGGTATCGAAAACTCCACATAGGGCTCGTACTGCGTGTGGCCCAGCTTCTCGAGAGAGTGCTCGTTCCAAAATAGGCCGAATTCGCCGAGCTCCTCCGCCTTCAAACCGCCGCCGAGGCTCACCTCCAGCGGCGCAGCCAGCTCCTCGCCGTCCTTCGTGTACAGCAGGCAGGCCGCAAAATCGCTCACGGCCTCGTTCCCGTCCGGCTCCGCCCGCAGCGCCTCCTGCAAGTTGAACCGCGGCGGCTCCAGCCAGCGGAAGGCCGAGTAAAACCGCGTCCGCCCGTCCGCAAGGTACACGGCCCAGACCCCGAGTTCCAGCCGCTCCGTGTCCGGCGTCTCAGCCGTGTTCTCGTCCGTTACCACGCCCTTCACCTCAGCTGCGCCCTCGCAGAGCGTGAGCTCCGCCTCCGTCAGTGACCCGGCCAGCCACTCCGGCATGCCCAGCTCCACCAGCTCGGCGCGCGCCTGCGCAGTTTCGGCCGTCTCGAAGGGCTCCGCCTCGGCGCTCTTCAGCCTCGGCCCGAGCAGAAGCGCGGGCACGAGCAGCGCCGCAATGACCAGCGCGTAGAGCGCGAACACGGCCCGGGCACTGAGCCGCACCGGCACCGGCGCTATCCGATAGCCCCGGCCCGCCAGCGCCCGGCCCTGGCGCCGCAGCAGCACGAGCAGAGCGATATACAGCGCGGCGGCCGAGAGCGCGCGCAGCCAGGCGTCCTCATAGCTCCGGGCAGGGGCAAGGGTCTCAAGCAGCGCTATGACGACGACCCCGGCATAGGCGGCCGCGGCCCAGAGCCCCAGGTCTTGCGGCCTTTCCACAGCCCCTATCTGATGCCTCCGGATATGACGACGCAGCAGTGCAAGCAGCGCGATATACAGCGCGGCGGCGACGAGCACGCGCGGCAAGGCGTTCCCATCGCTCCGGGCGGGGACAAGGGTCTCAAGCAGCGCTATGGCCACGACCCCGGCGTAGGCGGCAGCAGACCAGAACGAGAGGTCGCGGGGCCCTTCGCCCGATGTCGCGGAGAAGGCCGTGCGGATGCCGGAGCGCAGCCCCAGCAAAAGCGTGAAGTTCAGAACTATGCCAGCTGCCGATGTGAAATAGCCCAGCGCGCCGAAATATTCAGGGCGGACCGCACCCGCGGCGATGCCGAGCGCGCGCATTATGAGCAGCACGATGGATGCTGCATACGCTATTGCGAAGCCGCGCGCGCTGCGTCTCAGGCTGCGGAAGCCGAGGAACACGAGCACGGAGCCGACGCAGGGCAGAATGAATTGGAGATAGACAAGCTCCAGCCGGAAGGTCACGAGCGCGAGACCCCAGAGGATGTACTTCATGGCGCGGCTCCAGGGCTCGGCCTGCTCCTCAGGCGGGGGAGGGAGCTCGCCCGCGGCCTCGGCGAGCAGGAGGTCATATTCATGCTCGCTCACAGCCCCTCACCTCCCAGCTTTGCGCGCAGGCGCTTTTTGATCCGGTAGAGCCGCCCCTCGACGGCGCGCTCGGTCATCCCCAGCTCCGCCGCGAGCTGGGCGGTGGTCTGGAGATAGTAGTATTTGCGGTAAAAGAGCCGACGGTCGGCCTCTCCGAGCTCGGCGAGCGCGGCGCGCAGCCTTTCCGCGCGCTCACGGCGCAGCAGCTCCTCCTCGGGACCGGGCGCGGAGTCGGCCAGCTCCTCGCCTAGCGTTTCGGCGGCGAGGGCGCCCTTGCGGCGGCGCTCGCGCAGGCAGTCTATGGCCGTGCTTCGGCAGAGCAGCGAGAGCCAGGTGGACACCGCGCCGCGCGCCGGGTCGTAGTCGGGAAAGCGCTCCACGGCTCTGAGCCAGACCCGCGAGAGGCAGTCCTCGACCGCCTCATCCTCGCGCAGTATGCCCCGCGCGATGTATTCGAGCATGCCGGAGTATTGCTCCATCAGCTCCTCAAGTCGTATCTCCGCGTCCCTCACCCCCTCTCTATCCTTATATACGCGCCTCGACGGAAAATCCCACGCATTATCATACCGCATTTTTGGTTCCGGTGCGCAAAAAAAGAGCCGATGGGGAAAACCCATCGGCTCTCGCATATGTGGTTTACTCTTTCTCGAACATGTCCTTGCTCAGGCCGCAGACGGGGCAGACCCAATCGGCGGGGACATCTTCCCAGGCAGTGCCGGGGGCGACGCCGTTGTCGGGATCGCCGACGGCGGGGTCATAAACATAGCCGCAGGGGCAGACGTACTTATCCATTATATTCGCTCCTTTTAAATTATTGAAGGTGTATGCTTGGCAGAAGCGGCGCTCCAGTGGGCCACCGCATCTCAACTTACTTGGATTTTAGCAGAAAATCCCCTGTATTGCAAGCAATATCTGAAGGTAGCTTACTTACAGGACGTTGTTGGCATAACAAATAAGGGCTGTCCGTCATGCCTTAGTCTCTGAAATCAAAAAGGTCTTTCGGCTGAATGCCAAGTACTTCACACATTTTGAACATCACGTCAAATGAAACTCCGACGTTGCCAAGCTCTATCGCGCTGATATGGCTCCGGTCTATATCTACCAGCTCTGCAAGCTGGAGCTGTGTCAGCTTTCGACGTTTGCGATAGTACACCACATTCAAGCCGAACTTTTCATATAAGCCTTTGTATTCTGCTTTCATGCAGCTCACCTCATCCTTAATAATAAGGTGAGCATAAGCAGCAATAAACCTTGTTAAACAACCGAAGCGCTATTGACACAAGTCATTTTGCAGACTATAATTTCCTTGGTATAATTTATGAAGGAGTTGTGGAATCAAGATGAAGAACACGAGGGCCAGGGAGATTTGCTCATTATTGACAAGCGCCATTTTACTGATTTTTGCTTTCTCTGCCTGCGGGGCTCAAACTCCGGAGAAACAGATCCTTGGAGAATGGAATTCTGCTGACCGCGAAATTGTGTGGATATTTTACGAGGATGGAAATATGGTCGGTGGAGACGGGGGTGATTATGACGGCGGCCAATGGTCTATCGATGATACGACGCTCAGCATAAGCGCGGTTTATGAAACCGTTGTTTTCAATTATGAATTAGACGGAAGAACACTCAAACTGTATGAAAACGGTGAATTGACCGGGATACTCTACAAAGTAACAGACAAACCGATAGATTTTACTTATTCTGCTGATATGGAGTCTGAGCTTGTAGCCCGCCTGGAGGACTCTGAAACGTTTTCGCAGATTCTGTCAAGGTTTGATAACCTGACTTCATACGTACACACAGGAAGCGAAGGCAATATAAACGAGAATGGCGACGTTGGTATTTACTATACGATTGAGTGCGCCATTCCATACAAATATGTGACCGAAGAAGACTCTTACGCCGTGTCCTTCGCGTACTCTCCTTTTGCCGACGACTTCTATTATGACGGCGGCGCGAACTTCCCCGAGGAGAAAGAATACATATGGGATGAAGCCGGCGTGGCCGGTGAAATCGACGTCGACTTTTTTGCCGAACTCTATCCCGATGAAAACGTGGTTGCCTGCGAGCTAATTCAGATAGAGACAGAGGAAAAGCGCGCAGATATGACATTTCATGTTTCCATTGATGAGAGCCACAGCTACGCGCTTGAGCATAAGGTTTGTGAAGTATCCGTCAGCTATTATGCAGACACCGATACATATGATTCCGATTCGGGGCGCGACTGGATTGAAAATACTTTCGATTGGACGAATATGTGCGGAACCTGGAGCTACGCTAACGAAAGGTATGCTTTAAGCGTGACGATACACTCTATCGACGATGTGAATAAAAGCATTGACATGTCGTGGGAATTCGACGGCATAAGCGGCCGGGACACTTACGAATTCAGCCGAGACTGGAATGGATCATTTGGGGTGACAGTCAAAAACGAGGATAATGGGATCGCGTTCAGCATCTGGTTTGACCCGGACGATGGGGTCAGTTATAACTATAACGATATGAGCAAGATCGGCTGATGCGTCTGCCTTAACGTGGCTGCACCCATTACATCAAAAAGAGAGGGAACCGGTTTCCCGATTCCCTCTCAAAAAGTGCTTCTTTATCCGGTTTGGATTAGCCGAAGTAACGCTCCAGCAGGCCCTTGAAAGCCTTGCCGTGACGGGCCTCGTCGCGAGCCATCTCGTGAACGGTGTCGTGGATGGCGTCGAGATTCAGCTGCTTCGCGAGCTTGGCCAGCTCGAACTTGCCGGCGGTGGCGCCGTTCTCGGCCTCAACGCGCATCTCGAGGTTCTTCTTGGTGGAGTCGGTGACGACCTCGCCCAGCAGCTCGGCGAACTTCGCGGCGTGCTCGGCCTCTTCCCAGGCGGCCTTCTCCCAGTACAGGCCGATCTCGGGGTAACCCTCGCGGTGAGCGACGCGGGCCATGGCCAGGTACATGCCGACCTCGGTGCACTCGCCCTCAAAATTCATGCGGAGACCGGAGATTATCTCGTCGGGGGAACCCTGAGCGACGCCGACAACATGCTCGGCAGCCCAGGACATCTCGCCCTGCTCAACCTTCTTGAACTTCTCGGCCGGAGCCTTGCACTGCGGGCACTTCTCCGGAGGAGTGTCGCCCTCGTGTACGTAACCACAAACGCTGCAGATCCACTTTGCCATGATGTTTTTCCTCCCGTAATTTATAATTGTTTCTGAATATGTTATGTAAAAAACGGCTAGACCGCCGTTTTTTGCCCGTTCAGGCAGTTTTGGCAGGTTCCGGAGAAGCTCAGGGAGTGACCCGTCACCGAGCCGCCCGTCTCGCGCTCGACCTCCTTGTCCAGCGCGCTGAGGCAGGGGGAGCAGACGTCCAACACCCGGCCGCATTCGGAGCAGATGAAGTGCGCGTGCGGCCGCGTATCCGCGTCGTACCGCTCCTGTCCCGCAACTGTGCCGACGCTCACAACATCGCCGTCGCGGACGAACATCGCCAGATTCCGATACACCGTGCCGAGACTCAGGTCCGGATACTCCTGCTTCAGCCTCGAGTACAGCATCTCAGCGCTCGGATGCTCCGTCGTGTTCCGCAGGGCCTCAAGTATAGCTTCTCGTTTTTTGCTGTACTTGCGCGCCTCCATTGTTACCTCCAAAACAATAATAATTCTTATTACGATGTGATAATACCACAGCCCTGCGCGTTTGTAAAGAGCTATTTTGAATTTTCCTCAGATTTTTTTGGGGCCTGCGCGCGGCGAAGGTTGGAGGAGATATCGGCGAGGGCGGCGGCGGCCTCCATGTCGCAGCGGCGGGCCATATCCGCGATGGAGACCATGCCGACGAGCCTGCCGCCGTCGACGACGGGCAGGCGGCGGACCTGATCGCCGCGCATGAGGCGCGCGGCCTCGGAGACGTCGGCTCCGGGCGAGGCGGTGACCACGCCGCGGCTCATTATCTCGCGTATCTCCAGCGTTCTGGGGTCGGCTCCGGCGGCGACGCAGCGGAGCACGATGTCGCGGTCGGTGATGATGCCGCGCAGCTTGCCGCTGTCGTCCGTTACGGGCAGCGCGCCGAGGTTCATGCGCTTCAAAAGCCGCGCCGCGGCGATCACCGGTTCCTTCTGGCCTATGCTCACGACCCTGCCGGACATTATATCGGATACCTTCATTATAAAAAAATACCTCCCGGTACGTTCTAACAGGATTCTTGACGCGCCGGGAGGCAAATATTCAATTCTCCGCCACAAGTTTCAAAAGCGCGGGCCCCACGGCGTCGGCATAGAGCCTGACGGCCGTCAGCGCCTCCTGGAGCGTGTTCCCGCTCGAGCCTACCTCGAGTATCATGGAGCCGGTGGTGAGCTGCTGGTTGTAGCGCTCCTTCGTCACGGATATGGGCCGGGCAAGGGTGGGGTACTTGGCGTTCACCGCCTGCTGGAGATAGAGCGCAAGGCGGAGATTCTGCTCCCAGTTTGGATGCTCCAGACCGCCCTCGCCGGTGCCGACCAGCATCATGAGCTGGGATGAGGTCTGTCCGTCCAGCTCGGCCATGGTCTTGTAGGTCACGTCCCCGTCGCCGAGGGCGTCGCGGTGCAGGTCTATGACTATGGCGATATCCGGGTACTCGGCGAGATACTCCTCTATCGCAGCGCCGGAGCGGGAGTAGGAGCCGGTGTAGCTGGGGTAGTCGTATATCTCGCGGTCGTGCAGCACCGAGAGCCCCTGCGCCTCGAGCGCCGCGGCCAGCTCGTCGCCGACGCGCACTACATTATAATTAAGATCCTCTGTGCGGTAGCTGTCCGACTCCTCGTACTGGTTGTACCTGTCCGGCGTATAGGCCTCGCTGCCGTGGGTGTGGACTATGAGTATCTGCGGCCCCTCCGCAGGCAGCACCTGCGTTGGCCCGAGCTTCACGAGCTCGCCCACGTCTATGTCGTAGCTGGTGGAGTTTTTGATGGAGAGTCCGCTGTATATCGTGGTCTCCACTATGTTTCCGTCCTCCGCGCCCTCGACTACCGGCTCCGGCGTCTCCTCCGGCTCGGGCGTGGGGCTCGGGCTGTCGAGGACGATGGAGGGATAGACCGGGTCGGTCGCCGCCGCGGCGGAGGTCTCGGCGGGCTCCGACTCATGCGTACCGAGCTCCAGATCTATGCTTGCGGACACTATGCGCCCGCTCAGCGCCTCGCCCAGCTTTGCCGCCAGCGCCTCGCCCGTGCCGCCGGCGAGCAGCGCCCGCGCGCCGATGAGCAGTACGCCGGCAGCCGCCAGTTTCTTTGCCCAGCCCATGCCGTCACCCCCTCAGGAACAGCTTATGCCCCGTCCGCGGCGAAGATGACAGGCCCTCCCGGCCTTGCGATGAAACAAAATTTGTGGTATATTATTCCGGCGCATCGCGCGAAGATAGACATAATACGTCGAATACTGACGGAAGGGAAGACAAGATAATGGTCCATGTTTACAGGCCCCGCGGCGTTTGTTCGCATGAAATGCGGGTGGAGGTCGAGGACGGAATAATCCGGAAAGTAGAGGTAAAAGGGGGATGCAGCGGCAACTTGCAGGGCATTTCCAAGCTTGTGGTGGGGATGGACGCCCGCGAGGCAATCTCCAGGATGGAGGGCATCCGCTGCGGGATGAAGCCCACATCATGTCCCGATCAGCTCTCAAAGGCCCTGCGCGAGTGCCTTGAAAAAGCATCAAATTGATTTACATAATATCTCGAAATAATTACAAAGGTAACAAAATTCGAGGTTTTTGTCACCCAAACTTGCGTAATTGCAAAAAAATTTAAGTCGATTTCCGTCGAAAGGAAAAAGTTCGGCAAGAAGCACAACACAATATGTAGATTGAAAACGCGAAATACGTCCAAATAAGCCAGATAATGTGGTGCGTTGTTTACTATAATTAAATTTGCGAAACTCAGTTTATGCAAAATGCCGATTGAATTTGCCATGCATTTTTGACTATAATTATTGCAGGAATCGGTTTTTGATATCCGAGCGCCCGCTCCGGCGGGGGCAAGGGAGAATAAACTGAGGTGCAAAATGGCCAAAAGGACAAAAAACAATATCATCGTACTTATTGCGCTGGCTGTGCTGTGCCTGACGGCGAGCGGTTCCTTCTGGACCGGCGGACAAGCCGAGGCGGTGTATTCGCCTCCTGCCTGGGACCTTCCGGACGTTGCGGAGGCTGAAGCTGAGGAATCGGCGGAGCCTTCCCCGGAGCCGACAGAGCCGCCTGTGGAAGACTTTGGCGGCACGCTTGCTGCACTGTACATAAACGGCGCTTACAGCACGGAGTGCCGCATAATTGACGGCAAGGTGCGCATGACGCTCAAGGAGTTCGCGGAGGTTACGGGCCTCGCCTACTCGTCGGGCAAGCTGGACGGCATACAACTCAACCTCGCCGAGAGCGGGGAATACGTCGAAGTGAACGGCCGCTACCTCTACCTTGAAGGTGGTCTGCTGGTGATAGACGGCACGGAGCTCTGGCCTGTGAGCGAGCTCTGCCGCATCTTCAGCTTCACCGTGACCTGGGACAGCGCCACGTCGAGCGTGAACATCGACACCACGAAAAAGGAGCTCCTCGCGTCCGGGGACAGCTTCTATGCCGAGGAGGACGTCTACTGGCTCTCGCGCATAATCTACGCCGAGAGCGGCAACCAGCCGCTGGAGGGCATGCTGGGCGTGGGCGATGTGGTGATGAACCGCGTGGCCTCCGGCGCCTTCCCGAATACGGTCAAGGAGGTCATTTTCGACTCGCGTTACGGCGTGCAATTCTCGCCCGTGGAGACGGGCAGCATCTACTCCGAGCCGAGCGAGGAGTGCGTCATCGCCGCGAAGCTCTGCCTCGAGGGCTACGACATAGTCGGCGGCGCGCTCTACTTTGTGAACCCGGACATAGGCGTGTCGAGCTGGTTCAGGCAGACGCGGACATTCGTTACGAGCATAGGCGACCACGACTTTTACGCGTGATTGTAATTTATCGCGCGGCATGATATAATACCGGGCGCACATCGTGCGTCCGGTATTATTTTGAGGTGATTTTGATGGAAAACATCCTGCGCTCCGGCTTTGCAGAGCTGGGCATAGCCGCGCCCGAGACGGCCTATGCGCGCCTTCGCACATACTATGAGCGGCTGACGGAGGTCGGCTCGGTGATGAACCTCACGGCGATAGAGGGCGAGGGCCCCGTTGCGCGGCTGCATTTTCTGGACAGCGCGGCGCTTTTGAACTACGCCGACTTCACAGGTGCGCGCGTTGTGGACGTGGGCACGGGCGCGGGCTTTCCGGGCCTGCCGCTGGCCATACTGCGCCCGGACGCGGACTTCACGCTGCTGGACAGCCAGATGAAGCGCATAGACTTCATCGCGGAGACGGCGGCGCTGCTGGGTCTTGAGAACACGCGCTGCGAGGCGATGCGCGCGGAGGAGGCCCAGGCGGAGTACCGCGAGGCCTTCGACATAGCTGTGAGCAGGGCGGTAGCGCGGCTGAACGTGCTCTGCGAGCTCTGCCTGCCCTTTGTGCGCGTGGGCGGGAGCTTCGTCTCGATGAAGGCAGCCGACTGCGCGGAGGAGGTCGCGGAGGCGGCAAAGGCCATAGAGACCCTGGGCGGCGCGGCGCCCGAGATAAGGACGTATACCATCCCCGGCACGGACCTCGTCCGGGCCGCGGTGGTCATAAAAAAGACGGCGCCGACGCCGGCGAAGTATCCCCGGCGCTGGGCAAGAATTTCCAAACAGCCGCTGTAAGGAACATTTCCGTCCCCTGCGGCGTCTGAAAAGCGAACCCTTTGGCATATGGAGGTCTGGCATGAAAATGAAAAAACTGATATCGGCCCTGCTCGCGGTCTGCCTGCTGGCAGGCGCGGTTCCGGCGCTTGCAGTGGACGCGGGCGAGGCGCGTGCGGTCATCGGCGCGAACCTGACGGACGAGCAGATAGCGGACGTGTACGCCAACTTCGGCGTGAAGCGCGGCGACGTGACGGAACTGCGCGTGACGAATGCGGACGAGCGGAAATATCTCGAGGGCTACGTCGACGAGTCGGTCATCGGCACGAACTCGATCTCCTGCGTGTACATTGAGGTGCTCGAGGAGGGCGAGGGCCTGGACGTGACGACCTCGAACATCAACTGGTGCACCTCGCAGATGTACGTGAGCGCGCTGGCGACGGCGGGCATAACGGACGCGAAAATAATCGTGGCGGCGCCCTTTGAGGTGTCGGGCACGGCGGCGCTTACGGGCGTGTACATGGCGTATGAGGACATCACGGGCGAGGAGCTGGACGAGACGGCGAAGCTCGTGAGCACTCAGGAGCTGACGCTGACGGCGGAGCTGGCGGACCAGATAGGCAGCTACGACTCGGTGGAGATAGTCAACGAGCTCAAGCTCCTCCTCGGCGAGACGCGGAACATGACGGACGAGCAGCTGCGCTCGGAGATAGTGTCGATAGCCTCGGACTTCGGCGTGACGCTGACCGATACGCAGATAGATCAGCTCATAAGTCTCTGCCGCGCGCTTGAGAAGCTCAACCCGGACGAGTTGAAGGAAAAGGTCGAGTCGGTGCAGAATACCATCGCCAAGCTCGGCCAGGCGAAGGAGACCGTGTCGAACTTCACCAGCGTCAAAAACGTCTGGAATTCGATAGTCGACTTCTTCAAGGGCATCTTCGGCTGATAAAAATGAGATCCCCCGACGCATATGCGCCGGGGGATTTTTTTATTCGCTCAGGGCGGAGAGCAGTTCCGATGTGGTGCGGTTTAAGAGGGGGTGGCGGAGATTAGGGGCGATCTGGTTGAGGGGGCGGAGGACGAAGTCGCGCTCCGGGATGCCGGGGTGGGGGATGGTCAGCTCGGGCGTGTCGATGACCTCATCGTCATAGTACAGTATATCCAAATCCAGCGTCCGCGGGCCCCAGTGGATGAGGCGCTCGCGGTGCGCCGAGCGCTCTATCTCATGCAGCGCGTCGAGCAGCTCCTCCGGCGTCAGCAGCGTCTCCAGCTCCAGGCAGCCGTTCAAAAAGTCGTCCTGCTCCACGCCGCCGAAGGGGGGCGTCACGATGAAGTCAGACACCGCGCCCACGCGGCAGTCTGGGAGCGCGCGCAGCGCCTCCACCGCGCCGTTCAGATACGCCCGCTTGTCGCCCATATTCGAGCCCAGCGCGATGTAGGCCCGGTGCCAGTGGCGCTCTATCCGCACCGACACGCTCTCCAGCGGCAGACCCACCGGCGCCCAGGGCTTCTTGAGCTCGAAGCTCAGGCCACGGATCAGCGGCCAGCGCAGCAGCACCGCCCGCGCCGTCTGCTCCGCCGCGGCCTCTATGAGCTTATACGTGTGCTCCTTCATGTACTCCGTCACGAACGCGCAGACCTCGCCGTAGTGTACCGAGGCCGTCAGCTCGTCGCTGAGCCCCGCGTTCCGCGTGTCCACAAAGAGGCGCAGCGACACGAGGAACTTCTGCCCCAGCCGCGTCTCCTCAGGGAACACCCCGTGGTTTGCAAATACCTCGAGGTTTTCAACTATTATCTCGTCACAGCCGCGCATCAAAGCCGGCCTCCCTTCGTATCGCGAGCGCCATCCGCGCCGCGCGGAGATTTTCCTTCACGTCGTGCACGCGCACAAAGGCCGCGCCGCGCAGCACGCCCGCCACCGTCGTGGCGATGGTGCCCTCCAGCCGCTGATCGGCGGGGAGGTCCAGCGTCAGACCGATGACCGACTTGCGCGAGGCCGCGAGCAGCACCGGGCAGCCGAGCGTCAGCAGCTCGTCGAGCCGGTTCATCGCTATGAGGTTTTGCTCATAGCTCTTGCCGAAGCCTATGCCCGGGTCGAGCACGATTCTCGAGCGCGCGATGCCCGCGCGGTCAGCTATGGCGAGCGTCTCGCGCAAATCGGAGAGCATGTCGGCCATGAAGTCGGCGTACTCGGCCCGCTCCCGGTTGTGCATCAGGCAGCAGGCGGCACCGGTCTCGGCTATGAGCGCGGCCATCTCGCCGCTGTCATGGCGGAGGCCCCATATGTCGTTGACCATGTCCGCCCCGGCTTCGAGCGCGGCGCGGGCGACGGAGGCCTTGTAGCTGTCTATGGACACGGGCAGGCCCGTCTCGCGCTTCACCGCCTCGATCACGGGCAGGACGCGCGCGGCCTCTTCCTCTGCGCTCACGGGCGTGTGCCCCGGGCGGGTGGACTCGCCGCCTATGTCGATTATGGCGGCGCCCTCTTCGGCCATGCGCCCGGCCTGACGGAGCGCGGCGTCGCGCTCCGTCCAGAGCCCGCCGTCAGAAAAGGAATCCGGCGTGACGTTCAGGATGCCCATGACGTACACGCCGTTTTCCGTATCGAATTCGCGATTACCTATTAACATATCTCACCTGCCGAGCATGTGCCAGAAGCTCTCCCGCAGCGCCGCGTCCGTCTCGAACACGCCGCGCGCGGCTGTGGTCACGGTCTTGGAGCCGGGCTTTTTGATGCCGCGCATGGTCATGCACATGTGCTCGGCCTCCACAAAGACCATGACGCCCTTCGGCGCGAGGTTCTGCATGAAGGCGTCGGCAATCTGAGCCGTCATGCGCTCCTGGAGCTGGAGACGCTTTGCGTAGACCTCGACCGTGCGGGCTATCTTGCTCAGGCCCACAACCTCGCCGTTCGGGATGTACGCCACCGCCGCCGTGCCGTAGAAGGGGAGGAGGTGGTGTTCGCACATCGAGTAAAAGCGGATGTCTTTCTCGAGGACGATGCCGCCCTCCTCAACGTGGAAGCGTACGCCGAGGTGCTCGGCGGGGTCCTCGGAGTAGCCCGCGGCCAGCTCCGAGTACATCCGCGCTATCCTGTCGGGGGTCTCGATGAGGCCCTCGCGCTGCGGGTCCTCGCCGATGCCCTCGAGCAGCAGGCGGACGCCGCGTTTTATCTTTTCTGCATCCATTTTGATGGGTTCTCCTTCCCGGGCGCGCCCCGGGTATCAGTATTCGTTGAAGCCGTATTCGTAGGGGATGGTGAGGTTCGCGCCGGTGAAGCTGCCCTCGAGCTTGGAGATGGTGCGCTCATATTCCTCGCTGCCCTCGGCATAGGGCACGGGCTGGTAGTTGTTGCCGTCGACGACGCCGGAGGAGGCGCAGGGGATGAGCTTCACGTTCGTCACGGAGACGGAGCCGTCCGTGTCGCGCGTGACCTCCAGCTTGGCGATGACGGTGTCCTTGTCGCGCGGGTTGGTGTTGCCGCCGAAGGACCAGTTGCCCATGGAGTAGAATATGTAGTGGTCGTTGTAGACCTCGATGGGCTGAAGCGTGTGCGGGTGCGAGCCGTAGACCACGTCAGCGCCAGCGTCGATGGCGGCGTGGCCCTGCTCGAGCTGGAGCGCGTTCACGTCGTAGGAGCCCTCGTCGCCCCAGTGGAGGGCGGCGATGATGAACTCGGCCCCGGCCTCCTTGAGTGCGGCGATGCCCGCCTGTATCTGCGCGGTCTTGCCGAAGGAGACGGCGTAGACGCCTATCTTGAGGCCCGATTCCGTCTCGTAGATGCTGTACTCGTCGCGGCCCGCGTAGCCTATGCCGGCCTCGTCCAGCGTGGCCTTGGTGTCGGCATAGCCCTGCTCGCCGTAGTCCTCGACGTGGTTGTTGCCGAGCGTCACGAACTCCACGCTGCCCAGCGTGAGGATGTCCACATAGGAGGGCGGGGCGCGGAAGGTGAAGTTCTTGTCGGCGGGCACGTCGTAGTCCGAGAGCACGCACTCGAAGTTCGCCATGGTGAAGTCGTCGTCCTCGAAATACTGTATGGTCTTTTCAAAGACGTAGCCGAGGTTGTCGGCGGTGACGACGTTCTGATAGGCGACGGAGGAATTGCGGTAATAGGGCACGGCGTCGGGCGTGATGTCGCCTATGAAACTGATGTTGAACACCTCTGGCTCGGCCTCGGGGCTGGGGGAGGCGGAGGGCGCAGCGCTCTCGCCGGGGGAGTCCGTGTCCTCGCCGTTTCCGGCGGACATGGAGGGCGGGCTGGTTGGCCCGTCCGTCTCGACTGCGGCGGCCTCGCCGAAGTGCAGGCTGCCGCCCATCAGCACGAAAAACGCGCAGAGCACGACCGCCAGCAGGGTTTTAAGCAGTTTGTTGATATCACTCGCCCGCTTTCATAGCAAGGTAGGCGTTGATGAAGCCGTCGATATCTCCGTCCATGACGGCGTTGATGTTGCCGTTTTCAAAGCCCGTCCTCGCGTCCTTGGCGAGGGTGTAGGGCATGAAGACATAGGAGCGGATGGCGCTGCCGAAGTCTATCTTCATCTGGACGCCCTTGATGTCGCTTATCTTCTCGAGGTGCTCGCGTTCCTTGATCTCGGCCAGCTTGGCGCGGAGCATCTCGCGGCAGTTCTCGAGGTTCTGGAAGTGGCTGCGCTCGACCTGGCTGGAGACGACGATGCCGGTGGGTATGTGCGTGAGACGGACGGCGGAGGAGGTCTTGTTGACCTTCTGACCGCCCGCGCCGGAGGAGCGGAACACGTCCATCTTGATGTCCTCGTCGCGGAGCTCTATGTCGCCGGTGTCGGTTATCTCGGGCATGACCTCGACGGCGGCGAAGCTGGTCTGGCGGCGGCCGGAGGCGTCGAAGGGGGAGATGCGCACGAGACGGTGTACGCCGTGCTCGCTCTTGAGATAGCCGTAGGCGTTCTCGCCCTCAATCTTGATGGTGGCGGACTTGATGCCCGCCTCCTCGCCGTCCTGCCAGTCCATGAGCGTGTAGGTGTAGCCGTGGCGCTCGGCCCAGCGGGTGTACATGCGGTAGAGCATCTGGGCCCAGTCCTGGGCCTCGGTGCCGCCAGCGCCGGGGTGGATGGAGAGTATGACGTTGTTCGCGTCGTACTCGCCGGAGAGCAGGGTGGAGAGGCGCATGGCCTCGAGGTCGCCCTCAAGCTTGGCGTAGTCCGACTCCAGCTCGGCGAGCATGGAGTCGTCGTTCTCCTCGAGCGCCATCTCGCAGATGACCATGAGGTCGTCCCAGGTGGAGCAGAGCTTCTCGTACTTCTCACACTTCTGCTGGAGCTGTTTCATGCGCTTTTGCACCTTCTGGCTTCGGTCGAGGTCGTTCCAGAAGCCGTCCTTCGCGCTCTCGGCCTCGAGCTCGGCGATCTCGCTCTTCGCGTCCCCAAGCTTGAGCGCCGCGCCCAGCCCATCCAGCGTGGGGCGGATGTTGTTCAGTTTTACCTTATATTCCTCAAATTCAAGCATATCTTCAACCGCTTTCCAAAAAATTAGCCCTACTATTATATCCAATACTTCACCTCTTGTAAATACGAAACTTTCCGGCCGGCACTCTGCCCGGACGCTGGGGCGGAAAGGCGGCGACGGACCGGATCACTGTTTACAGCTTATGCAATTTATGGTATAGTAAAAGCGTATCAAACCCAGAAAAATGACGGAGAAAGGTCGGGTGACCGCTCCTGTGAAACTGACAAAAAGAGCCAGAATTATCACCGCGCCCGTGCTTGTCCTCGTGCTTGCGCTCGCGGTGTTCGCCGCGCATCAGCTCCGGCGGGAGCTGACGGCGTGCTTTGAATGGCCGGATGTCGAGCTGCTGGTAGAGGACGAGCCGCAGCCGGACTATGCGTATTCTGAATTCTACGGCGGGGACAGGCCCTTTGTGAACATCTGCACCGGCGCCGACCTGCTTTTCCGCGACAAGCGCGGGACAGACTACTACTACGTCCCCTCGCTGGAATATATCGGCATGCTCTTTATGCCGGAATACGCACATTGCGTCATCCGCGCCCCGTCGGACACGGAGTATCTCTCCATATCCTGCTCCCAGGGCGGGCTGAACAAGGGCCCCCGAAGCGTCTCTGTCTACCGCCTTTCGCTCGAAACCGCGGAGAAGCTGCCGCAGCATCCCTGGGACGACGGCACGACGCTGCTGCCTCCGGCAGCGTACGGGACGGAGGTCCCGCTCGAGAAGCACGGCGGGAGTTACCGCATTTATGAGCCGGAGCTGGACTGCGTATATGTCTGCCGAAGCGTCTGGGACAACGGCGTGGCAGAGCACGCCTGGCTGGTGACAGAGGAATAGCGCGCATCGCGTCATCGCCGCCCAATGGAGGCCGGCGGGATGGCTGTGAGCATACAACAACAAAACAAAAAAGCAGACCGGACGGCCCTTTTCGGGCTGCCCGGTCTGCTTTTTCCCTGTCGCGTTTCAGGAAAATACAGGCTGGGCGCGAAAAAACTTCTTTTACCATCTATGAATTTGGAGAAGCATTTGGTATAATGTCAGCGGAGAGGGCCACCGGGCCCATCACTAGAGAGAGGACGATGAATTTGATCTCACACGGCAAAGAGGTAAAGGTATTCGCGGGCAACTCCAACCTTCCGCTCGCGCAGGCCATATGCGACAGGCTGAGCAAGAAGCTCGGCGACTGCAAGGTTTCCGCATTCGCTGACGGGGAAGTCTCGCTCGAGCTCAGGGAGCCCGTGCGCGGCGCGGACGCGTTTATAGTCCAGTCCACCTGCAAGCCCGTCAACGACAGTCTCATGGAGCTGCTGGTCATGATAGACGCCATGAGGCGCGCCTCCGCGGGGCGCATAACCGCCGTCATCCCGTACTTCGGCTACGCCAGGCAGGACCGTAAGGCCAAGAGCCGCGACCCCATCTCGGCCAAGCTCGTCGCCAACCTCATCACCGAGGCCGGCGCGGACCGCGTCCTCACCATGGACCTCCACGCCGCCCAGATACAGGGCTTTTTCGACATCCCCGTGGACAACCTCTTCGGAGCGCCCATACTCGGCAACTACTACCTCAAGCAGTGCGGCCGCGGCAATGAGGACTTCATGGTCGTCTCGCCTGACGTCGGCAGCGTGGCCCGTGCCCGCGCCTTCGCGCAGAAGCTGGACATGCCCCTTGCCATTGTCGACAAGCGCCGCCAGAAGGCAAATTCCTCCGAGGTCATGAATATAATAGGCGACGTGCGCGGCAAGAACGTCATTCTGCTCGACGACATGGTCGACACCGCCGGCAGCCTCTGCCACGCGGCGGACGCCCTCGTCGAAATAGGCGGAGCGAAGGAGATATACGCCTGCGCTTCCCACGGCGTGCTCTCCGGCCCCGCGCTCGACAGGATAGAGAAGAGCCCCATAAAGGAGCTCGTGCTGCTCGACACCATCCCCTATCCCAAGGACAAGCCCGAGTGCGGCAAGATACGCTATCTCTCCGTCGCGCCCATCTTCGCCGAGGCGATAGAGCGCATATACGAGGAAGTCTCCATCTCCTCGCTCTTCGACTGATATGCTGTTCGGAGCCAGGGGCGGCGCGGAGTGGCTGTTCGTATTTCTGGGCAACCCCGGGCCGAAGTATGCCGGGACGCGGCACAACGCGGGCTTCATGGTCGGAGAGGCGCTCTCCAAGCGCCTGGGCGTGAAGATAAACCGCGCGAGGTGGCGTGCGCTGACCGCCACGGCGGATGTGGGCGGGCACAAGGTGCTGCTCATGCTGCCGCAGACGCTGATGAACCTCTCGGGCGAGGCCGTGGGCCCCGCGGCGAAGTTCTACAAGATACCGCCGGAGCGGGTGCTGGTGTTCTCGGACGAGATGGCCCTGCCTCCGGGCTCGCTGCGCATCCGGGAGGGCGGAAGCGCAGGCGGGCACAACGGCCTCAAGAGCATCATCGCCGCGCTGGGGACGGATAAGTTCCCGCGCATGAGGCTGGGCGTGGGCGAGCCGCCCCACCCGGATTACGACACGGCGGACTGGGTGCTCGGCAGCCCGAAGGGGAAGGACGCCGAGCTCCTTGCAGACGCCGTATCGCGCGCCGCGGAGGCCGCGGAGTGCTATGTGACCGAGGGCCCGGAACGGGCCATGAGCAAATATAACCGCAAAGCCTAGCAATATACAGGCATCGCCCGGGGGTACGCTCCCGGGCGGCGCCAAAACGTCAGGGGGGAAATGTGTGAACAGAAAATGCATTGCGATGCTCCTCGCGGGCGGGCAGGGCTCGAGGCTCTACGCGCTCACGAAGGACGTGGCAAAACCCAGCGTTCCCTTTGGCGGGAAGTACCGCATAATAGACTTCCCGCTGTCCAACTGCGCAAACTCCGGTATCGACGTGGTCGGCGTGCTCACACAGTACAGACCGCTCCAGCTCAACAGCTACATAGGCAGCGGTCAGGCCTACGACCTCGACAGCTCCGACGGCGGCGTGTTCATCCTGCCGCCCTATCAGAGCGCGGGCGAGAAGGGCTCCTGGTTCTCCGGCACCGCCAACGCCATCTATCAGAACATAGGCTTCATCGAGAACTATGACCCGGAAAACGTGCTCATACTCTCCGGTGACCACATCTATAAGATGGACTACTCCGACATGCTGCGCGAGCACGTGGAGCACGGCGCGGACTGCACGATAGCGGTCATCCAGGTCTCGATGGAGGAGGCCTCCCGCTTCGGCATCCTCTCCACGGGCGAGGACGGCTTCATAAACGAGTTCGAGGAGAAGCCGAAGCAGCCCAAGAGCGACCTCGCCAGCATGGGCATCTACATCTTCAACTGGAAGAAGCTCAGGCAGTACCTCATCGAGGACGAGGCCGACCCCAACTCGAGCAAGGACTTCGGCAAGAACATCATCCCCAAGATGCTCGCCGACGGGCAGAAGATGTGGCCCTACCGCTTCCAGGGCTACTGGCGCGACGTGGGCACCATCGTCAGCCTCTGGGACGCGAACATGGATATGCTCTCGCCCAAGCTCATAGACCTCTACAACCCCGACTGGCCCATCCGCTCCAAGAGCCCGACCAAGCCGCCGCACTACGCGGGGCCGGACTCTAAGATAATCCACTCCATAGTCACCGAGGGCTGCGAGATAGAGGGCCGCGTGGAGAACAGCGTGCTCTCGAGCTCGGTGCGCGTGGGCAAGGGCGCGAACGTGGTTTACAGCATCCTCATGCCCGGCGCCGTCGTTGAGGACGGGGCCGAGGTCATGTACGCCATCATCGGCGAGAACACCAAGGTCCGCGCGGGCGCCAAGGTCGGCACGGAGCCGGACGGCTCCGAGAGCTGGAACGTCGCGACCTGCGGCCCCGGCATCGAGATAGGTGCCGGCGCGGTGATAAAGGCGGGGGCCATGATCTATGACAGCGTGCCCGCCGGGGAAGGAGGCGGAGACTGATGGTCAATCTTCACGGACTGATTCTTGCGGACCGCACTGAGACCGGACTCAACGAGCTGGTCGCGTGCCGCACCTCGGCGTCGCTGCCCTTTGCGGGACGCTATAGGCTCATAGACTTTGCGCTCTCCTCTCTGCAGAACGCCGGCGTGCACGACGTGGGCGTCATCATGCAGCAGGACTACCAGTCGCTGCTCGACCACATCGGCAGCGGCAAGGAGTGGGACATGAGCCGCAAGCGCGGCGGACTGCGCCTTCTGCCTCCCTTCGGCCGCCAGAGCGCGGGCAAGGGGGACTATGTCAGTGTCATCGACGCGCTGCTCGCCGTCGAGGGCTACATAAGGGACATCAAGCAGGACTATATCTACCTCGTCCGCGGCAGCCTGGCCGTGAACCTCGACCTGGGCGCCGTGATGCATGCGCATGTGAAGTCCGGCGCGGACGTGACGGCGGTCTGCACGCCGAATACGCCCGAAGGGACGCACCATCGCTTTGTTACTGACGAAAACGGCCGCGCCACGCAGCTCCTTTTCCGCCGCAGCGGCCCGGGACCGGGTTACGCGGCGCTTGAGGCGTATATAATGTCAAGGGATACGCTGCTCGACCTGCTCGAGCGCTGCGACAGCGCGATGAACCGCCGCTTCCACCGCGACGGCCTCGGCGGGCTCATGGAGGCCGGCGGGACCATCAACGTCTACATGCATGAGGGCTACGCCGTCAACATCGCGGACGTGAACGGCTACTACAAGGCCAGCATGGATATGCTCGAGGCCAAGAACCGGCGCGAGCTCTTCCCCGAGGACCGGCCCGTGCGCACCAAGGGCCGCGCGGACGTCTCCACCTATTACGGCGACGGCGCGCTGGTGAAAAACTGCCTGGTGGCGGACGGCTGCTTCATCGAGGGCGAGATCGAAAACTGCGTCATCTTCCGCGGCGTGCGCGTTGGCCATGGCGCGGTGCTGAAAAACTGCATCATCATGCAGGACACCGTCATCGGCCCGGACGCGACGCTGAGCTACATCATCTCCGACAAGGACGTGACGGTCGACGGCGGCGTGACGCTGGCGGGCAGCCCCAGGCTGCCGCTGGTTGTTCCCAAGGGGAGCAAAATCTAAGTAAGACGGACAGGAGAACCTATGACGACAGGACAGATTTCTAGGGACGAGATGCGCGGCGCGCTTGAAGATAAGCTCTGCGCACACTTTGCGGTCACCGGGGACGAGGCCACCGACGAACAGGTGTTTCAGGCTTCGGCCATGGTCATACGCGAGATAATGAGCCGGCTGCTGGCCTTTGAGAAGGTCGAGACGCCGGAAAAGGAGGTCCACTACCTCTCCATGGAGTTCCTGATGGGCAGGAGCCTCATGAAGAACGCCTACAACCTCGGCGTGGCCGAGGCGCTGACGGGCGCGCTGGAGGACATGGGCCGCAACGCGAGCGACATCTTTGAGACGGAGCCCGACGCGGGCCTCGGCAACGGCGGCCTTGGCCGTCTCGCCGCCTGCTATATGGACTCCATGGCCACCGAGGGCATCGCGGCGACGGGCTATTCCATCTGCT
>URDK01000045.1 GCA_900546485.1 uncultured Eubacteriales bacterium
CCGAGATGTACGACTGGTACGAGAGCCAGGTCTGCCTGCTCAAGCCCGGCGAGACCGAGGCTCCGGACGGCAAGATCGGCCTCGGCATCCTCTATGAGGACAACACCCGCGAGGAGCTCTGCGATGTGCAGGCTGAGAAGAAGGAGGCTGCAAGGAAATGAAGATAAGCATAGACAGCAAGTGGTGCAAGGGCTGCGGCCTCTGTGTGCGCGCCTGCCCGAAGGACGTCCTCGCCATAGGCCATGAGCGCAGCAGCGGCGGCTATCTGATGCCCTACGCCAAGGCTCCCGAGAACTGCATAGCCTGCGGCAGCTGCGAGCGCACCTGCCCCGACGTCTGCATCCAGGTCACGAAGGAATAAGGAGGGGTAAAGCATATGCGTAAGGACTTCAGATTCGGCGGCTCCGGCGGACAGGGCGTGATCTCCCTCGCCGTGCTGCTGGCAAACGCCTACGGCGTACAAAACGGCTACGAGGTCGCCCAGACCCAGAGCTACGGCCCCGCCGCCCGCGGCGGCGCCTGCAAGGCGGAGCTCGTCATCTCCGACGAGCGCATCGACTACGTCAAGGCCGACGTGCTCGACGCCTTTGTCTCCTTCAACAAGCAGAGCTTCGACAAGTTCAAGGGCGACGTGAACCCGAACACCCGGCTCTTCCTGGACAGTACCTTCATAACCAGGGAGGATGCGGCCAGCTGCAACGCCGGCACGGTCTACATGTTCCCGGCCACCCAGCTGGCCGAGGAGAACTTCGGTACGGCCGTCTGCTCCAACATCGTCATGATGGGCTTCATCGCGGCCAAGAGCAGCGAGATAACGCTTGAAAATGCCCAGGAGGCCATCAAGGAGGTTATGAGCCCGAAGATAGTGCCGATGAACCTCAAGGCCCTGCAGCTGGGTTACGACAAGGGCAAGAGCGAAGAATTCTAATAGGAGAACAGCCATGGAAAGAGTACCGCTGTCAATGCGGGACAAGATAATGTCCGCCGAGAAAGCTGCCATGCTCATCCACAGCGGCATGTCGATAGGCGTCAGCGGGTTTACCAGCGTCGGATATCCCAAGGCGGTGCCGAATGCGCTGGTGAAATCAGGCCACGCCAGGGACCTGACCATCTGCGTCGGGGCCGCTGTGGGCGACGAGATCGACGGGGCGATGGTCCGGGCCGGGCTCGTTAAGCGGCGCTACGCGCACCAGTCCAATCCGGACCTGCGCAACGCCATAAACAGGGGAGAGGTGGAGTACAGCGACGTACACATCTCGCACTTCCCCATGAATATCAACCAGCGCACAGGCAAGCCGCTGGACTTCGCCCTCATAGAGTGCACTGCCGTAAGCGAGGACGGGCTGTATCTTGCGGCCTCCGCGGGCAGCTCCGATGCGTCGGTCCGCAACGCGGACAAGGTCATCGTCGAGATAAACGAGAACCTCCCCGAGGGCCTCGTGGGCATGCACGACATCTTCGAGGTCGGCCTGCCCCCGCACGCGAGGATTATACCCATCACCGACCCGCGCGACCGTGTCGGCACGCCGTATATCCCCTGCCCGAAGGAGAAGATAGCCGCCATAGTCCTGACGGACCTGCACGACCAGCCGCAGCAGTTCAAACCCTTTTCGGACAGCACTGCAAAGATAGGCGAAAATGTGGTAAAGTTCCTGCTGGGCGAGGTCGAGGCCGGGCGCCTGCCCGAGTCCATTGGACCCATCCAGTCCGGCGTGGGCTCCGTGGGCAACGCCGTGCTCAGCGGCCTCGCCAAGAGCGGGCTCAGGCACCTCATGATGTACACCGAAGTCATGCAGGATTCGGCGTTCCCCCTCATTGAGCAGGGCGTGTTCGACTTCGTCTCCGCAAGCTCGATAGCCCTGGCCGAGGACAACCGCCGCCGCTTTTACGACAACATCGACTACTTCCGGGAGAAGATGCTCATCCGTCCCCAGGAGATATCCAACCATCCGGAGGTCGTGCGCAGGCTGGGCGTCATCGCGCTCAACACCCCGATGGAGGTGGACATCTACGGCAACGTGAATTCCACCCACACCATGGGCACCAAGATGATGAACGGCATAGGCGGCAGCGGCGACTTTGCCAGGAACGCCAGAATAAGCATATTCGCGACGGAGTCCACCGCGAAGAAGGGCCTCATCTCCTGCATAGTACCCATGGTCTCGCATGTGGACCAGACCGAGCACGACGTTCAGGTCGTCATCACCGAGCAGGGTATAGCGGACCTGCGCTGGAAGATACCCCGCGAGAGGGCCGAGCTGCTCATCGAAAACTGCGCGCACCCGGACTACAAGCCCATGCTCTGGGATTACTACAACACCGCGCTGAAGGTCTCGGCGGGTAAGCATACGCCGCATGTGCTTGAGGAGGCGCTCTCCTGGCACACGCGCTTCCTCGAGACCGGCTCTATGAAATGATTTGATATGAATTAGGAGGTCAACATGAGCGAAAACGTTGTTCTTTACTGCGAAAAGCTGCCCACCGAGGGCATGGAGACCCTCATAATGGAGCTCTGCCCGCCCGAGCTCGACCTGCGCTTCCTGTATCCCGTCAAGAACGGCAAGAAGGGTGACTTTGAGGACGCCAACTACATACTCGCCTCCATCTGCAAGATAGGCAAGGCGGAGATCGACCGCGCCAAGAACCTCAAGCTCATCCACGTCCCCGCGACCGGCTATAACCACGTCGACCTCGAATACGCCAAGAGCAAGGGCATCCCCGTCTGCAACTCGGCCGGTGAGAATGCCACCACCACGGCGGAGTTCACCATCGCGCTGATGCTCGCCTGCATGCGCCGCCTGTCCCAGATAGACAGCCTGGTGAAGAAGGGCGAGTGGCACAGCTGGACCTGGCGTCACGACCAGTACGAGCTGCGCGGCAAGACCAACGGCATAGTCGGAGGCGGCGCCATAGGCAAGGGCGTCATGCAGCGCCTCCAGGGCTGGGACTGCACCCTCATATACAGCGACCCCTACCGCATGCCCATAGAGAAGGAGCAGGAGCTCCACTGTGAGTACGTCGACCTCGACACCCTGCTCGAGCGCTCCGACGTTGTCTCCCTGCACTGCCCGCTGACGAACGAGACCCGCGGCCTCATGGGCGCGGAGCAGTTCAAGAAGATGAAGAAGAACGCCATCATCGTCAACGAGGCGCGCGGCGCCGTCATCGACGACGCGGCCCTGGTCGAGGCCCTGCGCACCGGCGAGATCTGGGGCGCGGCTCTGGACGTCTGGGAGAAGGAGCCTCTCGATCCCGAGGACCCGCTGTGCAAGTTCGAGAAGGTCATAACCACCTCTCACCTCGGCGCAGCCACCCGCGAGACCGTCATCCGCTGCTTCAGCATAGGCTATGACAACATCCTCCGTGCCATGAAGGGCGAGGAGCTTGTCAACCGCGTCAACAAGTGACCCTCTCATTTTTAAAGGCGGCAGACCCCGTTTGGGGCCTGCCGCCTTTCTTGTCTGGCGATATGGTTTTCAGATCTTGCCGTGCGAAAAGGCGTCCCAGCTGCGGTGCATGTAGGTCTCGAGGGCCAGGGGCGTGCCTATATATTTCGCATCCCGGCCGTCGGCAAGGAACTCGTCGAGGAACTTCTTCCGTCCCGTCGTGTGGACGATGGGGATGCCGGTCATGTCCGAGGTCTCGCGGAGGATGTTGTAGCCCCGGCGCAGGTCGTCCGCGCTCGCGTAGTTCAGGAGGTTGGAGTTGTTCACAAAGCCCGTGACGGTCTGGCGGGCAAAGCCCTCCAGCTCGCCCTTGAGCTTGATTATCTTCTCCGGGCTCTCGGACATGGGGCGGAAGACGTTCACGATGTCGTAGACCTCCAGCTCCCCGGGTCCGAGCGCGGCAAAGTCCTGATGATAGCGTGCGAGCGAGAGCGCTCCCGCCTGGTCGCCGCCGACGTCGAAGATGACGAGGTCCCAGTCCCCGTCAAAAGCCGAAGCCACCTGTGCCGGCATCACAGTCTGCGTCACGCCCTTGCCGACGAAGGAGGGCGAGACGACGTTTATGCACTTGTCGATGAGCAGCTGGATGTGGTCGGACATGCGGAAATAGTCATTTATCCTGTCGAGGTCAATGACCTGTGTGCGTTTCCCCTGCGAGGCCGAGAGCATGGCCATGTTCATGGCTATCTCAGTCTTCCCGGAGCAATAGTTGCCTATGAGTATGATGACCTTTTTCATGCGCATCCCCCGTTTTTTTCTTCAATTATAAACCCGAAAAAAGCGCGCGTAAAGGTATAAGCGCGCAGAAGAAAGGGCGGCTGCTGAGAAAAAACTTCCCCGTATCCGCAGCCGCATTCCCCGGCCCGCTTTGCGCCTGAGCACACTGAAATTGGTAAAAAATCTGTGAGGAACGGATAAAATTCAGCGGTGGCAGGGAAATGCATCTGTTGAAAACGCGGAAAAATATTCAGGGCGCTTGACAGTGAATATTTGTCGTGCTAGATTGCATACAACTTCACGAAAGGAGCCGCGAGAGATGTTTGAACGCTACTTCAACAGCTTTAATACCCGCTTTGACGACCGCGGTTCCTGTACCGCGGCCACTGAGTCTGCCTGCGCGTATTTCGCCTCCAACTCTGCCGACAGCCGCGAAAACTCCATAATTCTGCTTAGCCTGGACACCGTTCTTGCGGTGTCCATTTTTGCTGCCCTGCGCCTTATAGTTATACGCCTTGTCAGCCTTATTTCCGTTATCGTAGTAAGCATTATAGGCGTTCTTGTAGGCGGCACAGCATCAAAACGACCACGATTGGCATCGGCATACTGATTTGAGTGTATACTTCAAACCGGTCCCGACCATGTGGTCGGGACCGGTTTTTTGTATAAATACGCACAAACTCAAGGAGGAGAAAGTGAAAATGAAGAAGATGAAGAAGTTTTTCGCACTCATGATGGCAATGGTCATGTGCCTCGGTTTGCTGGCCGGCTGCGGCGAAGAGGCCGCGCCCTCTGACAGCGAGGTCCCAGCGTCCGACACCCCCGCGTCCGACGCCCCGGCTTCTGAGGCCCCCGAGGGCTCCGACGCCTCCGGCGCCGCCTTCAAGTTCGGCGGCAGCGGTCCCCTGACTGGTGAGAACGCGACCTACGGCGTGGCCGTCATGAATGGCGCCCAGATAGCGGTGGATGAGATAAACGCCGCGGGCGGCATCAACGGCGCTCAGATAGAGTTCCAGTTCCAGGACGACGTCTCCGACAGCGAGACCGCGATCAACGCCTACAACAAGCTCATGGACTGGGGCATGCAGATACTCGTCGGCCCCGTCATCACCGGCCCCGCCATCTCCGTTTCCGCCCTGGCCTATGAGGACCGCGTCTTTGCCCTGACGCCTAGCGCCTCCTCTCTCGACGTTGTTTCCGGCAAGGACAACATGTTCCAGCTCTGCTTCACCGACCCCAACCAGGGCATGGGCTCCGCTACCTACATGGGCGCTAACATGCCGGGCAGCAAGGTGGCTGTCATCTACCGCAACGACGATCCCTATTCCCAGGGCATCCGTGATACCTTCGTGGCTGAGGCCGCCAATCAGGACCTCGAGATAGTCTACGAGGGCACCTTCACCGCCGACACCGCCACCGATTTCTCCGTCCAGCTGACCGCCGCCCAGAGCGCCGGCGCCGACGTCGTTTTCCTGCCCATCTACTATCAGCCCGCCTCCATCATCCTCTCCCAGGCCGACGCCATGGGCTATGAGCCCACCTTCTTCGGCGTGGACGGCATGGACGGCATCCTGACGCTCAAGAACTTCGACATGAGCCTCGCCGAGGGCGTCATGGTTCTGACCCCCTTCTCCGCGGACGCCACCGATGAGCGCACCGTGAATTTCGTCGCCGAGTACAACGAGCGCTTCGGTGAGACCCCGAACCAGTTCGCCGCCGACGGCTATGACTGCATCTACGCCCTCAAGCAGGCCCTCGAGAATGCCGGCTGCACTCCCGACATGAGCACCGAGGATATCTGCGATGCCATGATAGAGCAGTTCACCACCATGAGCTTCGACGGCCTGACCGGCACCGGCCTCACCTGGGGCACGGACGGCACCGTCAGCAAGCTGCCCATGGCCGTGGTCATCCACGACGGGGCCTACGTTTCCGCTGAGTAAACCATTCTTTTACCTCAGGCGCGCGGCTGCCGGCTCCCCCGCCGGCGGCCATGCGCCGTCTGCAGCGGCTGCGGAGGCGGCGGAGCGCCGTCCCGGCAGCTGCCGCAGAAGCCCGACGACAAAACATAAAATCGAGGTGGGTCTCTTTTGGAATTCCTGTCCTATCTTATAAGCGGCGTGAGCCTGGGCAGCGTTTACGCCATAATAGCTCTCGGCTACACCATGGTGTACGGCATCGCCAAGATGCTCAACTTTGCACACGGCGACGTCATCATGGTGGGCGGCTACGTCTCGCTGCTGGCGATGAGCTCGCTGGGCCTGCCCTGGTGGGTCGGGGCCCTGCTTGCCGTTGTGGTCTGCACTGTGCTCGGCGTCGTCATCGAGGGCCTGGCATATCGCCCGCTGCGCGCCGCGCCCAGTCTCGCCGTGCTTATCACGGCCATAGGCGTGAGCTACTTCCTGCAGAATATGGCTCAGCTCCTGTGGGGCGCGAGCCCGAGGTCCTACACGCCGATAGTCTCCGGCTCTCTCAGCCTGGGCGGGCTCAATATCAGCTACATCTCGCTGATGACCATAGCGATGTGCATAGTAATCATGGTCGGACTCACGCTCTTCACCGGCAGGAGCCGCATGGGCAAGGCGATGCGCGCCTGCTCCGAGGACAAGGGCGCGGCTCAGCTTATGGGTATAAACGTCAACCGCACCATCTCGCTGACCTTTGCCATAGGCTCCGCCCTCGCGGCGGTCGCGGGCGTGCTGCTCTGCTCCTTCAACACCTCGCTCATGCCCACCACCGGTTCCATGCCGGGCATCAAGGCCTTCACCGCGGCAGTGTTCGGAGGCATCGGCTCCATCCCCGGCGCGCTTTTGGGCGGGATACTGCTGGGCATCATCGAGGCGCTGGCCAAGGCCTACATCTCGACCCAGCTCGCAAACTCCATAGTGTTCGCCGTGCTCATCATCATGCTGCTGGTGCGCCCGGCGGGCCTGCTCGGCAGATACGTGCCGGAGAAAGTCTGAGGTGGCCGCTATGCGCAAAAAAATAAGGCTCAGCAGAGCCGCAAAGACAGATTATGCGACCTATCTCGGCGTCATCCTGGCCTTCGCCATAGTGAGCACGCTGATGGGCGAGGGGATGCTCAGCCGTTCCTTTACCGGCCAGCTCGTGCCTATCTGCTGCTACATAGTCATGGCCGTCTCGCTGAACCTGACGGTCGGCATCCTGGGCGAGCTCAGCCTCGGCCACGCGGGCTTCATGAGCGTGGGCGCGTTTTCCGGCATCGTCGCCGCCATGAGCCTGCAGAGCGCCATCCCGTCCGAGGCACTGCGGCTTGCGATAGCGATAGTCGTCGGCGCGGCGTTCGCCGCCGTTGCGGGATTCATCGTTGGCGTGCCGGTGCTCCGGCTCCGCGGCGATTACCTTGCCATTGTCACGCTGGCCTTCGGCGAGATTATCAAGGAGCTCATAAACTGCCTCATCATAGGCTACGACGAAAACGGCCTGCATATCATCTTCAACGCCGGTGGCACCAAGACCGTCACGGACCTCGGCCTCACCGAGAACGGCACCGCGATCATCAAGGGCGCCCAGGGCGCAACGGGTACGGAGACGCTCTCCAGCTTCACGGCCGGCTTTATCCTCATCATGCTGACGTTGATCATCGTGCTAAATCTCGTGCGCAGCCGCTCCGGACGCGCCATCATGGCTCTGCGCGACAACCGTATCGCCGCCGAGAGCGTGGGCATAAACGTCACCAAGTACAAGCTCATGGCCTTTGTCACCTCTGCTGCCCTGGCCGGGGCCGCGGGCGCGCTCTACGGCCTGAACCTCTCCAACCTCACTGCGGCTAAGTTCAACTTCAACACCTCGATACTCATCCTCGTGTTCGTCGTGCTGGGCGGACTCGGCAACATCTGGGGCTCCATAGTCGCCGCGACGGTGCTGACCATACTGCCCGAGGCCCTGCGCGGCTTCGACGACTACCGCATGCTCGTCTACGCCGTCGTGCTCATCCTGGTCATGCTGGCCACCAACAACGCGCAGCTCAAGGCCATGTTCTTGAAGCCCCTGCACTCCATAAGGGAGCTGGCCTCGAGGACCTCATCCCGCCCGCAGAAAGGAGTGGCCGCAAGTGGCAAAGATTAAGTCCAAAAACGAAAGTCCCCTCGTGAACATGCCGAGCGGCGCCTACATCCCCGAGCGGGACCTTGACAAGCTGCCCGTGCTCGAGGCGCGGCATCTCGGGATAGACTTCGGCGGCCTGAGGGCGGTGGACGATTTCAACCTCGTCATAGGCCGCACGGAGATAGCGGGGCTCATCGGCCCCAACGGCGCGGGAAAGACGACGGTCTTCAACCTGCTCACCAAGGTGTATCAGCCCACGCGCGGCACCATCATGGTGGACGGCCGGGATACCGCGGGCATGAGCACCGTGCAGGTGAACAAGCTCGGCGTTGCCCGAACCTTTCAGAACATCCGCCTTTTTTCAAACCTCTCTGTGGAGGACAACGTGAAGCTCGGCATGCACAATCAGATAAAATACGGCATGCTGGGTGGTATACTGCGTCTGCCGTCCTACTGGAAGCAGGAGCGCATTGCCCATGAGCGGGCGATGGAGCTGTTGAGCATCTTCGACATGCAGGACATGGCCGACAAGAAGGCGGGCTCCCTGCCCTACGGCGCGCAGCGCAGGCTGGAGATAGTCCGCGCGCTTGGCACGAACCCCGCGCTGCTGCTGCTCGACGAGCCCGCCGCGGGCATGAACCCCTCCGAGACGGCGGAGCTCATGGAGAACATTATCAAGATCCGCGACACCTTCCAGATCGCCATCATGCTCATCGAGCACGACATGAACCTCGTCATGGGCATCTGCGAGGGCATCTGCGTGCTGAACTTCGGCAAGGTCATTGCCAAGGGCACCCCGGCGGACATACAGTCTGACCCGGTGGTCATCGAGGCCTATCTGGGCCGGAAGAAGGGGGCCTGAGCATGGAGCAGATACTGAAGGTCGAGAACATCAACGTTTACTACGGCGCCATCCACGCTATAAAGGGCGTGAGCCTCCACGTCGACGAGGGCGAGGTTGTGACCCTCATAGGCGCAAACGGCGCGGGCAAATCAACCACCTTGCAGACAATATCGGGCCTGCTCCGCTCCCGGACGGGCTCCGTGGAGTTCTGCGGAGAGAACATCTCAAAGCTGCCCCCGCACAAGATAGTGGAGCGCGGCCTTGCCCAGGTGCCGGAGGGACGGCGCATATTTTTACAGATGAGCGTGCAGGAGAACCTCGAAATGGGTGCCTACACCCGGAGCGGCGCGGGCGTGGACGAGGACATCGAGCGGGTGTACGAGCAGTTCCCCCGCCTGAAGGAGCGGCGGCGTCAGATCGCCGGCACTCTCTCCGGCGGCGAGCAGCAGATGCTGGCCATAGGCCGCGCACTGATGAGCCGTCCGAAGCTGCTGATGCTCGACGAGCCCTCGATGGGCCTCGCGCCCATACTCGTGGAGCAGATATTTGATATAATCCAGAGCCTGCACAAGAGCGGTACTACTATATTATTAGTAGAGCAGAACGCGCAGATGGCCCTTTCGGTTGCCGACCGCGCCTACGTCATGGAGACCGGCGTCATCAGCCTGAGCGGCACCGGACGCGAGCTGGCCGAGAGCGACCAGGTGAAAAAAGCCTACCTCGGCGGATAACAGAAAACTCCACACCCCCATGCGGCGCCGGAGCGGTTGCAGACCGCCCCGGCGCTTTTATGCCGTAAGCCGGCAGTACGGACGCCCGCCGGGGAATGTTTGTCAACAGTTTACAACGAAGGGATGAATGTTGTGCCTTTTAACGATGACCGGAGAAAATAGATTGTATTATAATTAACACATCCAACGGAGAACACTACATACTGAAAGGATGCTGGATATGAAAGACTATAAGGGCAAAGTATGCGGAATCACTGGCGCGGCTTGCGGTATAGGCAAGGCCTTCGCTCTGTACGCGGCAGAGCAGGGCATGCAGCTCGCCCTCATCGATATCGACGACCGTGTTGAGGACGTCAGGAAAGAGTGCGAGGCTGCCGGTTCCCCCAAGGCCATCGCCATCAAGGTCGACGTCTCCGAGTACGAGCAGGTCCGCATGAGCGTCAAGCGCATCATGGACGAGTTCGGCCAGATCGACGTCTTCTTCAGCAACGCGGGCGTCGGCGGCGCCGGTACCCTCGGCAACATCCCGCCCCAGGATTGGGACTGGATCACCTCCGTCAACTTCCTCGCCATGGCTTACTACGCCACCGAGATCGTGCCCATCATGAAGAAGCAGGGCACCGAGGCCCACTTCCTGCTCACCGGTTCCATAGGCAGCCTGCAGCCGGGCATGCGCATCCAGTCCGCCTACACCGCCTCCAAGCACGCCGCCCTCAGCCTCGCTGAGAGCATCAGGGACTACGCGGACAACTTCGCCCCCTATATAGGCGTCACCGCTTTCTGCCCCATGTACGTCAACACCGAGATCTACGACAGCGAGCGCTGCCGTCCCGAGCGCTTCAAGAAGCCCTACGACCCCTTCTACGCCACTGCCGACTACAACGACTACAAGGCCAACTTTGAGGAGCGCATCAAGACCACCGGCTTCAACCCCCGCTTCGTCGGTCCGCGTCTCTTCCGCGCGATGGAGGACAACCAGCTCTATGTGCACCCGCATCTGCACACCCATCAGATCATCCGCGACCGCTTCGCCCGCATCGAGGCCGACCTCCGCAAGGACGAGGAGCTCGACGCCGAGTTCCGTGCCCTCGAGGGCTACGACGACTGAGCAAGTCCCAAAACATGCAACCAGCCCCCGCCCTGACAAGGGGCGGGGGCTGATCTCAAGTCTGACTTTGTTCCGGGGGCAGCGCCTGCGGCGAGAAATAGCTGTGCTTGAGATATGAGTCGATGTAAAAGGAATATTGCAGCTTGAAGAGCAGCGCGCTGTCGGTGAAGTCCAGACCGTAGAGCTCGGCTATCTGCTGTATCCGGTAGTTGACGGTGTTCCTGTGCAGGAACATGAGCTCCGCCGTCTTGTTCTTGCTGAAGCCCGTGAGCGTATAGGTCATGAGGGTCTCGTAGAGCTGGGTGTTCTTTTCCGCGTCGTATTTCTCCAGCTCAGTGAGCAGGGGGTACTTTGCGTACTCGAGCATGGTCTTGTCCTCAACGCCGTCAAGCATGATGTAGAAGGCGTAGTCCGAATAGAGAAAGACGCCGCTTACGTTGTTCTGCCGCTTTGCGAAGGACGTGGTCTGCGCGGCCTGCCGGTAGTATATGCCGAAGCGCTCCGGGCGGCTGAACATGTTGCTTATGCCTATCAGGACGCTGTTTTCTGCGGCCAGCTTCTTCAGCTGTGAGAGCAGATCTTCCGGGACGTCGCCGAGCCGGTTGGACTCAAGAAGGACGACGATGGTTCCCTTCTGATAGAGCTTTGGCGAGTCCGGCAGGATAGCGGAAATGCCGGGCATCAGTACGTCGTGCAGAAAATCGTTCTCGCGGAAGTAGCTCGGCTTGAACACGGCGGCCAGCATATGGGGCGGGAAGCTCAGGTTGGCGACGCTTATGCGCTGGATCGCCTCCTCCTCGCTGGCGCCCTTGATTATATCGGACAATATGTTCTGGTGCATATTGAAACGATAGGTGCTGTAACTCCTGGAGCCGAGCAGGGTGTTGAGCATCCGCTTGGCTATGAGCGACATGAACCTGTCGCTGAATTCGGGGAAGTCGCCGGTATAGTTGCCCATGAAGGCGTAGGCTATTATCTCACCGTTGGAGATAACCCGGATGGTCTTGATGAAAAGCTGCAGCCTATCGCAGAAAAGGACGAAGGGCTGCGGCGAGATGCTCATGTTGTGCTTCACACGGTAGGAGAGGATGTACTCGATGAGGTACTTGTCGAGATACCCGACCTCAACGCTGTGCAGCCAGTGCGGATGATTGACCCGGAAGGGCTTGGAGTACGCGAGGACCTTGCCGGAGATGTCGATCGCGAGCATCTGACAGTCCGTCTCCTTTGCAAAGGTGCAGAATATTGACGACAGGTCCTCGTCGGAGAGCAGCATATATATGAGGTCTGAATACAGCTTCTGCTGTTTGAGCGTGTTTCCGAACAGCGAGAGGATGTAGCATACCGCGTCGGCGGAAGAGGCATCCGGAATCAGGGCTAGGTTGCTGTTGTTGGCCTTGACCCTGCTGTCCGACGCCTCGTCAATGTCCCCTACGCAAACGACGTTCAGCGGCAGTCCGGAGGCGTCCGCGATCTGCCTGCAGGTGAACACACACAGACAGTCCACGGAGGGCGTCGGCTTCGCGGGGTCATAAAGAGTTACATCGGCAACTTCACAGTCAAGCCGCACTTCACAAGAGCTTCCGGGAAATTTTTCGGTCAGCATTTTTGCCAAAGTAGAAAATAACATGTCGACTAATAGGCTCCCCTTTCGAAAAAAACGGTGTGAGGTGGCGTTGATTATAAAGTATAAACTATTTGTGCATTTTTTCACAACTGCATGATGCACAAAATCATACCTGCATTCTGTCATTCGTGACAATGAAACGCGGGGCTGAGGACCAAAGAGCGCCTTTTGAGGCGCCGGAGGATGGAAATTGTGCAGAACGCATTGTTTGCATTGCACATTTTTCCATTTGTGACATATACGAATCCCAATTTCTTATATATGATGTAGCAAGCAAAGCAGGCGCGGACGGCCCTCCTCACTACACCGATGCCCCGACTGCGGAGCAAAGACCTATAATACGCAAAGACATGAGGTAATGCAATGAAATACGAAAAGCTGTTTCAAAAAGGAAAGATAGGCAAGCTCGAGCTGCCGAACCGAGTCGTTATGACCGCCATGGGAACCATGCTGGGCGACTGGAACGGCTGCAGCACCCCCGAACAGGTGCGCTTTTATGAGGAGAGGGCCAAGGGCGGCTGCGGACTCATCATTCCCGAGTTCACCTCCGTCGATCCCGACAGCGGCCACTGCAACCGCATCCAGCTCGGCATTTATGACGCGAGACAGATAAGGAGCATAGAGGATATCTGCGACGCGGTCCACCGCCACGGCTCAAAAATTTTTGTCCAGCTTCACCACGGCGGCCGCGAGGCGCCCCCGGCCATCAACGGCGGCAGGCAGGCCATGGCCCCCAGCGTGGAGCTCAACAGCGTCGTCGGACGCGACACCATCATGCCGCGCGAGATGACCATTGAGGACATCGACCGTCTTGTCGGCCTCTTCATCCAGGCCGCCGTCAATGCCGAGGCCGCGGGAGCGGACGGCGTTGAGATACACGGTGCGCACGGCTACCTGCTGCAGCAGTTCATGAGCCCCTACACCAACAAGCGCACCGACGAATACGGCGGAAGCATGGAGAACCGCTGCCGCTTCATGGTGCGCATACTCAAGGGCATCCGCGAGGCTGTGAGCCCCAACTTCGTCGTCGGCGCCCGCATAAACGGCAACGACTTCGTCGAGGGCGGCAACGACCAGGACGCCTGCGTCGAGATAGCCAAGTATCTGGAGCCCTACGTCGATTACTTCAACGTCAGCTGCGGCGTCTACGCCAGCGCGGCCACGATGATCGAGCCCTGCTACTACGACGAGGCCTGGCGCCGCCCCTTCGTTGAGGCCATCAAGCACGCCGTGAACGTGCCCATCATCGCCGTCAACGCCCTGCGATATACCGAGACGGCGGAGAAGCTGCTCGAGGAGGGCGTGTGCGACTTTGTCGGCATGAGCCGTATGCACATCGCCGACCCGTACCTGGTCGAGAAGGCCAAGGCCGGGCGCGAGGACCTCATCCGCAAGTGTCTCAAGTGCATGAACTGCAACAAGTCCGTCGTTGCCGGACGCAACCTGCACTGCGCCATCAACCCTGTCGCCGGCCGCGAGACCCACTTCGGCGACGACAAGCTCATCAAGAACGGCAACGGCCGTCCCGTGGCCGTCATCGGCGGCGGTCCGGCCGGTATGCAGGCGGCCCTGCTGATGAAAAAGCGCGGCTTCGCCCCCGTGCTCTTTGAGAAGAGCGAGACGCTCGGCGGCAGCGCCATTCTGGCGTCCAAGGCCCCCAGCAAGCACATGGCTCAGGAGTTCGTGAACACCCAGGCCGCCGAGATGAAGGAGTACGGCATCGAGGTGCACCTGAATACGCCCGCCACGGTGAGCCGCATCCGCGCGCTCGACCCCTACTGCGTCATCGTCGCCTGCGGAGGCAATCAGATTGTACCGCGCATCCCCGGCGTTGACAACAAGAACGTCTATTACATAGAGGACGTGCTGCTCGGCCATGTTCACTTCGAGGGCAAGCGCATCGCCGTCGTCGGCGGCGGCCACGTCGGCCTTGAGGTAGCGCATTTCCTGTGCGCCGACAACAAGGTCACCGTCGTCGAGATGCAGAAGGAGGTCGGCACCTCCATCTACCGCACCGCGAAGTACAAGCTGCTCTCCCTGCTCGAGGAGGCCGGTGTCGAGATCCTCACCGAGCACGCCATTGCAGGCGTGACCGACAGCTCCGCTGTCCTGCGCAAGATGGACAGCGGCGAGAACGTCGAGATCCCTGCCGACGTGGTGATCATGGCCCTCGGCAATCGTCCCGACACGGCGTATATCGACTCCATAGCCTCTGCGTTTGAGAAGACCGTCGTCATCGGCGACGCCACCAGTGCCGGCACCATGGCCGACGCCACCAGGGCCGCCTACGAGAAGTGCTTCTACATCTGAGCTGACAAATAAGCTATTGACCCGGGAGCGGGAGGACGGCAGTCCTCCCGCTCTCTTTGTATTTCGCGCACTAAATGAGCGCCTCTTTTTGCATTCGTGACATTGCCGAGAATTTCACAGTCTTTTATAATTTTGCATGTAGTGAGGAATATGTTCCGCCTGAGGTTTCGGCTTCAACGCGAAAAAGAGGAGTGAACATGTATGAAAAACAATATTTTTGACCTTTCCGGTCAGGTGGCCCTTGTCGCCGGCGGCTCTTCCGGGCTGGGCCTGCAGTTTGCAAAGGCCATGGCCAATGCGGGCGCCAACGTGGCTCTCGTTGCGCGCAGGACCGATAAGCTTGAAGATAACGCCAAGCAGATCGCCGCAGAATATGGCGTAGAGGTGTATCCGCATTACATAGACCTGTGCGACGCATCCTCCGTCACGGCCTGCGTTGAGGACGTCATTGCCCACTTCGGAAAGATAGACATCCTGGTCAACGCCGGCGGCGTCGGCGGCTCCGGCGACCCCTCGACCATGACCGACGAGCAGTGGTACCACGTTGTGGACACCGATCTCACTGGCCTCTTCCGCCTTTGCCGCGATGTTGCCAGGCTCTCGATGATCCCCAACAACTACGGCAGGATAGTCAACGTCTCCTCCATACACGGTTTCGTCTCCCGTAAGAATGTGTGGACCGCGCCCTACTGCGCGGCCAAGGGCGGCGTACACATGATGACCAAGGCGCTCGCCAACGACTGGGGCAAATACGACATCACCGTCAACTGCATCGCCCCGGGTTACTTCCCCTCCGAGCTCACCGCGGCCTACATCGACTCCGAGTCCTTCACCCAGCTCCACAAGGACCGCTGCCCCAAGGGACGCCACGGCAACACCGGCGAGATGGACGGCCTGTGCGTGTATTTCGCCTCTCCCTGCTGCTCCTATACCACCGGTCAGACGGTCGCCGTTGACGGCGGCTGGACCTGCAACTGAACTGCCTGCGCAAAAAGAAAGGAGAAAATATGGCTACCACTCAAAAGACACCGAACCGGACCGGCATACTGATCCGCGCTCTCATAATCCTTTTCGTTGGCGGCATGGTCAACTCCGCCGCGGTGTTCGTTAACCCGCTCGCCGAGCAATTCGCCTGGTCGACCGAATCTGTCGCCGGCGTCATAACCTTCATGGCCACCATGCAAACCCCGGGCCACATCCTCAGCGGATGGATGCTCGGCAAGGTGGGCGCGAAGAAGACCCTCATCATCGGCTGCGTCCTTCTGGGCCTGGCCTTCGTGCTCTCCGGTCTGGTGCCCGCGGGCGCTCCCTGGCTGCTGTACGTCACCTTCAGCGTGTTCCAGGGCCTGGGCGTCGGCTTCACCTACACCGGCGCGACCTACTGCGCCACCGGCTGGTATCCCGACAAGCGCGGTCTCGCCTCCGGCCTCTGCATGGCCCTCAACGGCGGCTCCGCCACCTTCCTGGCCCCGCTGGTCGTGAAGCTCATCGACGTCGCCGGCATCACCGCCGCCCTCTACATAATCGGCGCTGGCGTCATCATCATTGGCATAGTCTCCTCCATCGGCCTGCGCACCGCCCCCAGCGGCTACATCCCCGAGGGCTGGCAGCAGAAGGCCAGCGCAGATGACAGCAAAATAAAGGCCACCCAGCTCGAGAGCCTTACCCCTGCACAGGTCATAAAGACCCGCGCCTACTGGCACCTGTTCCTGGGCTACGGCCTCTTCCCGACCCTCTACATCATCTGCTATCCCCGCTTCTCCGTACTCATCTCCGACGCCGGCTACTCCGTGGCCGCTGCCACCCTCGGCGTCTCGATTTACAGCATCTCCAACGTCCTGAGCCGCTTCCTCTTCGGCGCGCTGATTGACAAGATTGGCTACCGCAAGGTGTACACCCTCTGCGGCGTGTGCTGCGTGGCCTCCGCTGTGTGCCTTATGTTTGCAAACAGCCTCTTCATGTTCTACGCAGCCTACGTCCTGCTGGCCTTCGGCTTCGGCCCGACCAACAGCTGCCACCCCGTGGCCGTACAGGAGACCTTCGGCTCCAAGTACGCCGGCGGCATCTTCGGCGTCTGCATGCTGGGCTACATGCTGATCTGCACCATCATCTCCCCCCGCATCAGCTCCGCCCTCGTTTCCTCCACCGGCAGCTACACCGCCTCCATGATATTCGCCATAGTTGCCTGCGTGGCGGCCGTCGCCGTTTACACCACCATTCCCATGCCCAAGAGGCGCACCCTCGCCGAAGTCGAGGCCGAGGAAGGCGCCAAGTCGGAGAAGGCCTGAGCATTTCAGCTTCAGCTCAGCTCGTGGGAACAGTCGCGCTCTGCGCGATTGTTCCCACTAATTTTGCGGAAAAGATAAGGAGCGTTGTTTGTGGGTATTATAGGCTGTCTGCTCGGATTTCTGATAGTCATCATTTTCTGCTATAAGGACTGGTCCGTCTACATAGCGACCATAGTAGGCGCGGCCGTGGTAATGCTTTTCAACTGGCTGCCGTTTATAGACACCCTGACCGGCGCGTTCATAGACGGCATGTTCGTCCCCATCAAGAGCTTTTTCTTCATACTGCTGTTCGGCAATATACAGGCGAAGATATACTCCGTCAGCGGAGCGGCCTACGCCATCGCCGACACGATCATGTCGTCCCTGCTCAAGCCCGGGGCCAGCAACACACGGAAGAACGTCATAGCCATTTCTGTGCTGCTGGTGATCGGCATAGTACTGTGCATGGGTGGTATAAACGCCAGCGTGTTCATAGTGCTCATGTACCCCATCGCGCTGACCATATTCGAGCACTGCGACATTCCCAAGCGGTTCATTCTGGGCGTCCTCGGCGCCTGTTCATATACGTTCACTCTCACCATGCCCGGCAGCCTGCAGGTAACCAACGTGGCCGCTATGAGCGCGCTCGGCACGAGCGCCGGCGTCGCGGCAGTTCCCGGCCTCGTGGGCGCGGCCGTAGAGATCGTTGTCATCATCGTCCTGCTGAACATTTTCATCAACAAGGCGCGTGCTCGCGGAGAGCATTTCGAACTGCATCCCCTTGACCCGCACTATGACGAGAATTCACCGAGACCCAAGTTCATAGTTGCCATTTTGCCGCTCATCATTCTGTTCATTCTTTTCAATGTTGTAGGCGTTGATATCAACATCTGTATAATAATCAGCGTTGTTGTATCCATCGCGCTTTTCTGGAATCAGCTCAAAGATTCCAGCATCCGTGAGCTGCTCAGCACCGGCGCGGCGGAATCGATACACATGTCGATGACCGTGGCCGCGATATGCGGCTTCGCCGGCGTCGTGACCAACACCGAGGCCTTCACCTCCATGCTCAACGCGATCGTCAGCATAGATATGTCGCCCATGCTGATATGCGCGATCGTCGTGGCGGTCATGTGCATGCTCACCGGCGGCTCGTCCACCGGCCAGCTCATCTCTCTGCCGCTCATAGCGCCGAAGCTGATGGAGCTGGGCCTGAGCGCGGGCGCCATCCACCGCATTGGCTGCTTCGCGGCTACCACGCTGGATTCGCTGCCGTACTCCGGCGCCATACTCATGCTGCTCCCGCTTTGCCGCATGAAGCTCAGAGAGGTCTACCCGCCGCTGTTCATAACTACGGTTGTGGCCACGACCTGCGGCACCGCCGCCGTCATCATAACCTGCGCCCTCTTCCCGGGGCTGACCTGATTCCATAATACTTGTCAAGGCGCACGTTTGCTTTTTTACGGCCGCCGCACAGTATAAGGACCCATTGCGGAATTATTTTCCACAATGGGTCCTTTTGATATGGTCTTGAATAACCCGGGACGATTTGGCTTCGTTCAGGAGGCACGGCCCGTATCCAGAGGCAGGCGCAGCGTGAAGGTGCTGCCCGAACCGGGCTTGGACTCGGCCTCGGCGCTGCCGCCGTGCTCCAGAGCGAAGGTGCGCACGATGTAGAGGCCCAGGCCCTCGCCGCTGTTGTCGGGGCGGCGGGTGAAGCCGCGCTCGAATACGTGGGGCAGGTCCTCGGGCGCTATGCCGCAGCCCGTATCGCTCACACGGATGACCGCGTATCCGCCTTCGCGCCGCAGCGAGAGCGTTATGCGGCCCCCGGGCGGCGTAAAGGAAAGGGCGTTGTAGCAGAGGTTTTCCAGCGCGGCACGCAGCTGGAGCTCAGCGGCGGAGACGTAAAGCTCCTCTTTTGAGAGGTCAAGGCAGAAGCGCTGGCCCGCAAGCTCGATGTCCGGGCGATTGCTCTCGTAAAAGCCGCGCAGAAAAGCGGCGAGCTCAAGCCGGTCTGCGCTTGCAGCCGCACGCTCCGAGCGGGAGAAGTCCTGCAGCAGTCCAAACCTGTCCTCCACAGCATCCACACGCTCGGAGAGAGCGTCGAGGCAGGCGGCGGTCTCATCGTCGAGCGCCACACCGCTGCTGCGCACGAGGTCGGCGTAGCTGCGGAGCGCCGAGAGGGGGTTCTTCAGATCGTGGACGAGGGCGGCAAGGAGCTCTCGCCGCTCGTTCAGCAGCGTTTCCAGCGCGGAGGTCTTGCGCTCGACCTCCTCGCTCAAGTGCGCGTTCAGACGGCGATTTTCGCTGACCAGCAGCATTTCCCTGCGCACCATCAGCGCCGCAAAGCCGGCCACCAGCACAAAGCCGCCGAATTCCTCCGGCCAAGCGCCGCGCGCGGGCTCGAGATAGCCCACTGTAAGCGCCGACACCGCGCACAGCAGACCGTAAAGTCCCGCGGAGCAGAGAAGATACCTGCCCAGAAGAACGCGCGCCCGAAGGGCCCGGGCTGAGAGCAGGATCAGATAAACTCCGGCCAGCAATTTCCAAACGGAAAGCAGCAAACCGTAGGAGTTGATAAGAAGCGGCGCGTGTGGTAGGATAAAAACCGGAAATACCACACATGCGGCACACATCGCCGCAGCAGCGGGAACTGCGGCCCGACGATGATAGCCGGTGCGCGCAGAACCGGTGAGTTCGCCGGCGAGCATTATGGCGCAAAGCAGCACCACCGCGGCGCAGAGATCCTCGAGCGCATAGAGCGGCCTGACGGCTGGAACGCCCAGCGCGCGGAGAAAGGGATAGCTCATGCGCAGCGCATAGGCCGTACACAGCAGCCCCAAAAGCCGGGCCAACCTGTTCCGGCTCAGCACCCAGAGCGCGAGATTCGAGAGCGCGGCTGCCAGCGACGCGAAGCAGAGCAGCCCGTACACCGTCAGCCTCGCGGATATCAGCCGGGCAATCGCACCCGGCGTCCCCACGGCGGGCGGGTAGTACATGCCGGAGTAGTAGTGCGTATAGTTGGCGCACTGTATGATTATCT
>URDK01000046.1 GCA_900546485.1 uncultured Eubacteriales bacterium
TGTCCACGGCGTGGTCGTCCGCGTCATAGATGACGTAGACCTCGGCGTCGTCCGTGTAGCCGTATTCGACGTGCCCGTCCTCTGGGACGGGTATCACCTCTGCCATTTCACGATATTTATAGTAGAGCTCTATCCGCGTGTTGTCCAGCCCGTTTATGATGAGCGCGCAGACGGCGGTCGCCGTGATGGCGGTCACGACCATGTAGAGCACGAAGGAGAGGCGCAGCGGCATGTTCTTTAGCCTGCGCCGGCGGCGCTCGTTCGCGGCCCTTATCTTGCCCAACGGTAGCCGACCCCCCAGACGGTCTCGATGTACTGCCTGTCGCAGCCTGCGGCGGCGAGCTTGGCGCGGATGCGCCGGACGTGCTCTGAGATGACGCTCGAGTCGCCCTCGCCGTCTATGCCCCAGACGCACTCATAGATGCGCTCGCGGTCAAACACCATGCCCGGGTTCTGCGAGAGGAACTCGACTATGTCGAATTCCCGGCGCACTAGGCCCAGCTCCTGCCCGGCCCAGGTGACCTTGCGGTCCGTGTAGTTTATGACGAGCTCACCGTCGAAACGGAGCTCCGAGGCAGTACCGCGGCGGCGCTCGCGTCTGAGATGCGCGTCGACACGCGCGGAGAGCTCCTCGATGGAGAAGGGCTTTACGACATAGTCGTCCCCGCCGGCGGCAAAGCCGTGGAGCTTGTCGCTCTCCTCGACGCGCGCGGTGAGGAAGATTATCGGGCAGGAAACGTGCTGGCGTATGCGGCGGCAGACCTCGAGCCCGTCAAGGTCCGGCATGTTCACGTCAAGCAGTATGAGGTCCGGTGCGCGGCCGGCCTGACGAATGGCCTCTTCGCCGCTGGACGCGCGCATTATCTCGTAGCCGCGTGAGGAGAAGCAGCGGGCCAGGGTGTCCACTATATCGGGCTCGTCGTCGGCTATGAGCAGCTTATCGGCCATTTTCGGCATCCTCCTCGGTTTTAAGGTGTTTGTGCTCCTGATGTTCCTGGTGCACGCGGCATATGCGGCGGTAAATGAGCAGTCCGATGCCGCTTATGAGGAGAGTCACGCCCAGGGCGACGGCGGCGAAGACGTAGTTCTGCACTCCGAGGGCGCTGCCGCCTATGGTGGAGGTGACTATGGACGGTATACGCGCCACCGAGGTTATCCAGAGCCAGGTCAAGGGCCCCATGCCGGTGAGCGGCACAAAGTAGCTGAGCAGGTCCTTCGGCGTGCCGGGGATGAGCATCAGTAGGAACACGAGCGTGTTGCGCCTGTGCGCGTCGCGCAGGAAGCGGAGGGACTCTATCTTCTCTTTTGAAAAGAATATCTCCACCGCTTTCACGCCGAAGCGGCGGACGAAGAAATAGACGGCCATGCTGCCTATCGTCGTGCCCGCAAGGCAGAGCAAGGTGCCCTCCACGGCGCCGAAGGCGTAGCCCGCGCCTATTTCCATGGGCTCGCCGGGGATGATGGCGAAGAACACCTGCAAAAGCTGCATGCCCAGGAAGTAAACGCGGCTCATCAGCCCGCCGGAGTCGACCCAGTCGCGGAAGCGCTCGGGCTCCGAGACGAATTTGAGCATGGGGCGGCCGACGAACCAGGCTATGGCCGCCGTCAGCAGCACGAACACGGCGATAGAGGCCGCGGCGATGTATTTTTTTGCCTTGTCAGACAGCTCTGGCCGATTGTGAGACGGCATAGTCCTCTCCTCTATGGAAAATATTTCTGACGCAGGGTGCCCCGGAGATCGGGCCCTTGTAGATGAGCTCGGCGTCCGGGAGCTGGGTGAAGTCCTCAGGGCGCATGAGCGAGGCCGCCTTGGGCAGCTCGGCTGCACCGGATCTCGAGAGCACGTCGCCCACGAACTGTGAGCAGAAGAAATGGTAGCCCCGCTCGTGCGCGATGTCAAGTCTGCAAAGCGCGGTGCCCAAAATACTGTAATGGTAGCGTTCGTGCTGGAGCAGCATTGCATTCACGCGGCACCTTATGGCGTCGTGCTGCTCGCGCGTTACCTCCAGCCGGTAGACCGCGCAGGGGATATCGGGGTGCCGGGCCATGTAACCCTTCGCGATGTCCTCACGCACCAGGCCCGCGGGCAGCGGACGGCGCGGGTGCAGCCGCGCAAAGCTGTATATCTCACCGCCCGCACCTAGGCCGAGCGAGACGTGAGTGTACTCGTCGCCCGTGAGCGCGCGGATAAGTCTGGAAAACGCAGTCCCGGAGCGGGACAGTAAAAGGTATACGCAGTTCATTTTGTTCATCTCCCGCAATAAACATAACGGCGGGAAATCAACATTTCATCTATTCACCCGAAAATTCAGTACAGTAGCGAAAAAAACCTTGTAATTCAGTTTGTGCGGTGTTATCATTTGTTCTATTATCGCGGATACTACCCACGCGAGAGAGTTAAGATGCTAAGAGGAGGAACAAGAAATGAAGCTCAGGATCTCAGACCGCATGTCCAAGCCCGATTTTCAGGGCGATTTTACCTCGGCCATACTCAAGGCCGCCGCATCTCCGGACGTAATATCCTTTGCCGGCGGACTTCCGAACCCCGACTCCTTTCCTGTAAAGGAGATGGAGGCCGCGGTCACGAAGGTCCTTGAGCGGGACGGCGTGCGCGCCCTTCAGTACAGCAACACCGAGGGCTATCTGCCGCTGCGCAAGTTCATCTCCGACCGCTATAAGAAGCAGGGCGTCGACTTTGCGCCCGAGAACATCATCATCACCAACGGCTCCCAGCAGGCGCTGGACATGGTTGCGGCCACGCTCATCAACCCGGGCGACCCCATCGCCGTTGAGAAGCCCAGCTACCTCGCGGCGCTCCAGACCTTCCATCTCTACGACCCGAAGGTCTGCTCCGTCAGCCTGAACGAGGACGGCATCGACTGCGACGAGCTCGAAAAGGTCCTCAAGGAGAACGACCCGAAGTTCATCTACGTCATCCCGAACTTCCAGAACCCCACCGGCCTCACCTACACCCAGGCCGTCCGTGAGCGCGCGGCCGAGATACTCAAGGCCGCCGGCACCCCGGTAATCGAGGACAACCCCTACGGCGAGCTCCGCTTCCACGGCGAGGGCGGCAGCTCCTTCGCGGCGCTGCTCGGTGAGCAGTGCGCGGCCATGGGCACCTTCTCCAAGATAGTCGCGCCCGGCATGCGCATCGGCTGGATCGCCTGCAAGCAGCCTGAGCTCTACGCCAAGCTCCTGGCTTTCAAGTCCACCATGGACCTGCACACCAACATCTTCGGCCAGATGGTCCTCGCCGAGTACCTGCTCGACAACGACCTCGACGATCAGATCGACAAGATCAAGGACATGTACCGCGAGAAGGCCGAGAAGATGATGGCCTGCATGGCGGAGGACTTCCCCGCCGAAGTCAGCTACACCAAGCCCGAGGGCGGCATGTTCATCTGGGCCACCATGCCCGAGGGACTCAAGGCTGTCGACGTTATGGAGGCTGCGGCCGCGAAGGGCGTTGCCGTCTGCCCCGGCGACCCGTTCTATGAGGAGGAGCGCGGCGTGCGCACCATGCGCATCAACTACTCCAACAGCTCCGACGAGGCCATCGAAAAGGGCATCAAGATCCTGGGTGACACCATCAAGGAGCTCCTCGCGAAGTAAGCAGAATATAACACAAAAAGCCCGCCTGCGGAAGACTTTTTCCGCAAGCGGGCAATTTTTTATGATTATTTCAGGTAATGTTCCATCCACTCGGTTATCTCGCGCAGACGCCTGATACGGTTCTGCGGCTTGCCGGAGCGGGAGAGCTCGTGATTTTCGCCGTGGAAGATGCAAAGACGCGCTTCCACGCCGTGCTCGCGGACGGCGTAGAACATCTGGATGCCCTCGGAGAGCGGGCAGCGGTAGTCCTCGTCCGAGTGCAGGAAGAGCGTCGGCGTCGTGACGCGGTTGGCGTATTTAAGCGGGGACTGCGCCCATATCTTCTCAAGGCCGTTCCAGGGGCTGCCGCCGACCTGGTCCTGGGCGAAGTACCAGCCGATGTCTGAGCTGTTGTGGAAGCTGGTCCAGTTCGAGATGCTCCGCTGGCTCGCCGCGCACTTGAAGCGGTCCGTGTGGCCGATTATCCAGTTGGTCATGAAGCCGCCGTAGCTGCCGCCCGTGACGCCCAGCCTGTCGGGGTCGATGAAGTTGCAGTGCTCGAGTACGGTGTCCACGAACTGCATGAGGTCGGCATAGTCCTGCTCGCCGTAGTGGCCGCGGATGTCGGCAAACTCGTCCCCGCCGCCGTCGCCGCCGGTGGGGTTGCAGAACATGACCGCAAAACCGCGCGAGGCCCAGAACTGCATCTCGTGGAAATAGCAGCTTCCGTAGACCGTCTTGGGTCCGCCATGGATGTCGAGTATGGCGGGGTACTTTTTGCCGGGCTCCATGTCCACGGGCTTTATCACCCAGCCGGCTATCTCGCGGCCGCGGGAGTTGACAAAGTTCAGCGGCTCCGGCGCGGAGTAAGCGTACTCTGCGCAGATCGCGGCGTTGAAGTCTGTGAGCACGGTCTCCGTGCCGTCCGGGGCTATGTACATCAGCTCGCAGCCCGAGTTGCCGCGCATGGCGGAGACGGCAAAGCCCCCCTTCCAGAGCGCCGCGTCCGTGATGTTCAGGCCCGGCTTCGTCACACAGCGCGCCGCGCCCGAACCCTCGTCCACAGCCAGAATGTGAGTAGAGCCGCCCTGCGTGTCGAGGAAGCAGAGCTCACCGTCCCTCTCACGCGCGTCTGACGCGAAGCCCGCGCCGGACTTCACGTCGCTGCCGACGCTGTTGCCGAAGCAGTGCATGCCGTCGCCGAGGACGAGACGCCAGGCGCCGCCCTCACGCAGATAGAGCGAGGGGTTCTGGTTAAGGCCGTATTTGTCTATGGTGTTCACGAGGGCCGCGACACGGCCTCCGGCGAGGGGCATGGACCAGTAGTGCGCGGCGCCCTCGGCCACGGTGATGTCCTCGATGGACAGCGTTTCGGTGTCGAGAAGGCAGAGCCGGTCGCTGAGAGGGGCGCTGCCCGTCCAGTCCGCGGCGGTGAAGCTGAGGAGCTTGCCGTCGGGGGAGAGACCGCCTATGTCTGCATCGGTGTTCTCGCCGGTGAGGAAGCGGTAAGCGCCGTCCTCCCAGATGCCGAGGCGGCTGCGGCAGCCGCTGACAAAGCCCCGGCCATTGAACCAGAAGGGCAGCTCGTCCGCCGTAGTGCACTCGGCGCGTTCCTTTTTGAGCGCCTCGGCGGCCTTCTTTGCGTCGCCGCCGGCCGCGGCAAGTACGCGCTCCCAGTCGCGGGAGACTGTGGCCGTAAAGACGAAGCGGTCCCCTCCGAGAAAGCGCAGGGCGTTCACGGAGCAGTCGAGGCGGCAGAGCTCGCGCGCTTCGCCGCCGTCATAGGGGAGAATATAGAGCACCGTCAGCGGCTCGCCCGCCTCGGCGCGCTCTTTATCCTTTTTGTCGCGCAGCGCGGAGAAGACCACGCCCTCGTCCGTGAGAGCGTATGCGCCGACATCTCCGGCGGAGGTCAGCTGTCGGGCCTTGCCGTCGCGGAGCACCCAGAGGTCTGAGGCGTAGCGGTTTTCCTCCAGCAGCGCACGCTTTACGCAGAAATACAGCTCATCGGCGCGCACAGCGAGGCTGTGCGGCATGAGAAAGCGGGAAAAATGCTCATAATCGACCTTTTTCAAGTCTCTCTATCCCCTTTATCCAACAGTTTAACGGCGAGCAGGCCGAAGGGAAAACCCAGCGACGCGCCGCAGAGATTCAAAATGAGGTCGTCCACGTCCGCCCAGCCGACGGTGAGCAGCACCTGCGCCGTCTCGACGGCGACGATGGCGAGGGCGCAGACGAGGAGAAAGCGCCAATACCGCCGCAGCTTCCGAAAAAGCAGCGGCAGGAACAGCCCCAGCGGCATGAACATGACGACGTTGCCGACGAGGTTCACGACGGCGTGGCGGATAAGATAGCTGTCACCGGAGGCTATGTTTTCAAGAAAGGCAGCCACGGTGTGGAAGGGCACGAGGTTCGTGGTGCCGCGCACCAGCGACCAGTAAATGCCGCTCTCCACATAGCTCTGGAGAAATTCCGGATGCCGTCCGCGTATAAAGAGCAGCCAGAGCATGACGAGGCAGTAGAATGCAAAGAGCAGCCGGGACGCGGTCTTGATGCCGCGTTTCATGGTCTCAGGCTTCGCTCGGGCCAGGGCTCGAGGCACTGGCCGGAGACGAGGAAGGCCCGCTCCGCCAGCCGGGCGAGCGGCGTGTCCGAGAGAGAGTCAGAGTAGAACTCGGCGATCTGTACCTCGGGGTATTCCTTCCTGAGCCGCGCGACCTTTTCCTCACCGTGGTTGTTCTCACCCAGCGTCCAGCCGCTGTGCTTGTCCACGCGCGAGGCCATGAGCCGGAAGCCGAAGCGCTCCGCAACCGGACGCAGCAGGAACTCAGGCGAGGCGGAAGAGACGATGTCGTCCGGCCGCCGCCGCGCGAGGTACCAGGCGTTGATATCGGCGATGTGCGCGTCCCAGAAGCGCGCGACCTCGGCGTCTATGTCCGGTATGCGGGTGAGGAAGCGGTAAAATACCTCCTTCACCCTGGTCTTGGATACGAGGCGGAGCGGCATACCCGCCGCCATCGGCACTGCGGCGAGCGCAGGGCCGAGCACCCGGGGATAGCGCCTCAGGCAGTGGAGGAAGAATGCCTCGGTGCTGTCGTAGGGCAGTATGGTCTTGTCGAAATCGTATACGTTTACCTTTTCCATATCAGGCTCCGAATATCCGGTAATAGGTGACCGCGAAGGCCTCGCGGATGAAATAGTTTATCATGAGTGTGGGCCAGCTGGTGTGTCCGGCGACGCCCCAGGCCTCGACGCCGAGGTCGGCGGCCATCATCTTGGCGCGGCAGAGGTGGTATTCACTGGTGACTATGGCGACTTTGCCGTCCGGCTCGCCGCCCGCCTCGCGGATCAGCTCAAAGGAGAACTCGAGATTCTCCATCGTGGAGGTGGCCTTGTCCTCGACGATTATGCGCGAGGGGTCTATTCCCCTGGCCTCGAGCCAGACGGACATGGCCTCGCCCTCCGTCATAGTCTCGCCGGGGCCCTGGCCGCCGGAGACGACGGCCACGCAGTCCGGGTGCGCCTCCAGCCACTCAAGCGCGGCGTCCAGGCGGTTCCGAAGCGAGAGCGAGGGCACGTCCCCGTGCAATCCCGCGCCGAGGACGATGATATAGTCGCAGTCGTCCGGCGCATCTGTCCGCGCGGCCTTGACTATGGGGACCTCGATTATGGCGAACACGACGACGCCGATGACCAGCAGCACCGTGACGACGATGCGGAGCACCCGCCCGGCAAAGCGGTAGATGACTATGAGCACCGCTATGAGCGCGAGCACGGCGGCAAAGTAGGTGTGCCCCGTCGCGGCAAAGGCAAACAGCGCCGCGGCAGCGAGCAGTATGATCACGATTATGAGCCAGAGCTTATTCTTCATCCTGCAGTTCCTCCCATCTGGAGTAGAGCGCGTCCAGCTCGGGCGAGAGGCGCGCCTTTTCGTCTTCCAGTTCCATTAGACGCTGGTAATCCGAGGCGTGTTCCCCCTCCTCACGCTCAATTTCCTTCAGACGGGACTCGATTTTTTCAATTTCCCGCTCGCAGCGGCGTGCCTCCTTCTCACGCTCGGGCGTGCCCTTTTTGCGCTGGGGCTTCTTCTCCGGCTTGGGCGCGGCGGCCTTTGCCGCCTGGGCTATTGCCTCCTGCCTGGCCCGGTACTCGCGGAACTCCGAAAAAGTACCGCGGAAGTCCGTGAGCTCTCCGTTTTCGATGCTCCAGATGCGCGTTGCGAATTTTTCTATGAAATACCTGTCGTGCGAGACGAAGAGCAGGGCCTCGGAGTAATCCGAGAGGGCGTCCTCCATCCATTCGCGGGAGGCTAGGTCGAGGTGGTTAGTGGGCTCGTCGAGGATGAGCAGGTTCAGGTCCCCGCGCATGAGCATGCACAACCGCAGGCGGCTCTGCTCACCGCCGGAGAGCGTGCCGACAGCCTTGAGCGCGTCCTCGCCGGAAAAGCCGAAGGCGCCGAGCGAATCCCGCGCCTCCTGGGGCTGGCATTTGCAGTCGTAGATGAGCGTGTCGAGCGCAGAGCGCTCCGGCTCCGAGAATTTCACATGCTGCGGGAGGTAGGCGCACTTCACAGCCGGGCCGCGGCGCACCCAGCCGGCGTCCGGCTCCTCCTCGCCGACGATGAGCTTTACCAGCGTCGTCTTGCCGCTGCCGTTTTCGCCGATTATCGCTATTCGCTCCCCGCCCGTGACCTCGAGGGAGAGCCCGGAGAAGAGCACCCGGCCGTCAAAGCCCTTGCTGAGCCCGTCCATCGTCAGCACCTCGTCGCCTCGGAACTCGCGCTCCTTGAAGGCGGCGTGCAGCTTTCGTTCGGTCTTGGGCTTTTCGGTCTGGCTGAGTTTTTCTATGCGCTTTTCCATGGAGAAGGCGCGCTTGTGCAGCTTGTCGTTGCCCATGAAGGCCCAGAGGTGCAGCTTTGCCGCGGCGGCCTCCAGCTGGGCTATCTTGGCCTGGTCCTTTTCGTACTTTTTGAGCTTTTCCTCAAAGCGGCGCTGACGCTCTACGGTGTAGAAGCTGTAATTGCCGGAGTAGAGCTCCGCCTTGCCGTCCGTTATCTCCACGCAGCGCTGGGCCACAACGTCGAGGAAATAGCGGTCGTGGCTGATGGCCAGCACGGTGCCGCGGAAGTGGAGGATATAGTCCTCCAGCCACTCTGTGGCGCGCATGTCGAGGTGGTTCGTGGGCTCGTCCAGCAGGAGAATGTCCGTGTCCTCAAGTATGAGCCGCGCCAGGTTCACGCGGGTCTTTTCGCCGCCGGAGAGCAGGGCGAACTCACGCTGCCGCATTTCGGCGGGAATGTCGAGGCCGTTTGCCACGCGGTTGCGCTCGTGGTCCATATCGTAGCCGCCGAGGCGGCGGAAGTCGTCCGCGAGCCGGTCGTATTCCTTGAGCAGCGAATCGCTGCTGTCCGAGGCCATGAGCGCCTCGAGCTCCTGCATGCGCGCGGCCATGGCGCGCAGACGGCTATGCGCCTCGCGCAGCACGTCCTCTGTGGTCCAGCCCTCGGGATAGACGGGTATCTGGCTTATGAGGCCCACGCGCCGGCCGCGGCGGATGGCCGCCGTGCCCTCGTCGGGTTCCAGCTCGCCGGAGAGAATGCGGAAGAGCGTTGTCTTGCCGCAGCCGTTGGCGCCGAGTATGCCGACGCGCTCCCCGGCCGCGACCTCAAAGCTGAGACCGTCCAGCACGGGGTGACCGACCTCAAAGGACTTTTTCAGGTTTTGTACGCTTATATCTGTCATTTTTCAGTCCCTGCCCGCTTCATTTCTATATAGTGGTTTATAAAGCCTCCGAGCAGGAGGAAGTAGAAGCAGTAGAATATCCATATCATGGCTATCATTATGGTGCCGATGTAGCCATAGGCGCCGAACTTGTCGGAGAGTGAGACGTAGAAGGAGAAGATGAAGGAGAACGCCGCCCAGGCCACGGAGCTGAACACCGCTCCAGGCACCTGCCAGCGGAACAAGAGCTTGCGGGCCGGCATCCACTTGAACAGGAAGCAGAACACCAGCGCGAGCAGCGCGAGTATTATGACGAAGCGCAGGTATTTGGCCAGGGTGAAGAGGAAATCCAGCGAGTGGTTCACCGGCATGCTCCGCTCGATGTAGTCGAGTATCTGCCCACCGTAGACCATGACGAAGAAGCTCAGCAGCAGCAGAACGACAAAGATGACCATGTAAATGCAGGCGCGGATGGAGAAACGGATATAGTCCTCGCGCCTTTCGGCGTCGTAGACGGAGTCCATGCCCCGCATGAGAGCCTTCATGCAGGCCGATGCGGACCACAGCGTCAGCAAAATGGAGACGGTCAGCGCTACGCGGCCGCCGTTATATATACTCGATACGATGTAGTCGACGATCTCGTAGAGCGACTCCGGCACATATTCGGCCACGGCGTCGAGCACGACGTCCTTGGTGAGCGGCGTATATTGCAAAACTGAAACCAGCAGCATTATGACCGGCACGAGCGACATGAAGAGGTAGTATGCACAGGCGGCCGAATAGGTTGTTATCCTGCGGCTGCCGAGACCGCCGAAAAATTCATCAACGGCGTCGTAGATATCTCTGAGCGTATCCTTCATATCCCGCGCCCCCTTTCCAAAGCATCATTCTCTCACATCGGACAGGAAATATCAAGTCAAAGCCCTCGACAGGGAGATTCGGCGAGTTTTGCTGTTGCCAAATCGTGAAAACTGCGCTATCCTGTGCCTGGAGGCGAACGACATGAAATTTACCTTTTACCACTTCAATTTCAACGTGCTGAACCTTGAGCGCAGCATTAAATTCTATGATGAGGCCCTGGGTCTCAAGCCCGTGCGCGAGAAGTCGGCGGAGGACGGCTCCTACAAGCTGGTGTTCCTTGGAGACGGCGAGACCGGCTTCCAGCTTGAGCTGACCTGGCTGCGCGACCACAAGGAGCCCTACGACCTCGGCGAGGGCGAGATACACCTCGCCATGCGGGTGGATGACTACGAGGCCGCGAAGAAAAAGCACGAGGAGATGGGCGCCGTCTGCTTCGTCAACGAGAAAATGGGCGTCTATTTCATAGAAGACCCGGACGGCTACTGGATAGAGATCCTGCCTGAAAAGAGATGAACCGAAAGCCTCGGAAAACCGGGGCTTTCTGCTTGCATATGGGATATAAGATTGCTATAATAATCAGGTTATGAAGATACGACAGCTCTCATATGTCCAGACGATTGCTCTGGGCTTTCTCACCGTCATTGCGGCGGGGACGATATTGCTCATGCTGCCTGCGGCTTCTCAGAGCGGGGAGGCGACGGGCCTTGTTACCGCGCTCTTCACCTCGGTGAGCGCGTCGTGCGTTACTGGCCTTGTGCTGGTGGATACGGCGACGTACTGGTCGGGTTTCGGACAGGTGGTAATTCTTGTGCTCATCCAGCTGGGCGGCCTTGGCTTCATGACCATCGCCACGCTCTTTTCAAGGCTGCTGCGCCGGCGCATGAGCATGCGCGAGCGCGGCGTCATGGCCGAGAGCATCAACACCGTCCGCGTTGGCCGCATAATGGAAATAACCAGCACCATCGGCCTCGGTACGCTCATATTCGAGCTCTCGGGGGCGGTGCTGCTGTCTATACGCTTTATTCCGGAGTTCGGGCTTGGGAAGGGGCTCTGGTACTCCGTATTCCACTCCGTATCCGCCTTCTGCAACGCGGGCTTCGACCTCATGGGCGTCAAGGAGCCATTCTCCTCGCTGGTGTCATATTCGGACGACGCGCTTGTGAGCATCACGATAATGCTGCTCATCATCCTCGGCGGCATAGGCTTCCTCGTCTGGGACGACATACGGCTCAAGGGCCTGCGCTGGCGGAGATACGATCTGCAGACCAAGCTCGTCATTTTGACGACGCTAATACTTATCTTCGGCGGCGCGCTGCTCTTTTTCATTCTGGAGCGGAACCGCATGAACGCGGACATGCCGCTCGGCGAGCAGATACTCGTGAGCTTTTTCTCGGCGGTGACGCCGAGGACCGCCGGCTTCAACAGTGTGGATACCGCCGCGCTCTCAGATGCGTCCAAGCTGCTCACGGTGATACTCATGTTCATCGGCGGCAGCCCCGGTTCCACAGCGGGCGGCATCAAGACCACCTCCGTTGCGGTGGTGCTCGTGTTCCTGTTCTCGGGCATCCGGGGCAGGCGCGGGGCCTATGTGTTCGGCCGCCGCATCCCGGACGACGCCATGAAGCGCGCCGGCATGATAGTCAGCACCAACCTCATGCTCGCGCTCTTCGGCGCGCTCGTGCTCTGCGGCACGCAGTCGCTGCCTCTCTCGGACGTGCTCATAGAGGTGTTTTCCGCCATCGGCACGGTGGGCATGTCCACCGGCATAACCCGCGAGCTCTCGACCTTTTCCGCGCTCGTCGTGGCCCTGCTCATGTACTGCGGCAGGGTGGGGAGCGTATCCTTTGCAATGGCGCTGCTCGAGCGGCGCACCGACCCGCCCGTGACCTACCCGGAAGAACAGGTCACCGTAGGCTGACAGGAGGTTAAAATATGAAATCCTTCCTCATAATCGGAATGGGCACCTTCGGGCACCACCTGTGCCGCGCGCTCTGCAAGATGAAATGCGAGGTCATGATAGCCGACCAGAACGGCGACGCGCTGGAGGACATGCTGCCCTATGTCGCTTCGGCGAAGATATGCGACTGCGCGAACATAGAAGTGCTGCGCTCCTTCGGCGTGCAGAACTTCGACGCCTGCTTCGTCTGCGTGAACAAAAACTTCCAGGCCTGCCTGGAGATAACCGACCAGCTCAAGGAGCTGGGCGCGAAGCGGGTGTACAGCAAGGCCGACCGCGACCTCGAGGCGAAATTCCTCCGCCGCTGCGGCGCGGACTTCATCATCTACCCCGAGCGGGACGCGGCTGAGCGCATCGCGGTGCGCGAGAGCTCAAACCGCATCTTCGACTTCATCGGCCTCTCTGAGGGCTGCGCCATCTGCGAGATAGACGTGCCCGAGGAGTGGGTAGGCCGCTCCGTGGCCGAGGTCGGCCTCCGGAACCGTCACGGTCTAAACCTCATCGCCGCCAGGCGCGGCGAGAGGCTCCACCCCGTACTCGACCCTGCCTATGTCTTCGTGAAGGACGAACACGTGCTCGTGCTTGGCAGTCTCGACGATATACGCAAAGTCACCAGGGACTGATAGGTCCCTACGCGCACACTGAAAGGATCTGTTGCAAACTTGCTCACACTCAGGAACATCACAAAGGACTATCTTGCCGGCGATATGAGCGTCCACGCGCTCCGCGGCGTCAGCATCAGCTTCAGGGAAAGCGAATTCGTCTCCATCCTCGGCCCCTCGGGCTGCGGCAAGACCACGCTGCTCAACATCATAGGCGGCCTCGACAAGTACACGGATGGCGACCTCATCATCAACGGCCGCTCCACCAAGGAATACGGCGACAAGGACTGGGACACCTACCGCAACCACTCCATAGGCTTCGTCTTCCAGACCTATAATCTCATCCCGCACCAGAGCGTGCTCGCAAACGTGGAGCTTGCGCTGACCATCTCCGGCGTCTCCCGGGCCGAGCGGCGAGAGAGGGCGGTAAAGGTGCTCGAGAAGGTCGGCCTCGGCGACCAGCTGAACAAGAAGCCCAACCAGATGTCCGGCGGCCAGATGCAGCGCGTCGCCATAGCCCGCGCGCTCATCAACGACCCCGATATCCTCCTTGCCGACGAGCCCACCGGCGCGCTCGACTCCGAGACCAGCGTGCAGATAATGGAACTGCTCAAGGAGATAGCCCAGGACAAGCTCGTCATCATGGTCACGCACAACCCCGACCTCGCCGAGCGCTACTCCACCCGCATCGTCCGCCTGCTTGACGGCGAGATAAAGGGCGACACCGACCCCTTCGACCCCGAAAGCGTTCCCGCAAAGATTTCCGACACGAGCAAAAAGCGCCCCTCGATGAGCTTCCTCACGGCGCTGTCCCTATCGCTGAACAACCTGATGACCAAGAAGGCCCGCACCATCCTCACGGCCTTTGCCGGCAGCATAGGCATAATCGGCATAGCGCTCATCCTTTCGCTCTCGAACGGCATACAAACTTACATCGACCGCGTGCAGGAGGACACGCTCTCCTCCTATCCGCTCACTATTGAGGCGGAGGCAGCGGACCTAGGCTCCATGGTGGAGGCGCTCAGCGGCGCGCATGACGAAGCCGCCTCCGGCAGTCAGCACGAGCTCGACGCCGTATACTCCAATGTCGTCATGTACGACCTCATGGACAGCCTGAACACAATGGACGTGGATACGAACAACCTCAAGGCCTTCAAGGAGTTCATAGAATCCGGCAACAGCGGACTTGAGGAGTACGTAAGCGCCATCCAGTACGGCTATGACCTGGGCTTCGACGTCTACACCAAGGACGCTGACGGCAACATCGTCAAGAGCGACGTTGTCTCCCTGCTCAACGATATGATGAGCAGCGTCTACGGCGGCGATTACTCCAGCTACTTCAGCACGATGGGCGACTTCTACTCCAGCTTCGAGGTCTGGCAGGAGATGCTTCCCGGCGAAAACGGCGAGCTCATCGACGACACGCTAAAGAGCCAGTACGACGTCATCTACGGCTCCTGGCCGCAGAGCTATGACGAGGTCGTGCTCATCGTGGACAAAAATAACGAGATAAGCGACCTCGTGCTCTACTCCCTCGGCCTGCGCACCGAGGAGCAGATGACGGAGGGCTTTGAGGCCAGCATGTCCGGCGACACCATCGACGCCGAGGTAGAGAGCTGGAGCTATGAGGAACTCTGCGGCCTCAGCTTCAAGCTCATAGCCCGGCCTGAGTACTACGTCTACGACGAGGCTACCGGCCAGTACACCGACCTCACCTCCACCAGCGCCGGCATGGAGTATCTCTACGACTCCAAGGACACCGGCACCACGCTGCGCATCAGCGGCATAGTCCGCCAGAACGAGGACGCCGTCGCGGGCATGATGACCGGTGCCATAGGCTACACCTCGGCTCTGACCGAGAGGATAATAGACCTCGCCAACGACTCTGAGATAGTCCAGGCCCAGCTCTCCGACCCCGAGACCGACGCCATACTCGGTCTGCCTTTCGCCACCGGCGAGGAGCCGGAGCCGACGCTCGACGAGATAAAGGCCGACGTCGACGCCTACATCGAGGGTCTTGACGTCTCCGGACGCGCCGCCCTCTATTCCGACCTCACCGCCCGCGCGCCCGAGGACTATGTGACCGCCGCCGTCGACCAGGCCACCGAGGGCATGACGCGCGAGTACATCGAGGAGATGATGCTCGAGGGCTATGCCGTCGAGATGGGCGTCGACCCGGACACCATCCGCGACTACATCGCCGACATGGACGACGAGACGCTCATGGACTACGTCCGCGAGATGACCGCCGAGGCGGTGCGCGAGCAGTACGCCGACGCGGCGCGCGCCCAGCTGGCCGCCATGAATGCCGAGCAGCTTGCCATGGCCCTCTCCATGACCCCGCTTACCGATGAGCAGTATGAGTACGTCTACGACGAAAAGCTGCCGCCGAAGTACTCGGACAGCACCTACGAGGAGAATCTTGAGCTCCTCGGCTACGTGGACAAGGACAGCCCCAGCTCCATAAACCTCTATGCCGCGAGCTTCGCCGACAAGGACGAGATAGCGCGCATCATCTCCGAGTACAACGCTTCCGTCGAGAATGAGGACGACGAGATAAGCTACACGGATTACGTCGCCATACTCATGAGCTCGGTCTCCACGATAATCAATGCTATCAGCTATGTGCTCATAGCCTTTGTGGCCATCTCGCTTGTCGTGTCGAGCATCATGATAGGCATCATCACCTATATCTCCGTGCTCGAGCGCACGAAGGAGATCGGCATTCTCCGCTCCATCGGTGCGTCCAAGCGTGACGTCTCCAACGTCTTCAACGCCGAGACGCTTATCGAGGGCTTTGCAGCGGGTGTGATAGGCATAGGCATAACCCTGCTGCTCATCATCCCCATCAACGCCATCGTACAGAACCTGACGGGCATAGAGAGCCTGAGGGCCATTCTGCCTGCTTCCGGCGGTGTGGCACTTGTCTTGATTTCCATGATTCTGACCTTCATCGCGGGACTTATCCCCTCCGGCTTCGCCGCGAGGCGCGACCCTGTGGAGGCATTGAGGACTGAATAAAATGCACTATCTGAGACAGGGCCGGGGCTTTTACCGGAGCGCCATAGCCCTGATGCTGCCAATGATCCTGCAAAACCTCGTCACGAACTTCATGGCGCTGGCTGACTCCTTCATGGTCGGCGCCCTGGGCGAGACCGAACTCGCCGCCGTGACGATGGCAAACTCGGTTTTCTATGTCCTGTCGCTCATCATCTTCGGCATACAGAGCGGCACGGGCGTCCTTGTCGCTCAGTATTACGGCAAGGGCAGGCTGGATGCGATAAACCGCATAATGGGCATGGGCTACTATGTCTCCCTGGGACTGACGAGCCTCATCGCACTGCTGGCCTTTTTCTTCCCCATGCAGCTGATGCAGCTCGTCACCAACAACCCGGACCTATGGGAGCCGGGCGCCGAATACGCGCGCATCGTGGGCTTTTCCTACGTATGCATGGCTTTCTCCGGCGTCTATATCGCTGTGCAGCGCAGTATGGAGAACCCGAGCCTCGGCGCCATACTCCTCACCGTGTCCGGTGCGCTGAACATCCTGCTCAACTACATGTTCATCTTTGGCAAATGGGGCGCGCCCGCGCTGGGCTGCGCCGGCGCCGCCGTCGCCACGCTCGTCAGCCGCGTGTTCGAGGTCGTGGTCGTCACCGGATGCATGTTCTGGGGCAAGCGCCTGCCCGTAAAGCTGGGCCTCATGCTCAGGCCGGGCCGGATAATTGCCGGGGACTTCATCAAATACTCCCTGCCCGTCGTGCTCAACGAGGGCATGTGGAGCCTCGCAATGTCGCTCTTTTCCATCATAATGGGCCACATGCCGAACAGCACGCCCATCCTCGCCGCCTACACCATAGCCGGCAACATAGACCGCATGGCCGCCGTCGCGCTCTTCGCCGCTGGCAACACCGCCGCCGTCATTATCGGCCGTGAGATAGGCTGCGGGGACACCGAGGAGGTCTACGGCAAGGGCGTGGCGCTCAACTTCGTCTGCTTCATCACCGGCATCATCAGCATGGGCATCCTGCTCCTGATCCGGGCGACGCTGCTCGACAGCTTTATCTTCCCGCTGATGGACATCTCCGCCGAGGCGGGTGAGCTGGCGAAGATGATGCTGGCCTTCATAGCGGTCATCATGCCGATACGCTCGCTCAACCTCTGCAATATCGTCGGCGTGTTCCGCGGGGGCGGAGACGTTCGCTACGGCCTGCTGTGCGACATAGGCCCGCTCTACTGCATCTGCCTGCCCGCCGCAGCCCTCTGCGGCCTCGTGTTCGGGCTCGGCATAACTGCCGTCTATGTCTGCATCTGCCTTGATGATTTCTGCAAGGTGTTCCTCTGCCTGCCGCGGCTTCGCTCCGGCAAGTGGGTGAACTCCGTAACACGCGAGACCCTGTGAACAAACGCCCCGGCAGCAGCCGGGGCGTTTTTGCTGGACATAATGTAAAATATACTTGACAATATGTCGTACACATGCTATGATGCAGCCACAGGAAAGGAAGTGCGGAAAATGAACGACTATGATGAGAGGCAGATACTGGCGAGGGGCCGGGCCTTCATGTGGGGCTTTTTCTCGCTGATGATATGCCTGATGGTGTACGGTCTTACCGACATGCTCATAGAGCCCTGGTGCGACACGCTGACGGGCTGCATCATCTGCATCTGCGTGTCGCTCATCGTGTTTGCTGTCATATGCATAAGGCAGGACGCGTTCGCGGGCATAGGTCAGAAGCGGAAGCGGAACCTGACGGTCCTGCTGGTGCTTACCGCGGCGAACCTGCTCTTTGGCGTGTCGCACATCTTCGACGGGGACCTGCTGAGGGACGGGCTGCTGAGTTTCCGCTCGGTGAGCCTGATAGTGGGCGCCACGACGGGGCTGGTGCTGCTGGTGTACTGGTTCCACGGGCTGAGGGACAGGGGAGAGACTGAATGAAGAACCTGCGCCTCAAATCCGCGCGCGCGGCTCTCGACATGTCGCAGCAGCAGCTTGCCGACGCCGTCGGAGTCTCGCGGCAGACGATAAACGCCATAGAAAAGGGCGACTATAACCCCACAATCAAGCTTTGTATCGCCATCTGCAAGGCGCTCGGCCGCACCCTCGACGAGCTGTTCTGGGAGAACGAATAAATGATATGCAAGTGGGATCTTTCATAAGCTTATGATATGGTTTCATTGAATGGGGTACGACATAAATCTGAATATGGAGCACGGCTATGAATTATACGTTTGTTAACCTGAATGAATGGCGCAGAGGCAGTCTGTTTCAGTTTTATATTGATAAAATGCGAATCGTGATGAGCCTGACTGTGGATGTTGATGTGACCAACTTAAAAGCATACTCCAAGGCGCACCATCTTGATTTTTATCCTTTGATGGTGTGGGTCGTATCAAAAATCATCAATGCACATGATGAATTCAAGTACGCTTGGGATGCCGACGGCAATCTTATCAAATGGGACTTTGTATCCCCTTCTTACACGGATTTTCACACGGAAGATGAGAATTTCACCAAAATGGTCACGGAGTACTCAGATGACCTTCTTGAGTTTTACGGCAGAATGGCGGCCGACAGAGAGCGATACAAAAATGACCGGGCCGTTTTGGAGAATCAGCCCAAGAACTTTTTTGATGTCTCCTGTCTGCCCTGGGTAAGATACACGCACTTTGATGTCCATGTTTTTGACGAGGGGAAATTTCTCGCTCCTGTGGTCACGTGGGGCAAATACGAACCAAAGGACGGGAAACTGAGCATGCCGCTTACCATGAACATTCACCACGCAGTTGCAGACGGTTTCCACCTTTCAAGATTTTTCAATGAAGTACAGGAATTGATGGATTCTTTGCGTTGAGCAGCTTGAAAGCAGGGCAAGAGGACCCTGTCTTTTGGAGCGCTGCCTCGTTTTTAAAATCCTATCGTCCACATGTAGGTGTAGGCCTGGGCCCAGGAGCCGAAGGTCTCGTGCTGGACCATCTCGCGCAGCTCGTCGCGGGAGTACCAGCGGGCGGTTATCTCCTCGCCGGTATCCTTGCAGGGGCTGATCTCGCCACCCGCGACGCCGAAGACACAGATGCACTGCTCGTTGGAGAGGCCCACGGCGCTGTAAGCCGGGGGCATGACGTGGCGTATTTCGAGAAGGTCCAGCCCCGTCTCCTCCTTGAGCTCGCGCCTTGCCGCGTCCTCCGGGGTCTCGCCCGGGTCGATGAGCCCGGCGGGCAGACCGTAGATCTCCCGGTCCAGCTCAAGCCGGAACTCGCGGATGAGCAGCAGGTGCTCCCGGCTCTCGTCCGTCATGATTATCATGACGGCGTCAGTCCTGGGGTGGCGCAGCTTCTCCTCCGTACTTATGCCGGGGTCGCGCGAGAACATCTCGTAGACCTTCTCGCCGCCGGAAGGGGTCTCGTAGTGTATGTCGTAGCGGTTGAGGTATTCCCCACCGCCTTTTTTCTCTATTCTGCGGAATTTCATTTGAGACTGAGCACCACCGTACGCGGCTCGCCGAAGTCCGGGAGCTCTATGCTGCTGCCCTCGGCGAACTCCACGTTCTTCGAGAGCCGGACGAAGCTGTCGACCGTGTCTATCTCGTCAAAGCCGAAGCCCTCGCCGCGGTAGTGCATGGGGATGACGAGCTGGGCGTCTATGGCGTCCGCGAGCTCGCGCGCCGTCGCCGCGTCGATGGTGTAGTAGCCGCCGACGGGGATGAGCAGGGCGTCGACATGCCCTATGGCCTTTATCTGGCCCGCGGGCAGCATGTGTCCCACGTCGCCGAGGTGCGCAACGCGCGCGCCGCCGCCGGAGACGATGCGGATGAGGTTCTCACCGCGCTTTTTGCCCTGGACGTCGTCGTGGAAGCAGCAGAGGGTCTCGACGGTGTAGTCCGTCTGCTGACCGGTCAGGTTTACCTTCGATTCGGCGTTGTGGTCGTCATGGCCGTGGCTGCACAGCACGAGGTCCGCCGTGAGCTGCGGCAGCTGAAGGCCGCGGGGAAAACCGTCGACGTAGGGGTCGAATACCACCGTGCCCGCGCGGGATTCAAGCATGAAGCAGGAGTGTCCGTACCATGTGAGTTTCATAAAAGTCCGCCTCCCGAGAATTCTTTAATACAGTATAGCACAGCGTGTTCAGGGCCGCAACAGGCCGTTGACCGGCGGCGGGAAAAGTGGTAATATCCGAGTTGGTGATGAAAATGAGGATAAACAGAGTGATACGGGCCGTCATCGGAGTGATCCTGCTGGCTGTGCTCGTGTTCTGCATATATAAGCGGCTGGAGGCGACGCCGGCGACGGAGGACCCCGCCGGAGTGACCGAGACCGTGGAGACGCAGCCCGCCGAGAGCGCGGAGCCGAGCCCTGAGCCCACGCCC
>URDK01000047.1 GCA_900546485.1 uncultured Eubacteriales bacterium
CAAGCTCGTATTTCCTGCTTCCCAGGCCTATCTTCTCCGCGTGCTCGGTGGTGGAGCGCCAGTCCGTGGTCGGCGCGATGTCGGTGAAGTGGTCGTGGTGCGTGTGCTCGGCCTCGCCCAGCATGCTGTTCATTATGGGCGGCTGGGCGTTCACCGCGTCCACGCAGGCCATGTCTATCGCCACGGGGTCGAAGGACGCGAACATGCCCACGTCCGGCACCACCGCCGCGTCGTTTTCAGAGTGGCAGTCGCAGACGGGGGATATGTCCAGCGCCAGCGAGATGTGGAAATTGGGCTTTCCCTGGCAGACGGCCTTGGCGTACTCGGCTATCTTGCAGCCGAGGATGTCGTTGGCCTCGTCGTGCGCGGGGGCGACGGCGTCCTTCGGACATACGCCGATGCAGCGGCCGCAGCCTACGCAGCGGTCGTGGTCTATCGTGCACTTGCCGTTTTCAATGACGGGAGCGCCGTGGGCGCAGACACGCGCGCAGGCGCCGCAGCCTATGCAGTATTTCTGCTTCACGAAGGGCTTGCCCGCCGAGTGCATCTCCATCTTGCCGGCCCTGGAGCCGCTGCCCATGCCGAGATTCTTCAGCGCGCCGCCGAAGCCCGTCATCTCATGGCCCTTGAAGTGGGAGAGCGAGATGATTATGTCCGCGTCGGCGATGGCGCGGCCTATCTTCGCCTCCTTGACGTACTCGCCTCCCTCGACGGGGATGAGCGCCTCGTCCGTGCCCTTGAGACCGTCGGCGATTATGGAGTGCACGCCGGTCTGAAAGGGGTTGAAGCCGTTGCGGTAGGCGCTGTCGAGGTGGTCGAGTGCGTTCTTGCGCCCGCCGATGTAGAGGGTGTTGCAGTCCGTGAGGAAGGGCTTGCCTCCCAGCTCCTTTATGTAATCGCAGACCTCGCCGGCCCAGTTCGGGCGCAGGAAAGCGAGATTGCCCGGCTCCCCAAAGTGTATCTTGACGGCCACAAACTTGCCGTCGAAGTCTATGCTCTCAAATCCGGCCTGCTTCATGAGGCGGCGCAGCTTTATGAGCAGGCTCTGCCCGTGGGCTCGCATATCGGAAAAATAGACCTTTGATCCAGACATGTTTGGTATTCCTCCCAACACAGTTTTGTACAATATTAACACATTCTGCCCTCAATAACAACGCCGGGAATGATGTTAATTTGTTGACAAATATATTGGCCGATGATAGAATCAAAGCAAGATATTGAGGGCCTTATCGCCACAAAAGTGAAATTTTTAACATTATTGGGGGAAAATTGACAAGACTTCACATAGATATACACGGGATAGTGCAGGGCGTGGGCTTTCGCCCCTTTGTGCACCGGCTGGTCGGGCAATACGGCCTGACGGGCTGGGTGCGGAACAGCTCCGAGGGCGCGGAGCTGGAGCTTGAGGGTGCGGAGGAGGCTCTTGAGGGCTTCCTCTCGGCGCTCAGGGAGAGCGCGCCGCCGCTGGCGCTCATCGAGTCCGTGGAGGCCCGGCGCGTGACGGGGGGAGAGCCCTTCGAGGGCTTTCGCATAGTCCCGAGCGAGCGCGGGGAGCGCATGCGGACGCTGGTCTCGCCGGACGCGGGCATCTGCCCGGACTGCCTGCGCGAGCTGCTCGACCCCGCCGACAGGCGCTATCGCTATCCCTTCATAAACTGCACCAACTGCGGGCCGCGCTTCACGATAATCCGTTCCGTCCCCTACGACCGGGCATACACCTCCATGTCGGAGTTTCCGATGTGCCCGGACTGCGCGGCGGAGTTTGCGGACATTGAAAACCGACGCTACCACGCCCAGCCCGACTGCTGCCCGGCCTGCGGGCCGAAGACCTTCTTCCTCGACGAGGGGGGCCGCCGGCTGCCGGGCGACGGCATCGAGGCGGCGCGGGAGCTCATAAAATCGGGCGGTATCCTCTGCGTAAAGGGCCTTGGCGGGATGCATCTCGCCTGTCTCGCGGATGATGAGGCGGCGGTGGCGCGGCTGCGCCTCCGCAAGCACCGGGACGAAAAGCCCTTCGCCGTGATGTGCCGGGACGCCGCCGCCGCGCGGCGGCTCTGCGAGGTCTCCGAGGCCGAGGAGCGGGCGCTCACGTCCTTCCGCCGGCCCATAGTGCTGCTCAAAAAGCGCTCTCGCGGCACGTACCTGCACCTGAGCGAGAACAACTATATCGGCGTAATGCTCCCGTACACGCCGCTGCACGTGCTGCTCCTGGGCGATGATCTCGACTGCCTCGTGATGACGAGCGCGAACCTCTCCGACACGCCCATCGTGTACAAAAACGCCGAGGCGGCGGAAAAGCTCGCGGGCATCGCGGACGGCTTTTTGCTGCACGACCGCGAGATACTCACCCGCTGTGACGACTCGCTCATACGCATATACGAGGGCCGGGACTACCCCGTCCGGCGCTCGCGCGGCTACGCGCCGCATCCGATTTCAGTCAATCACCTCGCTGAAGGGCTGCTCGCCTGCGGGGCGGAGCAGAAGGCGGGCTTCTGCATCTCGAAGGAGGGCCACGCCTTCCCGAGCCAGCACATAGGCGACCTCAAGAACCTTGAGACGCTCGACTGCTACGAGGAGCAGCTGCGCCATTTTGCGCAGCTTTTCGACTTTGAGCCCCTGGCCGCGGCCTGCGATATGCACCCGGACTACCTCTCCACCGAGGTCGCGGAGCGCATCGCGAGCGAGCGGGGCATACCGCTCCTGAGAGTGCAGCACCACCACGCGCACATGGTCTCCTGCATGGCGGATAACGGCCTTGCAGGCGAGTGCCTGGGCCTCATCTGGGACGGCACGGGCCTCGGCGCGGACGGCGCCATCTGGGGCGGGGAGCTGCTCGCGGGCGGCGCGCGGGGCTTTGAGCGGCTCAGCTCGATACGGCCCATCCCGCTCCCCGGCGGCGACGCGGCGACAAAGGAGATATGGCGTGTCTCCGAAGCGCTCAGATACGAGGCGGGGCTTGAAAATAACAACGGGACGATAAAAAAGCTGCTCGAACGGGGCCTCAACTGCCCGAAAAGCTCAGGCATGGGCAGGCTCTTCGACGGCGTCTGCGCCATCGCGGGCATACGCTCCGGGTGCAGCTACGAGGGCCAGGGCGCGGTGCTGCTCGAGGCCACGGCGGACGAGGCCGAGCGCGGGGAGTACGACATCGCCCTCGAGGGCAATGTCTTCGACTGGCGGCCCATGATAAGGCAGATAGCCGCCCAGGGCGAGGCGCCGGGGACGGTCGCGGCAAAGTTTATGAACACGCTCGTGAGCATGGCGGCGGCACAGTGCCGCGCGGCGGCGGAGCAGACAGGGCTCCGGCGCGTGGTGCTCTCGGGCGGGGTGTTTCAGAATATGTATCTCATGGAGCGTCTCCCGCGCGCACTCAGGGCGGCGGGGCTCGAGGTGTACACGCACAGCCGGGTGTCGCCCAACGACGAGGGCATCGCGCTCGGACAGCTCATGATCTTGGAGGCAAGCTATGTGTCTGGCGGTACCGCTTAAGATAGTTGAGATAAACGGCCTGGACGCCGTCGGCGAGGTGGAGGGCCTGCGCCGGCGGATGAGGCTGGACTTCATAAAGGAGCCTAAGATAGGCGAATACGTCATCGTCCACGCGGGCTTCGCGATAGAGCGCCTGCCGGAAAAACAGGCGCTCGAGGACATAGCGGAGTGGGCGGAGGTAGAGAATGCGCTCCGCTGAGATAATTGAGAGGATAAACGCGCTGCCGAAGCTGCGCGTGCGGCTCATGGAGGTCTGCGGCACGCACACCATGGCCATAGCCCGCGCGGGGCTGAAGCGGCTGCTGCCGGAGGGAGTGGAGCTGGTCTCCGGCCCCGGCTGCCCGGTCTGCGTGACGCCGCCGGAGCTGATGGACGCGGCGCTCGAGCTGGCCTCGAGGCCCGGCGTCACGGTGGCGAGCTATGGCGACATGCTCCGCGTCCCCGGCTCGAGGCGGGGCGATGACCTCGCCCACCGCAGGGCGCGCGGAGGCTCGGTTGAGCTGGTGTACTCGCCCATGGACGCCGTGGAGCTCGCAAAGCGGCACCCGGAGCGCGAGGTCGTGTTCCTCGGCGTCGGCTTTGAGACCACGGCCCCCGGCACGGCCGCGAGCATTCTCGCGGCAAGGGAGCAGGGCGTCCGGAACTACTCAGTGTTCCCCATGCTTCGCCTGGTAGAACCGGCGCTGCGTGCGCTCATCGGCTCCGAGGGCTTCGACGTGCAGGGCTTCCTCTGCCCCGGCCACGTCGCGGTCATCACCGGCGCGGAGCACTTCCGCTTTCTGCCCGTGGAATACGGCCTCCCCGCCGTCGTGGCGGGCTTTGAGCCGGAGGACATACTGCTCTCGGTCTACGAGCTGCTCAGGATGCTCGCGGACGGAAAACCGGGCCTCGTGAACGAATATTCCCGCGCCGTGAGCGCGGAGGGCAACGCGCTCGCGCGATCGATGCTCCGCCGGGCCTTCGTCCCCGTCCGGGCCTCCTGGCGCGGGCTGGGCGAGATAGAGGCGAGCGGCCTCGCCCTCGCGCCGGAGCTTTCGGACTGCGACGCCGTGAAAAAGCTCGGCATAGAGATAGGCAAAGCGGCCCCGCCCACGGCCTGCCGCTGCGGCGAGGTAATAACGGGCCGGATGCCCCCGGAGGGCTGCCCGCTCTTTGGAAAGGTCTGCACGCCGGAGGACCCCGTCGGGCCCTGCATGGTGTCCTCGGAGGGCGCCTGCGCCGCGGCGTACAAGTATCAGGAGTGCTGAAATGGACGACATCATAACCCTCGATTACGGCAGCGGCGGCAAAAAGACCTCCGCCCTCATAGATGAAATTATCCTCCCTGCGCTGGGCAACGGCGCGCTCAACGCCCTGGGCGACGGGGCGATACTCGACGGCGCGCTCGCATTTTCGACGGACAGCTTCGTCGTCAGCCCGCTCTTTTTCCCGGGCGGCGACATAGGCAAGCTCAGCGTCTGCGGCACGGTGAACGACCTTGCCATGTGCGGCGCGGAGCCTAAATACCTCAGCCTCGCCCTCATCATCGAGGAGGGCCTGCCGACGGAGAGCCTGCGCCGCATCGTGGCCTCGATAAAGGCCGCGGCGGAGAGCGCGGGCGTCGCGGTCGTCACCGGCGACACCAAGGTGGTCGAGCGCGGAAGGGGAGACGGAGTTTACATAACAACATCCGGCATAGGCGTTTTGAAATACCCCGGCCTCGGCCCGGAGCGGATGAGGCCCGGCGACGCGGTGCTCATCTCGGGCACGGCGGGCGACCACGGCGCAGCGGTGATGCTCGCACGCGACGCGCTGATGGAAGGGGAGATACGCTCCGACTGCGCGGCGCTGAACGGCCTGGCCTCGGCCCTGTTGGGGAGCGGGGCGGCCGTGCGTGTGCTGAGAGACCCGACGCGCGGCGGCGTGGCGACGACGCTCTGCGAGTTTGCGGAGAGCTCGGGCCTGGGCATAGAGCTCGACGAGGCGGCGATACCCGTCCGCCGGGACGTCTCGGCGGCCTGCGCGCTGCTGGGGCTCGACCCGCTCTACTGCGCAAACGAGGGGAAGATGCTCGCCGTCGTGGCGCCGGAGGACGCGGAGCACGCGCTCGCCGTCCTGCGCAGCCGCCCGGAGGGTGAAAACGCCGCGATAATAGGCCGCGTGATGTCCGAGAGGCGAGGGAAGGTCGTGCTCAGGACGTCGGCCGGAGGCAGCCGGATGCTGCAAAAGCTCGCGGGGGCGCAGCTTCCGCGCATATGTTAGTCCGCAATGTGTTTGGAATAAGGCTATTTTGAGAACAAAGAGGTGGAAAAGATGCAGGAATACAGGATGACCCGTATAACGAAGGAGGACATTGTCCCCACCGCACTGCGGATGCGGCACGAGGGCCGGTGGCTGGTGATGATACACGGCCAGGTGGAGCCTGACGGCCAGGTCCGCGTGAGCTACGACTACGCGGTGGACCCGGCGGTGGAGAGCTACTACGTGCTCGGCGAGACTGTGCTGCCTTCGATATCGGGCATCTACGACGAGGCCGCGCGCTGGCCGGAGTGCGAGCTGCACGAGCTCATGGGCCTGGAATTCGAGGGGCTGGACACATCGAAGCGGCTGTTTCTGCCGGAGGATATGCTCGAGACCCAGGGCAAGGGCCACATTCTGGTCACGCCGCTCTCGGAGCTCCGGGAGAAGCGCGTGGAGCAAATGGAGAAGGGAAGTGAGGACGCATGAGCTACATCGTACCGATAGGTCCGTACCATCCCGCACTGGAGGAGCCGATACACGCCAAGCTCTACACTGAGGGCGAGGTCATAAAGGACGCGGAGGTGTTCGTCGGCTACAACCACCGCGGCATTGAAAAGCTGGCCACGGAGCGCAACGCCATCCAGACGCTGGTGCTGGTGGAGCGCGTCTGCGGAATCTGCTCTCACTCGCACGCCTTCACCTACGCCATGGCGGTGGAGGGCATAAACGGCATAGAGGTGCCGAAGCGCGGCGAGTATATCCGCGTCATCACCGCCGAGCTGGAGCGGCTGCACTCGCACCTGCTCTGGGCGGGCATAGCCTTCCACATCATCGGCCACGACAGCATGTTCATGCACACCTGGGACGTGCGCGAGCTCATCATGGATATGCTCGAGACCTTCACCGGCAACCGCGTGAACTACGGCATGGTCACCATCGGCGGAGCAAGACGCGACATCTCCGACGAGCTCAGGCGTGACATGCTCGCAAAGCTCGACAAGGTCGGGCCCATAGTGGACAGGATAGTGGACATCAGCCTGAACGACAAGACCATCGCCATGCGCACCAAGGGCGTCGGCGTTATGTCAACCGAGGACGCCATACGCATGGGCGCGGTCGGCCCGCACGCGAGGGCCTCGGGCGTGAAGATAGACGTCCGCCGCGACGCGCCGTACTCGTCCTACGACGACTTCGAGTTCGACGTGCCTACCTGCGACAGCTGCGACGTGTTCGCGCGCGTGGTGGTGAGGCTGCTCGAGTGCTACGAGAGCGTGAAGATACTCCGCCAGGCGCTGGAGAATCTCCCGGCCGGGCCGATAAACCTGGGCAACAAGATACCTAAGATTAAAGAGGGCGAGTTCGTGGCGAGGCACGAGGCCCCGCGCGGCCAGCTCTCGCACAAGGTGGCGGGCAACGGCGGACAGCTCAACCAGCGCGTGAGCATCCATGTGCCGAGCTACAAGAACACGCCCACGGTGCCGCACATGCTGCGCGGGAACACCGTGGCGGACGCGGGACTCATCATCGCGAGCATAGACCCCTGCTTCAGCTGTCTGGACCGCTGATATGCACGAGCTTGCGATAATGCAGAGCGTAGTTGCCCTCTGCGAGCGGGAGGCGGCGGAAAAGGGCTTTTCGCGCGTAAGGAGAATAGCCCTCGCCGTCGGCGCGGTCAGCGGCTTCGAGCCGGGGTGCATGTTCGAGTTTTTCCCGGCAGCGGCCCTGGGCAGCGTGGCCGAGGGCGCGAGGCTCGAGACGCGGGTCATCCCCGCCGCGATAGAGTGCCCGGACTGCGGCTACACCGGCGAGGCGCACGGGGCGGAATGTCCCCGCTGCGGCGGCTGGGGCTTCAGACTGACGCAGGGCAGGGAATTTTATATCGATTCGATTGAAGTTGAGTAATGAGGAGGTGTCAACTTGGAGGCAAAGCGTAAGGCGGGCTTCGGCGCGTGGTTCGCGACCTTCATACTGTGCTATTTCTTCTGGATACTTCTGACGGGCTCGTTTGCCTGGCAGGAGCTTGTAGTAGGCGCGGTGGTGTCGGCGGGCGTGGCGCTCTTTTCGGCGCGCTGGTTTGTGCATGAGGAACCGGGCCGGTTCTTCGGCAAGCGGCTCTTTATCCTGATATGGTACTGCGTGGGCGTGTTCCCCTGGGAGCTCATCAAGGCCAACTGGGACATGGCGAAGCGCGCGCTCTCGCCGAAGCTTAAAATAAATCCCGGCATCGTCCGCGTGCCCGTGGACGTGCCGACGGAGTACGGCAAGACCATGCTCGCAAACTCCATAACCCTCACCCCCGGCACCATCACCATGGACATAGACGAGCGCGGCGGTCAGACCTGGTACTACATCCACTGGATAGACGTGGTCGAGACCGAGCGCACGGCGGCGGGCGAGATAATCAAGGGACGCATGGAAAAATGGGTAAGGAGGATCTGGCAATGATCGAGCTCATATACTTTGCCATCTTCTACATACTGTGCTGCTTCATCGTCATATGGCGGCTCATCAAGGGCCCCACGGCTCCCGACAGGGCGGTGGCGGGCGACTGCGTGGACGTACTGACCGACATGGCCCTGGTGCTCGTGGCCATGTACTCCGGCCGAGGCATCTACCTCGACATAGCCATCGTGACGGCGATACTGGGCTTTTTGAGCCAGGTGCTCATCGGCAAGTATCTGGAGGGCACGCTATGAACATTGTGCTCAGAGTGATAATCGACATCTTCATCGTCGGCGGCTGCTTCTTCGCCTTCGCGGGCGCGGTGGGCATCGTGCGCATGCCGGACACCTTCTCGCGCATGCAGAGCTCGACGAACATCACCACGCTCGGCATACTGCTGACGCTCATAGGCGCGCTGCTGTACTTCATCTTCGTCATGCACAGCTGGGGCAGCGCGGCGAAGGTGGTCGTCATCGGCGTGCTGACGGTGCTGGCGAACCCCGTGGGCGGCCACGCCATAGCCCGCGCGGCGTACAGGATAGGCATAAGGCCGGAGCGGCCCCTCGCGGTCGACGACCTGGCCGACCCCGAGGCCTGCGCGGAGCCGGAAAAGGAGGCTGAGGAGGCATGATAACGCCCGTATATGTCCTCAACACGCTCATAGTCCTCGGCATAGTCGTCAGCGCGGTGCTCACCGTGACGGCGAAGCGCACGCTCTCGAGCATCATCTGTCTCGCGGCCTGCGGCGCCTTCGTCTCGCTGGAGTTCATCATGCTCCAGGCGCCCGACGTCGCGATAGCCGAGGCGGCGGTCGGCGTCGTGCTCACGACCATCATCTTTGTCGTGGCGCTGCGCAAGACCGGCGGAAAGGGGGAGGATGAGAAATGAAAAAGCTCGTTCTGGCAGTCTCGCTCATCGTGATCCTCATCGCCGGCGTCATAGCCGTGTCGTATATGCACAGCGAGATACCCGTGACCTACGACGGCCGCGGCACAGACGTCTATGAGCTCCAGCAAAACCCCGAGAGCTACGACGTCTCCGAGCCCGACGGCGCGGCGAGCATAATAGTCCAGGAGAACCTCGCCAAGACCCAGGCGGTCAACAACGTAACCGCCATAGTTTTCGACTTCCGCGGCTACGACACCCTGGGCGAGAGCTTCGTACTGCTCATCGCCATAACCGGCGCGACGGTCATACTCCGCCGTCAGCGCAAGAGATGGGAGGGCGGCGGCGATGAATAAGAAGTGGAAGCGCGACGACCTCATAGTCCGCTCCCTTGCGGACAGCTACCTGCCCATAGCCCTCGTGCTGGGCTTCTACGTCATCCTCCACGGCAACATCAGCCCCGGCGGCGGCTTCCAGGGCGGCGTTCTCGCCGCGAGCGGCGTGCTGCTGCTCTACCTCGGCTACGGCTTCAGGGGCATTGCCACCGCAATAAACATGGAGCGCATGCACAAGCTCGAGGCCGTGGGCGCCATCGCCTACGTGCTCTTCGCCATGCTCGGCATCTTCGCGGGCTACAACTTCTGCCGCAACATCCTCTGGAACAGCGGCAGCATCGGCGACCTGTGGAGCTCCGGCACCATAGCGCTAATGAACTACGCCGTAGGCTTCAAGGTGCTCACGGGCGTGGGCTTCCTGCTGCTGCTCGTCATCTACCTGCTCGGCACGGACGAGAGCCACGAGCTCGACGGCACCATACCCACCACGGAGCACGAGGAAGGGGGGACGGGCAAATGATGCTGGCAAACTACATCGGAGCTGTGGCCCTCGTGGTCATCGGCTTCTACGCCATGGTCATGAAGCACGACATCATCAAGATAGTCGTCGGCATGGGCCTTGTGGACTACGGCCTGAACCTCATGATAGTCTCCATCGGCTTCAACGAGGGCGGCACCGCGCCCATCTACACCTTCGGCGAGCTCAAAAGCGGCATGTACTTCGTCGACCCCATCCCCCAGGCCCTGACGCTGACGAGCATAGTCATAGGCGCCTGCGTCACGGCCATGGCCCTCGCGCTCTGCGTGCGCATCTACAAGGAATACGGCACGCTGGACGCGCGTGAGATAAGGAGGCTGCACGGATGACATACGACGTCTATATGCACTTCCCCGTGCTGGCCATAATGACGCTCTTCGTCGGCGCCTTCCTCGTGACCCTCGCGGGCAAGCGGGAAAAGCTCCGCAACGTCATCGCGGGCGCGGCCGTGCTCATCGCCCTGGTGCTGCTGGCTCTGCTCATAAAGCCCGTCATGGTCGACGGCGAGATAATCGTCTACTGGATGGGCAACTGGGAGCCGGTAAACGGCTACGCCATCGGCATTGCCATAGAGGTCGACGCGCTGAGCCTGTTCTTCGGCCTGCTCGTCGCCATCGCCGTGGCCTGCTCCTGCTTCTACTCGTACAGGTACATGAAGCAGGACGACGCGCGCGGGGGCTACTTCACGCTCTACCTCATGCTCGCGGGCGGCGTCATGGGCATCGTCCTCTCGGGCGACCTCTTCAACATCTACGTCATGCTCGAGGTCATGACCTTCGCCGCCGTGGGCCTCACTGCCTTCCGCAGCTGGAACCCCAACGCGCGCGAGGCGGCCTTCAAGTACCTCGTCGTCGGCTCCATCGGCTCCACCTGCGTGCTGCTCGGCACCGCGCTGGTGTACGCCCAGTGCCACACGCTGAACCTCGCGCAGATCTCGGCGCTGCTGCCGGGGCGCATGAACCCGACGATGATCCTCGCCTTTGCGCTGCTCTTCACCGGCTTCGGCTGCAAGAGCTTCATGTTCCCCTTCCACCCGATAGCCGCGGACGCCCACGGCGCGGCTCCGAGCTCGGTCTCCGTGCTGATCTCCGGCGTGTTCACCAAGACCGGCGTGTACGGCATCATCAGGGTGAGCTACTTCCTGTTCCGCAGCATGGGGCTTACGTCGATGCAGACCGGCCTCGTGTTCATCGGCTGCCTGTCGATGTTCGTGTGCGTGACGATGGCGCTCAACCAGCACGACTTCAAGCGCCTGCTGGCCTTCCACAGCATCTCGCAGATAGGCTACATCCTCACGAGCCTCGGTTTGTGCACCGCGCTCGGCATCGCGGGCGGCCTCTACCACGCCATAAACCACACGCTCTTCAAGGGTCTCCTGTTCCTCACCGCCGGCGCCGTGCTCTACGCGACCGGCACCACCTACCTCGAGAAGCTCGGCGGCCTCGCGCGGAAGATGCCCCAAACCACGGCGCTCTTCCTCATCGGCGCGTTCTCGATAAGCGGCATACCGCCCTTCAACGGCTTCTACTCGAAGTGGATGATCTACCAGGCTACCTTCGAGAAGGCGGCGGATACGGGCAGCATAGGCTACGCCCTGGTCACCGTTGTCTGCGTAGTGACCAGCGTGCTGACGCTCGCGTCCTTCATCAAGGTCGGCCAGTCCGTGTTCTTCGGCCAGCTCCCGCTGGAGCTTGAGAACGTGAAGGAGACGCCGCTCTCGATGCGCATACCCATGTGGATAATGGCCGCGCTCTGCGTGTTCACGGGCGTCGCGCCGAATCTGATGATAAAGTACATCATCGGCCCCGCCACTGCCGCCGTCATTAACTTCCCCGGCTACATAGACGCCGCCATGGGCGAGGGCTACGCCGCCGCCAACATCACGGACACCGCCTATCTGGCGGAACCTCAGCTCATCTCCATCGGCGCGTGGAACCCGGTGAACTGGCTCATCCTCTTCGTCGTGGTGCTGGCCGCCGTGTTCCTTGTCACCGTCATCTTCAAGGGCGGCCGCGGCCAGGTGAGCTGCGAGGCGGACAGCAAGCACGCCGTGTTCTTCGGCGGCGAGCGGGCTGAGTACTCCCATGTCGCGGGCGGCGACCTCTTCTGGGGATTCAAGCACAACCTGCGCGGCTACCTCGGCTTCATGTCCAGGGCGCACAGCGGCGTCACGAACGACTACGTCCTCTGGGGCGTAACGGCGCTCGCGGTGATCATCCTGTACTGCTTCGCATTCATGTAAGGGGGTGGACGAGAGATGGAAATACTGATAAAAGCTGTCTATATCCTCATTTTCCCCGGACTGCTGTTCGCCTCCGTGTTCGGCCTCTGGCTGGCGGGCGTGGACAGGAAGCTCCTCGCCCGGATGCAGAAGCGCGTCGGCCCGCCCATTTTGCAGCCCACCTATGACTTCTTCAAGCTGCTGGGCAAGGAGACCATCGTACCGGCGAACGCGGCGAGGCGCACCTTCCTCGCGGCCCCGTACGTCGGCCTCGTGAGCCTCGTCGTGACGGCGCTCTTCATCCCGCTCGGCGGCCTGCAGGCCTTCGGCGGCGTGGCGGACACGGTGGTCATACTCTACCTCCTCGCCATACCCTCGCTCGCCATCATCCTCGGCGGCGCGGCCTCCGGCTCGCCCTTCGCGGGAGTCGGCGTCTCGCGCTCCATGGTCGCGATAATGAGCTATGAGCTGCCGCTCATACTCGTGCTGCTGGCCGTGGGCCGCGCGGCGGGCTACGGCTACGTCACCTTCTCCATGGAGCAGATAAGCCTCATCCAGCAGCTCACCGGGCCCTTCATCCTCGACTGGCGGCTCATCCCGGCGGCTGCGGCGATGCTGCTCATCATCCCCTGCGAGGTCGGGGCCCACCCCTTCGACGTGGGCGAGGCCGAGACCGAGATCTGCGAGGGCCCGCTGGTCGAGTACAGCGGCGCGCCGCTCGCGGTGTTCAAGCTCTCCCACTGCATCAAGATGTTCATCATGACGGCGCTTTTCACCGCGCTCTTCCTCGGCGGCGTGACCACGGGGATGCTCTGGCTCGACGTCATCATCGCGCTGGTGTTCTGCACGGTGGTCACCGTCGTTAGCATGACGCTTACCCACGCCGTCATGGCCCGCTTCCGCGTGGAGCAGCTCTTCAAGTTCTTTTGGACGGTGGTCAGCGGCCTCGCGCTCGTGAGCCTCATCCTCGTGTGGTTTGTGTAAGGAGGCGGAAGGATGTTCAAGAAACTCATAGACAATTCCGCGGCCAAATCCCCCTGGCTGTTCCACATCAACGCGGGCAGCTGCAACGGCTGCGACATAGAGCTCGTGGCGGTGCTGACCCCGAGGTACGACGCCGAGCGTCTGGGCTTTAAGCTGGCGGGCACGCCGAGGCACGCGGACATAGTCGTCGTGTCCGGCCCCGTCACCGCCCAGTCCAAGGACCGCGTGCTGCGCACGATAGAGCAGGTCCCGGACCCGAAGGTCATCGTGACCCTGGGCAGCTGTCCGCGCTCCTGCAACGTGTTCAAGGGCAGCTATTCGGTCGTGGGCCCGCTGGATAAGTACGTGGACATCGACGTGTCCATCGCGGGTTGCGCCCCAAAGCCGGAGGCGATAATCGACGGCCTGGCGCTGGCGACGCAGATACTCAAGGAGAAAAGGGGGGCCAAGGAATGATACCCTTTCTGAAGGAGGCCGTGAGCGGCCTGTTCTCCAAGCCCAGCACCGAGGGCTACCCCTTCACGCCGAAGGAGGCGCCCGAGGGCTACCGCGGCCGCATCGTGTTCCACGCGGACAGGTGCATCGGCTGCGGCATGTGTGAGCGCGTCTGCGCGGGCGGGGCGATCTCCACGAGCTCGGTCGAGACGGAGGAGGGGACGCTGGTTACGCGGAAGTTCTTCCTCGGCTCCTGCACCTTCTGCAACACCTGCGCGGACTTCTGCGTGAAGAAGGCCATAGAGCTGACGCAGGACTATCACATGGTCGCGCGCTGCGAGGACGACCTGGTCGTGACCGGCACGTATCTGAAGAAGAAGCCGGTGAAGAAGGAGCCTCCCGCGGCCTGCGGCGAGGAGCCCGCGGCGGAGGGCCCGAAGCCCCGCGACGACGGCAAGCCGGTGAACGACCCGGCGAAGTGCGTGTACTGCACGCTCTGCGCCAAAAAGTGCCCCGCCGAGGCCCTGACCGTGGACCGTGCCGCCAAGACCTGGACTCTGGACGAGGACAAATGCATTGCCTGCGGCACCTGCCGCGACGTCTGCCCCAAGAAGTGCATTGTTATGTAAACTAAACAAGCAAAGTATAGTCAAAGAGGGAACCCCGCCTGGGGTTCCCTCTTTTTCTTTACGTTTGTACGTGTGCGCCTCTACGTATGGGCAGTAGCGTAAGGCCCTGCTGCGAGACACCCCATTTCTTTTGCCCTTGCCAAAAGAAACGGGGTTAGCCCCAAAGAAAAGCGGCCTTTGGTGCGTATCTTTTTGATAGCGGGCCGCACGTTATGTTGTACTTGTCGTGAACAGTTGCCCTGCCCGTCAGGATGGCACGTCCGCCCCCGGCGGAGACTACCAGGTGCGTCGACTGCCAGATTACCGACCACCTCACCTTCGCCGGGGGCGAACGGTGCATTTCGGTTTGCGCTGACCACGGGTAGACACTGCCAGCGCCGCGTGCGGCCCGCTATCAAAAAGACTTAGGGCAAGCGCTTTTCTTTGACGGCTCGACACCGTTTCTTTTGGCAAGACAAAAGAAATGGGGTCGAAGGGCAGTAGGGCGTAACGTTCAGCGACCAACGTAACAGCGCACACGTAGAAACGTAAAGACGGGCGGAACTTTCGATCGCCCGGTGGGCGGCAAAATCTTACTTCTATTGACACGCGGCGCGGCAAATGCTAAATTATTGCTGAAAAGGAGGTGCTCAATATGTACGAAAACGACAATCGCGGGCAGGTCCCGGGACAGAACGACGCGGTGGTCAGCCTCGTGCTTGGAATTCTCTCCGTCGTGCTCTGGTTCTTCGGCTATTCCAGCATTCTCTCCGTCGTACTCGGCGTCGTGGGCCTGGTCTACGCCTCCAAGTCCAAACAGCGCGGCTTTGACGGCGGCATCCGCACCGCCGGTTTCGTTCTCTCGCTCATCGGTGTCATCGGCGGCGCCTTTGTGTTCATCGCCTGCATCGCCTGCGTCGGCGCAATAGGCGCGCTCGGCGTCAACATCTATTACTGACACGCTCTGATACGCCTGATTCAGTGTAACGGCCCCAAGCCGTTACACTGATTTTTTAAGGAGGCCCCATGCTCCCTTTTATCGACATCCTCGGCCGCAGCCTGCCCATGTACGGACTGCTCGGCCTGCTCGGCTTCCTGCTCGGGCTGCTGTTCATACTGCTGCGCGCGCCGCGCTTCTCGCTCTCGCGGGACGACGCGGCGTACATCTATGTCTTTGCCGCCCTCGGCGCCCTCGCCGGGGCGAAACTGCTCTATCTCCTCACCGTGCTGCCCCGGCTCGCGGAGCTCGTGCGCTCCGGCGCGGGGGCGGAGGCGCTGCTCGGCTATGTCTCCGGCGGGTTCGTGTTCCTCGGGGCCATACCCGGCGGGCTCGGCGCGGCCTGGCTCGCCGCCAGGGCCTACCGCGTGCGCCTTGCGGATTTCATGCCCCTGCTCATGCCCGCGCTCGCGCTCGTGGGGGCGCTGGGCCGCGTCGGCTGCTTCTGCGCCGGCTGTTGCTACGGCGTCGTGTGCGACTCGCCCATCTCCGTCGTCTACCCCGAGGCCTCCCTCGCCGCGCCGCCGGGGGTGCCGCTCCTGCCCGTGCAGCTCTTTGAGGCCGCCGTGCAGCTCGCGCTCTTTTTTGCGCTGCTCTGGTTCACGGCAAGGCCGCGTCGGGCGCGGTTCGCAGCGGAATTCTACCTCGCGGGCTACTGCCCCGCGCGCTTTGTGCTCGAGTTCTTCCGCGGGGACGAGGTGCGCGGCGCGCTCTGGGGGCTCTCGACCTCGCAGTGGCTCTCTGCGGCGGGGCTTGCCGCGGCGGCTCTCGGCTTTTTGTACGCGCGCCGGCGCAAAATGTGCGATTGATATCTAATATGGGCTGTGATATAATGGTTGGGAATGTGTTTAGCGTGACCAATAAGGGAAAAGGGGACGGTATTCCGATGAATTATGTAGTGGTGGATTTAGAGTGGAATCAGGCGATGAGCTCCAAATCCTCCGTTTTCAACAGGCTGCCCATCCATCTCCGGGGCGAGATAATCCAGATCGGCGCGGTGCGCCTGAATGAGGACATGACGCCCGGGGAGGAGTTCCAGATAGACGTAAAACCCGTCTACTTCAAGCGCATGCACTACAAGGTCAAGAAGCTCACCGGCTTCGACAAGGAGCGGCTCTCCCACGGCGTGTCCTTCCCGGAGGCGCTCTCGCAGTTCCGCGCCTGGTGCGGCGAGGATGTGACCTTCATCACCTGGGGCTACGACGACCAGGGCATCATGGAGCAGAACATCATCATCCATGACCTCGACTGGGACTGGATAGCCGGCTGGGTGAACCTGCAGCTCATATACAATCTCCAGACCGGCGGCGACAAGAACCAGAAGTCCCTCGCTACCGCCATGGAACACTTCGGCATTGAACAGACCCGCGTGGCGCACGACGCGCTGGGCGACGCCTACAACACCGGCCTCGTCTGCTCCAAGCTCGACATGGTCTCCGGCATGGAGCAGTACGCCGACGCGGCGGAGATACTTGCCAGCCGCGGGCCTCATAAGGAAAAGAAGCCCCGCCCCGACATGCCCGAGCCCATCGACCACAGCGCCTTCTCCGGCTACGCTTCAAAGGGCGACGCCTTTGCCGACTGCTCCCTCGCCGCTCCCGCCTGCCCCATCTGCGGCGCCGAGATGCAGTTCTCGCGCTGGATAAACCAGGGCGACCAGCGCTACATGTGCCTGGCCGAGTGCCCCGCCGACGGCAAGCTTTTGCTGCGCATCAAGTTTAAGCACGCCGGCGACGGCAGCTACTCCGCCGGACGCCTCGCTTACCGCGCCGACGAGAACATGCAGAGCTTCTACGCCGCAAAATGCGCGCAGCCCCGCAGCCGCGGACGCCGCCGCCGCACGAAAATCAAGCAACAGGAGCGTAAGGGACAATGAAGATCATTCTTGTCGGAGCCGGGCGCATGGGACAGGAGATCACGCGCCGCCTCGCCGAGGAGGGCCACGACATCACCGTCGTGGACAAGGATACAGAGTGCCTGGAGGAGATCTCCACCGGCGTCGACGCCATGGTGCTCTACGGCAACGGCGCGGACTACACCGTGCTCTCCGAGGCCGGCGTCGCCGACGCCGACCTGCTCATAGCCGTCACAAGCGACGACTCCGTCAATATGCTCTGCTGCCTCACCGGCAAGAAGCTCGGCGTCAAGAACACCGTCGCGCGCGTGCGCACCATGGAATATTTCCGGCAGATGGTGTTCCTCAAGGACGAGCTGGGCCTCTCGCTGGTGCTCAACCCCGAGCAGGCGGCCGCAGCCGAGATATCCCGCATCCTGCGCTTCCCCTCCGCCGCGAAGGTCGAGTCCTTCGCCAAGGGCCGGGCCGAGATGGTCGAATTCACCGTCTCCCCCGAGTCGCCGCTCTGCGGGCTCCGGCTCGTCAAGCTGCGCGACAAGCACTCCTCCAACATCCTCATCTGCGCCGTCGAGCACGACGGGCAGGTCATCATACCCAAGGGCGACTTCGTCCTCTCCGCCGGGGACGTCATCCACGTCGTCGGCCCCTCCGCAGAGATGAGCGCCTTCTTCAAGGCTGTCGGCTCCTACCGCCGCAGCGTGCGCGACGTACTCATCCTCGGCGGCGGGCGCATCTCGCTCTACCTCGGCTCCGCGCTCATCGAGTCCGGCATCCGCGTCCGCATACTCGAGCGCAGCGAGGAGCACTGTGAGATAATCAAGGCCATACTTCCCCGCGCCGAGATACTCCTCGGCGACGGCACCAACCCCCGCGTGCTCGAGGAGGAGGGCATACGCAGCACCGACGCCTTCGTCGCCCTCACCGGCAGCGACCAGAACAACATCATCACCTCGATGTTCGCCGCGCGCTCCGGCGCGGGCAAGGTCATAACCAAGGTCAACGACGACTGCTTCCGCCGCATGGTGGATTCCCACAAGCTCGACAGCTTCGTTACGCCCAAGAACATTGCCGCCGACGACATCGTCACCTACGTCCGCGCGATGCAGAACTCCATAGACGCCAGCGGCATCGAGTCCCTGCACGAGATCGCCGACGGCAAGGCCGAGGCGCTGGAGTTCTCCATAAAGCGCCCTGCGGAGTACCTGGGCATACCGCTAAAGAGCCTGCGCATCCGGCGCGACACCCTGCTCGCCGCCATCATCCGCGGCAACGAGTGCATCATCCCCGGCGGCAACGACTGCGTCCGCCTGCACGACAGCGTCATCGCCGTCACGACCAAGTTCGGCATGCAGCGCTTTGACGACATCTTTGAGGAGTAAGCGCGGGATATGAATTACAGGATGATATCCAAGATACTCGGCCGCGTCATGGCGGTCGAGGCCGCGCTGATGGTGCCCCCGGCGCTGGCCGCGATATACTACGGCGAGTCGCCGCTGCCCTTTGTCTACACGCTGCTCATCGCGGCGGCGCTTTTCGCTCTGCTGACGCTGCCGAAGCTCCGCCACCACGACATATATGCGCGCGAGGGCTTTGTCAGCGTCGCGCTCTCCTGGGTGCTGATGAGCCTTGTGGGCGCGCTGCCCTTTGTGTTCTCGGGCGAGATACCGAACTATTTTGACGCATTTTTCGAGATAGTGTCCGGCTTCACCACCACGGGCGCCTCCGTGGTCGTCAACGTCGAGGAGCTGAGTAACGGCGTGCTGCTCTGGCGCAGTCTCTCGCACTGGATAGGCGGCATGGGCGTGCTGGTGTTCATAATGGCCGTGCTCCCGCTCTCAGAGGAGCGGAGCATGCACATCATGCGCGCCGAGGTACCGGGCCCGCAGGTCGGCAAGCTGGTGCCCCGCATACGGCACAGCTCCGCGATAACCTACCTCATCTACGTCGCGCTGACGGTGATGCTGATCATACTTCTCTGCCTCGGCGGGATGCCGCTTTTCGACTCCATCAACCACGCGATGGCCACGGCGGCGACCGGCGGCTTCAGCGTCAAGGCCGCCTCCATCGGCTATTACGACAGCGCGTACATCGACGTTGTGACGAGCGTGTTCATGCTGCTTTTCGGCGTGAACTTCAGCATTTACTTCCTGATGATAATGCGCAAGTTCCGGCCTGCGCTGAGGAACTCGGAGCTCCACCTCTACCTCGGCATTGCGGGCGCGGCCACGCTTGCGATCGCGCTGGACATCATGGGCGACTTCGGCAACTTCTGGCACTCGCTGCGGCTCTCGTTCTTCCAAGTCGCATCGATCATGACGACGACGGGCTTTGCGACGGCGGACTTCAACCTCTGGCCGGCCTTTTCGAAGGCGATGCTGGTACTGCTGATGTTCATCGGCGCATCGGCGGGCAGCACGGGCGGCGGCATCAAGGTGTCGCGTATACTGATCCTATCTCGCGCCGCCAAGCAGGAGCTGGGCAAGCTGCTCAACCCCCGGCGCACCGTCTCGGTGCGCATGGACGGCCACAGCGTCGACCTCACGACCATACGCAGCACGCTGGTGTTCTTCGCGCTGTACATCACCATCACGCTTCTCTCGACGCTGCTCATCTCGCTTGACGGCTACGACCTCGAGACGAACTTCACTGCCGTAACGGCCTGCATTTCGAACGTTGGCCCCGGCCTGAGCTTGGTTGGTCCGATGGGCAACTACTCCATGTTCTCGAACTTCTCCAAGGTGCTGCTCTCCTTCGACATGCTGGTGGGCCGCCTTGAGATCTACCCGATGCTCATCTTGTTCCTGCCCTCTACCTGGCGCAAGAACTGACGCCCTTCGCTGCGCGCAACGCGCGCGTTTAAAAGTTTCGTCCACCTTTTCAAAGGTGGTGGAGTCCAGAGGC
>URDK01000048.1 GCA_900546485.1 uncultured Eubacteriales bacterium
ACCCGAGCGCTGCGATCACCCGTCAGGAGCTGGTGACCATGCTCTGGCGGCTGGCTGGCGAACCCGCGCTTGGCAGCGGCATCAACGCTCCGGACGCCGGGAGCGTCAGCTCCTGGGCGCAGCAGGCCATGAGCTGGGCTATGTACATCGGCCTCATTGAGGGCGACGAGAACGGCGCGGTCACACCGGCCGCCACCGCAACCCGCGCCCAGGCCGCGGCCATCTTCATGCGCTATCTCGAAAAGTAAATAGTAAAAACCGCCGGCTCCATGTGAGCCGGCGGTCTTTTTTTATGCCGTTATCAGTCGTCCTCGAGGACGCGCAGTCCAGCGACTGCGGAGATGGGCAGGGAGAATGAAATAGCGCCCGAAGGTGTACCGGGACCGCAGTTTTCTGCAATGGCTTTCATGATCGCCGCCTTCTCAGAGGCCTTGGAGACTATGATGATCAGCTCCTTTTCCTCTGCGATGGAGACGCCGAGAAAGCGCTCGGCCTGCTTCGCGCCGGTGCCCTTGGCGTGGAGCACCGTGCCGCCCGCAGCTCCGGCGGAACGCGCCGCGTCCATGACCGTGTCCGTGTGGCCCTCGTTGATTATTACCATTATCAGCTCGTGCTCGAAGCTCAGCTCCGGCACCGCGCCGTCAGGCGTGCTGTTCCCGGTGAGAAATGCCAAGGTGCGTCCTCCTCCCACGCTTTTTATAGGCACGGCGAGCATTATGCCGTTGCCTGGTATGTCGATGAAAAGCCGCCTTTTGGCGCTTTTGATGAGCTGGCGCGTCATGTCCCCGCAGGCTACAGAGGCGACCAGCGCCTTTTCCGTAGCCTCAAGACCGTAGAGGCTCAGGTGCTCCGAAGTGGCCGTGCCGTTGCCGAGCATCGTCAGTACAATGGGCAGGCCGTGGCTGCGGTAGACCTCCAGCATATCCTCTGCCCGGGCGCGGTCCACGATAGCGACCACAAAGTCCATTATCATGAGGCCACCTCCCAGAGCTCGATGATATCGGTGTCCGCAAGCTGAGTTGCGTCAAAGGCGTCGCCCGCCTTCTTGGAGCGCACAACGTATACCGCGCCCATGACCTGCACCGTGATGAGCGGCATCATGGCGACGAGAGAGACGAGCCCGAATGCGTCGGTGATGACGTTCCCGCCCACGGCCTCGCACGCGCCCATGGCAAAGGGCAGCATGAACGTCGCAGTCATAGGCCCGGAGGCCACGCCGCCGGAGTCGAAGGCGATGGCGGTGAAGATGGGCGGCACGAAAAAGCTCATGGCCAGCGCTATGACATAGCCCGGCACGATGAACCAGAGTATCGAAATACCGGTCAGCACCCGCACCATGGCGAGCCCTGTCGCCAGAGCAATGGCTATTGAAAGGCTTAGACCCATGGCCTTTTCAGACACAGCTCCAGCGCTTATTTCCTCGACTTGCTTGTTGAGCACATGTACCGCGGGCTCGGCGTTTATCATGAACCAGCCCATGACCATTGCAATCGGCACGAGCAGCCAGGGCGTCTGCTCCGCAAGCTGCGCGCCGAGTATGGTGCCCAGCGAGGAGAAGCCGACGTTCACGCCTACAAGGAACAATACGAGCCCAACGTAGGTGTAAACAAGGCCTATGATTATTTTGAGGAATGGGAGCTTTCGCAGATGCAGCGCAAACACCTGAAACAGCAGGAAAAAGCCAACGATGGGTGCGAGCGCGAGCGCGACCTCGCCCATGTATTCCGGTATGGCGCGCAGATAACCGCCGCCGAGCTCCACTGTGTTGGCATAGCTGTGTATTACCGACGAGGCAACGGTGCCGTCCTCCATCTCGTAGAAGAAGCCGAGAAGCATGACGGCGAGTATAGGGCCGACGGAGCAGAGAGCGACGAGACCGAAGCTGTCAGCCTCCGCGTTCTTGTCGCTTCGTATGGAGGCGACGCCGACGCCGAGCGCCATGATGAAAGGCACGGTCATCGGCCCGGTGGTCACGCCGCCGGAGTCGAATGCTACGCTTAGAAAGCCCGCATCCGAGAGCGCTGCAAGTGCAAAAACGATTATGTAGCAGCCAAGCAGCACCCAGCGAAGCTGTATGCCCAGCAATATGCGCAGCATGCAGACCACCAGAAATAGGCCCACGCCGACGGAAACGGTTATGATGAGCACCGTGGTGTTGATGTGCGGCACATTGGAGGCCAGTACCTGCAGATCAGGCTCCGCGACGGTTATGGCCACGCCGAGGATGAAGCTCAGCGCCAGAATGAGCCAGAGTCTGCGCGTCTTTGTCATGCGGGCGCCGGTATGTGTGCCTATCTGCGTCATTGAAGCCTCGGCACCCAGGGTGAAGAGGCCCATGCCCACTATCAGCATTATGGTGCCGAGCAGGAAGGCCAGCATCAGGTCCGTCGTGACCGGTACGAAGCTAAGGCACATGAGCGCGACGATGAGCGCGATAGGCAGGACCGAGGATATGGATTCATTGAGCTTTTCGCGGAGTATCGTCTTGTTGGGCATGGGATCTCACCTCTTTTCACAGAAACTGCGCGTGGTCAGCGCTTGTCGCGGTCGTGCATGAAGTTCAGGCCGAGCTCGCGGCGCGCGTAGGGCGTCTTGATGAGCGCAGCAAAGAGGGCGGAGGAGGCGACAGCTCCGAAAACGCCCTGTACGATGTTGGTCGGTATGCTCCCCGCCGCGGCCCAGCCATAGCCGAGCAGCGCGCCCTCATAGGCAAGATAGCCAAGCACCATTATGACCTCGGCAGCAAGGCCCGCGAGCACGGAAGTGACGACGGGGCGCTTTTCGCCGAAGCGGCGCAACAGCGCGCCGGCCAGCAGGGCCATAACGGCCTTGATGACAAAGGTGCCCGGGAAATACTGCACATATCCCGCCATGAGGTCGGCAAGGCTGGAGCCGAGCGCCGCCGCCAGCGAGCCCCAGAGGGGGCCGAGCACATAGGCGGCCAGCAGCACCAGCGCGTCTCCGGCGTGGATATAGCCGAAGAGCGTGGGGAACTTGGGGTACATGGTTATCACGCAGCAGAGAGCGGCAAATAGCGCTGCGTATATAAGTTTCTTATTTCCGTTCACTGGAGGATACCTCCTGCTTGTCCCGGCTCATGCGAATGCAAGCAAGGCAGATGCCGAGAAGGATGAAATACGCGAACAAAACGCGGGGATAGAACCAGATATACTCAAAGATGGACGCCACGGCGATACCGATAAAGGCGGCAACACAGGCGACGAGTGCGCCCTGTGTCTCACGCCCGGAGGCGCGGAAAATGCCGAAGGCAGCGTCCTTGATGTTGCGGAGCATCATCCACATGAACGACACGAAGCCAAGAGCGCCCGTCTCAATGAAAAGCTCCATATACAGCATCTGAGTGTGATACACGCCCTTGGTCGCGCCGGTAAGCGCATAGCTGGGGTAGAGGTCGGCAAAGGTCGTCGGACCCATACCAATGCCGGTGAGACCGTGGTCACGGAGCATGGGCAGCAGGCTCTGCCAGGTGCGTATGCGGTGGCTTGCCGAGCTGTCATGCGAGTTAAAGATGGTGGAAAAGCGCGTGATGATGCTGTCGGGCAGGAATGGGATGATGAGCGGTATCGCCACAAAACCGATGGGGATGAGCCGCTTGTCGACGTAGTAGACAAACACAACCGCCGCGACCGCAAGAGAGAGCCAGCTCGAACGCGAGTAGGTCATCACTATTGCGACTAGCGGAAATACTATGCAGCAGCAGAGCACAAAGCGCAGCGTGGGGTTTTTGCGGTTCATGGCAAAGGACACGCACAGCGGCGTAAAGAGCACGAGGAACTCAGCATAGTTGTTGGGGTTGTCAAGCGTGGAGTAAACGCGTCCGGGGACTCCGGCGTTCAGGTCAAGGTCCGTGTACGAGGCGCTGACCTCGACACCCATGAACCTCTGCGCGATGGCATAGAGCGCCGTGAGTATGACCGCGGCGTATATCCAGCCCATGAGCGAGCGGAGCCGCCGCTCGTCCGTGGTGTCCGCCATTATGACAAAGGTGAGCAGGAAGGCGGCGATGAAGAAGAGCAGTATCCTGAAGCTGTCGCTGAACGCGCTGGTGAACATCAGACTGCCCACGCAGGCCATGAGGAAGAGCAGGAAGGGGAGACCCAGCGCTTTGGGGTAGACCTTCTCGCGCTTGCCCGCGGCAGACATCAGGAACCACAGCCCGAACAGACCTACCGCCGCGAGAACTGCATAGGAGTTAGACCAGAAGGCGTGCGGCGTTATGAACATTACGAACACGAAACCGCCGAGGAGAACGTCAAAACGAAGCAGCACAGAGCCGGAAACAAGTCTCACAATGACGCTCGTCGCCGCTGCCGGGCGCAGATACCGGAATATTGCGCCGAATATATTCAGCAGGAAGTTCCATACTGCGTTCACTATCCTGGTAAATAGGCTCGCTCCGTACCAGACCTCGATCTTCGGACTGCGCCGGAGAAAGCGTACCACCGCGCTGTGCGGAAAAGCCCGGCTGAAGGGACGGTATATGCCGCGCAGAATACGGTATATGGCGCTGTACAGCCACCAGCCGTACAGCCGCCCGAGTATGCTGTTAGAGAGCAAAGCAGATCACCTCGCTTTCAGGCTTTGAGAGCATCATCACTCGATGACCTCTATGCTCTGAACGCGCAGGAAGAGCTTGCAGTCGTTGAAATACACGCTCATGGACTGGCCCGCGCCGTATAGAGTGCCGCCTATGGTGACGCCGTGCGTGCCGACGACGCCCTCAGCCTCACAATTGAGGGTGACGGAGCAGTAATCCTCGCGGGTTATCTCCACGACCTTGCCGGTGACGTCGGTGACGGCGCTCTTGCTGTCGCCGGTGCGCCAATCCTTGAGGTAGCCGATGGTGACGTTGTTCTCGCTGTCCCAGACCTCGGCGCCTTCTTCGAGCTGCTCGGCGACATAGTTCGGGGTCTCCTCGCAGTAGAGCGTGACGAGTACCTTCTGTGTGTTGGCTACCGTGCTGTCGGGGCCGAGCAGCTTGAAGCCGAGGAATGCCGCCGCGGCGATTATGATAATAACGATGAGCAGGTCAACTATGTTCACCTTGCCAAAGAGTCTGCCTTTTTCGTCGATCATGATGTGCCTCCAAAATGTTTATTGATATGCGCGGTAGACGTCCCAGGCCAGCTTTTCGAGGTCAAATTCCTCGGAAATCTTACGCAGGGCGTCCGCCGAGAACTGCCTGTACAGCGCCTCGTCCTCCATGAGCCGGTGGATAGCTCCAGCAAAGCCCGCCGCGTCGCCGTAATTGACGACAAAACCGCAGCGAATGTTCGTCTCCGCAAGGTCACGGTTGCCGCCGACGTCGGTCACGACGAGGGGCAGCGCGCAGTTCATGGCCTCGAGTATGGCGAAGCTCATCGCCTCGTTGCAGCTGCTGGTGTTGAGGTAGAGGTCGGACGCGCGGAGGATGCGGTTCGCGTCGTTCCGGTAGCCGGTCTGGACCACGATATCGCCGAGCCCGAGCTCCGCTGCTTTCTGTTTGACAGCGTCAAACTGCTCACCGTCGCCGCAGATGACACAGCGGAAAGGCCTGTCCGTGAGCTTTTTGAGCTCGTAGAGAGCGTCAAGCAGGAAGAAAAGGCCCTTTTCCGGAGCATAGCGTGCGAGTATTGAGAGCATGAACTCTCCCTCGCCTATGCCGAGCTCCGAGCGTGCAGACATATCGCGAACGGGCTGCGTTTCCGGCTCGACGCCGTTATATATTACCTCTATGCGCTCGGGACACACGCCGTTTTGTATCATTATATCCCGTCCCTCGCGGCAGACAGCGATTATCCTGTGGTCGCGCGGCGTGAAGATGCGGTTGAGCACGCGCCATTTCAGGCCGCTGCGTATTGTGAGGTGGTTGGTGTACACCACCCTCGGCGCGGCGTAGTGCCTTAGCGAGAGCAGAGCGATGATGTTCTCGCGCGGGTACTGGGCGTGTATGACCTCGATCTTGTGCTCCCGGCAGTAGGCCGCGAGCACCTTGGCCGCCGCCGTGGGCGAGCCCGCGAGGTCGAGCTGAAGGCAGGGCATACCGCGCGCTGCCATCTTCTCGGAGAGCTCGCCGGCTATGTTGTAGGCGAAATGGCACTCGTTATCCGCTGCGGAGAAAATGCGTACTAGGTTCTCGACATATTTCTCCGTTCCGGCCTTGCCTGCGAAGTTTATGAGAAAGAGTATCCTCAGGGTTATCCCTCCCAATTTCGATTCCATTCATTATATAATACCCCAGTCCTCCCGTCAAGCAAGCCACCGCTTGCCGCGCTTGTTGAAATATGCTATCATCATGGGGCAAGAGGTGGTTAAATTGACTGAAAAGCTGTATTACACAGATGGACATCTGAGCCGCTTTACGGCCCGTGTCACATCCTGCGTGAGAGATGGCGACGCCTGGGCGGTGCGTCTGGACAGGAGCGCTTTTTTCCCAGGTGGGGGAGGACAGGAGGCCGACGAAGGTGTGCTTTCCGACATGGAACTGCTTGGACTTCGGGAGGAAGGCGAGGACATCGTACACCTCACACCCGAGCCGCTTGAGCCTGGCTCGCTGGTGGAGGGCAGAATAAACCGTGAGCTCCGTTTTGCGCGCATGCAGGGGCACTCAGGCGAGCATATCCTCTCCGGCACGGTGCACAGGCTGTTCGGATATGATAACGTCGGCTTCCACATGGGTGAGGAAGCCATGACGATAGACTTTTCCGGCGAGCTCACGCGTGAGGACCTGCGCCGGGCCGAGCTGGAGGCAAACCGCGCGATATGGCGCGACGTGCCCGTGCGTTCGCTCCTGCCCTCAAAGGGGGAGCTTGCCGAAATGGAATATCGCAGCAAGAAGGAGCTCACAGGCCAGGTGCGCATAGTCGAAATCGAAGGCGTAGACTGCTGCGCCTGCTGCGCGCCGCATGTCTCGAGGACCGGCGAGGTTGGCCTGCTGAAAATAATAGACAGCATGCGGCACCGCGGCGGCACGCGTATCACGCTACTCTGTGGGGAGGCCGCGCTGAGAGATTATGAGGCCCTGCATGAAAACAACGCCTCAGTCTCCGCCGCACTTTCGGCAAAGAGACTTGAAACGGGCGCCGCGGTCGCCAGAGTTATGGCTGAGCAGGAGGAGCGCCGCGCGGAGCTCACAAAGCTCAAACGCGATATGCTGCAGCTGAAATCTGCCTCCCTCAAGCCCACGGAGGGCAGCATCTGCATATTCGAAAGCGATATTGACATGATAACCCTGCGGGAGCTTGTGAACGCGGGCGCTGAGCTCGCGGGCACGGTGTGCGCGGGATTTGCAGGCACAGACGGGGATTATAAATACATTATTGGCAGCCGTACCAGACCGCTTCGGGCCATGTCAAAAGAGATAAACGCGGCCATCGAAGGACGCGGCGGAGGTTCGGATGCCATGATACAGGGAACGAGCCGCGCACGCAGGGAGGATATTGAGCGGTATTTCAGCGAAATCAAATAATACAGAAAACAAGAAAATACGACTCGGCAGATTTTCTCCCAGGCCCCAACGTATGCTAAAGTTGTTGTCAGCATATCGAAGGAGGTCTAAAAGATATGAGCAAGGTTTACGGTTACATCCGCGTGTCGAGCACCGACCAGAATGAGGACAGACAGCTGGTGGCTCTGAGGGAGCGCGAGGTTCCTGAACAGAATTTGTATATGGATAAGCAATCAGGCAAGGACTTTGAGCGTCCGGAATACCGCCGCATGGTAAAGCGGCTCAAAAAGGATGACCTGCTCTATGTCAAAAGCATAGACCGCCTCGGCCGCAATTACGGCGAGATACTCGATCAGTGGCGGTTGCTGACAAAGGAGAAAGGCGTCGACATCGTGGTCCTGGATATGCCGCTCCTGGACACGCGAAACGGCAAGGACCTGATGGGCACGTTCATAGCCGACCTGGTGCTGCAGATTCTCTCCTTCGTGGCGCAGAGTGAGCGTGAGAACATCCGCCAGCGTCAGGCTGAGGGCATAGCGGCCGCCAAGGCACGCGGCGTGCCCTTCGGACGTCCCACGCTGCCTCTGCCTGAAAACTTCGAACAGGTCGTGGCACGGTGGCGCAGGAAGGAGATAAACTTTGCCTCTGCGCTAGAGCAGACCGGTATGCGCCCGGCAACCTTTTACCGGCGTCTGAAGGAAATAGAGTAAAAAATCGGGACAGGCTTCTGCCTGCCCCGATAACTATTATATGCTTGCCCAGCGCATCAGAATTGCCGCGGTTTGCGCTCTGGTTGCCGTGACAGAGGGATACGTCTCACCGTTCTCGTCACCTTCGATTACCCCTTCGCTCAGGGCCCAGGCCATCGCGTCAAGCGCCCAGACGCTCACATTCTCTATACTGGATACGGCTGCATTGTCTCCAACCCCAGGTTCACCGGCCAAACGGTAGAGCATGGTCACGAGCTGTTCCCGCGTTACAGAGTCCCCGGGGGCTTCACCGTCTGAGATACCGTTTTCCATTGCCCACTCACGAGCTTCGGCGTACCAGACGCCGCCGTCCGTTTCAACACCGGACGCGCGTGCGAGCACTGTCCAGATCATAGCGCGGCTCAGCTTCATGTCCGGCGCAAAGCAGTTGTCGCCAACGCCGTTCATCAGCTCGCAAGAGCTGACATATTCCACGGCGTCAAAGAACCAGTCGTCAGGAGAAACGTCGACGTACTCAAGTTCAGGAGCATAAGACTCATCCGCTTCGTCTCCAGAATCATTTGTATTCGGGAGCGCTGCCCAAACGGGATGAAATGCGGCGTCACCACGGATGACGACTGTTTCGCCGGCGTCATATGTGCCGACTGCGCTCTGCCAGCCAATAAAAATGCGGTTGCCGTTTACCGGAGCCTCGGGCAAATTGAAGGTGAAGCCCTCGGGCATGACACGGGTGAACTCTTCGTCTTGTCCGCTGCCCGAGACGCTGACGGTGCAGTTTTTGAGACCGGCGCTGGCGCCTACTCCTTTGATTCTGACACCGCTGGCGTCACCAGCATACGCGAGAGCCTCGTCCGCGGAGGAGAAATAGGTGAACCAGCCGTCACCGCGGTCAACTTCGAAATTCAGCGTGTCAGCAGCGTATTTTGCAACTGAGGCGCTGAAACTGCCGCCGTAGATGGATATATTCTCGGGAAGAGAACAGTTGTACAGACCCGAAATGCTGAACACATCGTTATTGCCGTTGGAGACAGAAATGATGCTGCCACCCGATATAGATACCTCGCCGTCGCTGGATATTGCCCCGCAGGAGTCGCCATCCGCTGCGGAGGGAGAATTGGAACCCGCAAAAACCGAGCCTCCGCTTATATTTACCGAGCCGCCGCAAAGGCCGCCGACGTGCTGTGGGGAAGAGCTGGAAGCGAGGGAACTCTGACGAATGAGCTTGCCGCCGCCAAAGGCTGAAACACTTGTGCTATCTCCGGAAATGCATATCAGCCCGTTTTCGACGCTAATCCCGGCGCTGACACTGCTGTTGCTGCCGGACGCTGCAACTTTGGCTCCACCTGTTATCTCCACCAGGTTGCCGTCAGAGTGTATGCCGGAACTTACAAGGCTTGAATCTGCTGCAACCGAGGTGAGACTGCCACCGGAAACGACGACGTCGCCGGTACACCTTATTCCATAGCTTTCCTCAGCGGCGGAAGCGCCGGCTGCACTCACGGAGGAGTCGGAAAGCGTAAGGGGGCCGCTGACATTGATGCCGCAGCTGACGAGTGCAGCTTCATCGTCGATACTTGAGGCAGTCAACGTGGCTTTATTGACGCTTAGTGATACAGCGGCGAATATACCGGCGGAGAAGCTGTTGGAGCTCCTGACGGTCATTCCGCCTTCGACATATACATCAGCTCCGTAGCTGATGCTGATGCCTCCAGTCGCATAAATGCCAAAACTGTTTGATGAGCCTGTGCCGGACATGTATACTTTTAGTGCGCCGTTGCCAACGATGCTGATAGAACCAAGCGAGTAGATTCCATACGCAGAGGTGGAGCTGGACCCAGCGGCACTGAGGGTGATAGTGTTGACACTTCCGTCTGCCAGCTCAATCGTTGCACCGTCCGGAAGCCTCAACGCAAATATACAATTTCGGGATGCAGCGCGGGTGACTTCTGCTTCAAGGCCGCTCAAAGTGAGAGTCCTGCTTTCCGCGTCCCACTTCCATCCGTCGCCTTGAGGCTCTGCTTTGGAGGAAGTAAAGTCCAACGCCTCACCGCTGCTGACAGCCACGGCTGATAGGGGAAAACACAGCAGGGACAAAAGGACAACCAGAAAGAAGCAACTAAACGCATGTTTCATTTAGATCACCCTTTATCAAAAAATCAGGCAAACGCAAGGCTTGAACATATATTATTAAACTAGCATATTTTTTGACAAAATACAACTGGATTTTACAAATCATGCATTATAATACAGCTAACGCGGGCAAAAACAGTATGTTATCGTATGTTGACGCAATAAATGAGATAATTTGCCTGCAAGGGTGAAGGCGACTGCCGCATTTACACAACAAAAAACGCCGGAGCAAAGCGAACTTTGCTCCGGCGTTTGGTCAAAGTGTCATTAAGGAAGCTGTGGAAATCCAGTGAAATCAATGGTTTGCAAGCAGCAATCAAGGCTTTCATTCAAATTAAATGGAAGTAGTGAACCAAATGAACTTAAGAAACGCGACCCGAAAATCTCTTATATTTTGCCAAGAAACCCAATATTTGAATGCTTGCGTTTTGCAGATTGTCAAAATTAATTGAAAGTTCATAACTTCTTTATACATTCTTTATACCTGATAAACACTTATAGGTTATGCTAAAATCACCTGTCGCTTTTTGTCCAAATATATTGAAAAGGCGGAGATGATATGGAATATATCTTGCAAACAGATAACTTATCAAAAATTTATGGAGCAAAAACTGTTCTGAATCATGTGAGTATTCATGTGCCGAAAAAGTCGATCTATGGTTTGGTGGGTAAAAACGGCGCTGGAAAAACCACGCTTATGCGTATTATCTGCGGCTTGACACAGCAAAGTCAAGGCAGTTATACATTATTAGGAAAGACAAATGATAATTCAGTGCGGAATAACATGGGGATGCTGATTGAAAAGCCAGGCATCTATGAGCACATGACTGCGTTAGAAAATTTGCGCTATTTTTCACTGCTGTTTGGCATTCAGCCGCAAGATCATCAAAGAATACTAGAAATGGTTGGACTGCAAAACGCGGGAAAAAAGAAATCAAGTCAGTTTTCTTTGGGAATGAAGCAACGGTTGGGCATTGCAATCTCTTTGCTTGGAAACCCAGAATTTCTCATACTCGACGAGCCGATCAACGGACTTGACCCTGAAGGCGTATATGAGATGCGCAAAATGCTGGAAACGTTGAATCGTGAATATGGTACAACTATCATGATCGCCAGCCATATTCTAAGTGAATTACATAAGCTGGCTACGGATTATGCAATCATTGATGGTGGATGTCTGATTGATGAGTTCAGTAAGGATACGCTGGAAAGCGCATGCAGCAGCGGTGTTCAGGTTACGGTTGAGCCGGAATATTTGCAAGATGCAAAAGCGCTCATTGCCTCTCGTTATCCAGATGTTCGATGTGAAGCCATTTCCAATCAAAGCTTACGGTTGTATGAAAAAATCAATCCGGCCGACCTCAACCAATACCTGGTGGAAAACAAGGTGCGTGTGTGTGGTCTGGGGGCAAACAATGAAGACATTGAGAAGTTTTTTGTCGAAAAACTCTCGGGAGGGCACGAGGCATGAAGAATTTAATACGCGGACATATTTATCAGCTGAGAAAAGATCATTTCTTTTTCGGATGCCTTGCTTTCAGTTGTGCTTTTCTGGTTGTATCGATTCGGCTTTCTTTTTCTCTGGGATCAGTATCAGACGCCGTTACAGGAATAGAGAAGTTGCTTGATACTTTTTTGGGTGGTGATATCGTCCTTTATGCCTTCATGTTGTTGACTGCGAACACAGTTGCAGAAGCATATCGCTCTGGTGTAATGAAGAACATTGTAGGGCGAGGTATTGCAAAGAAACAATACTATCTCTCAATTATTTTTGCGGTATCTGCCGCATATATATTGGTAATGCTTATAGGCAGCATAATTGTGGGCGTTCTTGCAGGCAGCAGATTTGGTGTGGGTACAGTTGCTTATCCTGGTTACTATGCTATTTCCGTAATAGCACGCATCCTTTTTACAATGGCGCACATTAGCTTTGCACTTACAATGACGATCTACACCAGAAATGCAATTATTGGCTTTGTTTTAGGGCTTGCAATCCCCAATATCCCTAGAATTCTGGAAATGGTTTTGGGACTTTTTAAAATTTCTGTTGACCTCGATTTTATCAAAATATCAACGCATATGCCGTCCGTTTATGCGGCATCGAATGACTTATCGTCATTCTTGCCATGTTTCGCTGTGTTGTGCGGATATCTTATTTTGGCTGTTTTCGTTGGTTTTAAAATTTTAAAGCATCAGGATATTAAGTGATTCAAGTTTGAATATCCGCATATTGCTCTTGAATCTTAATGTTTTGTACACGTCAGGTTCGCCATAGCAACTCGTGCCTTGCCACGGGATTGTAGATTATGCTAAGAGCTGAACGGTGCGAGCAAATTTCTCTCTGTTGATTGCTGGCGGTCTTGGTAAAGTGTTGGCCCGATTCTTTACTGCGACGAGAGTGTAAAAGTATATTGCCTGCCGCGTTTGGTTGTGCACCACACTTCATGCTACAGCAGCAGGGCCTTTTACGGTAGCCAAACCTGCTTGGAAATTGAAAACACACTTCATAGAATTACAGGCCCATGGGATGATTCCATGCGGCCTGCAATTCTTTAATTATCTCTTGGCAAAACTCTGATGGTAACCGGCAATACTTTTGTAGCCCGGCCTTGCACATGTGAAGTATTATCCGTCCCCAAATGTCTGCATAGGGATCGATGTTAACACGCATTCATAACAAAGAGCTAAAAAGATTCTCTCAGGGGGTGCTATCGAGATTGTGGTGCAGTCGTGCCAGCAAACCCCTATAGATAAAAATCCCCCAGCCTTTCGGCTGAGGGATTTGGTCCGAGTGGAATTATAGGACTTGGAAAAGTCCAGTCATATCAATGGTTTGCAAGCCGTCAACAAGAAGTTTTATCCGATAACAAACTTGATTTATAATAAACGGTGGATTAGCACTTTACTTTTAAACATTCCTAATAGACAATACCAAACGAGTCGACAAGACTCATAAATTGTTCACAGTAAATGCTTTGTAGTATATGGCTATTAGGATTTGGTTCATAGTTTATTGCGTTTACACCGTCCATATCATAATACTTTGTGCCAGTTGAGTATTCCTCATCTTTCAAGGTGGAAGATAAGATAACCTGTGCTCCGGTCTTCCGGTACTCTTTAATCATAATGTTCTCTTTTTGGGTGGACAATTCTCCTTTTCTAAAACAATCTATAATAATTGGGAAATCATGCTTGAGATGCCAGAAAATTGCCAATGTTCTGCTAAAATAATACTCCTGTTCTTCGCTTCCCGAAAACGTCATGGATTTTGTTGAAAAGAAGTCTTTAAAAACTTGAGTTCCATCAGGATCAATGAGCTTATAAAACGAGTTCATGCTTGCAAGGATGCTTTCTTTTACTTTGGCTTGCTTTTGAGAATTTGAATCTTGAAGATTTTGCTCTGTTTCAATTTCAGATTCAAGTGCATTTTGTTTATCATGCAATTCAGACAGTCGTTTTTCATCCTCACTATAAGTTCGAATCGTTTCAGAGTATATTAGCATATTTGAAACAGGGACAGGTGTTTTTTGAATTTTTTGGTTTAACTCGTCTTGCTTCTGATTTATTCTCTGCTGTAACTCTGTGCTTTCGGCTGTATATAGAGTGATGGAGTCAGAAATAGATCGCATAACGTTTTTCCTTACTAAGTCATTTGTTAGTTCAAAGCTCAAATCTCCGCTGATATAAGTAATATTGTTGCTGCCACAGTCTTGACAACGTATTTCACCTGATTTTAACTGCGTATTCAAGGAGTTAAGTTCGGAGATGAGGTTTTCCAATTTAATTTTACGATTTATGAGCCGCGCTCGCTTTTTTTGCATGGTAGAAATAGCATCATTAAGAGCTTGGAATTCCTGCCGTTCCTTTTCCATGTTTTCTCGATCAGCAGTTTTTGAGACTGCGCTCGCAAGCTCTGGATGTTCACGGTAAAGAGTCAGCCGTTTACTTAAAGATTCAATATTAGATTTACATTTTCTTAGTTCTGATCTCAACGTTTTTAACTTTTCGACGGATTCTGTCAGCGTCAGGCAGCCAGAAAGAGCATACAACATATTTGCAAAATCCTGCTTGTTGTAATAGCCGCTATTTACAATATTAGATGGATTACGTCTATCCTGACCAACAAAAAACAGTTGGTAGAAAAGCGAGAGATCAACAAGTTTTTGAAAACCATCCTTGATAATGTATGGTAGCGAAAATATATTTTTTGTAACGAAGTATTTTAGCTCAGATGTATCATTAAATACTGTTACATTATCTCCCTGTTTAACAGCAATCGTGCTGTTTTTTCGTAGAAACTCGAATATTTCACCGTTATGTTCGATACTGGTATAAAAGTAATATGATTTGTAGTTAAAACCACTCGGAAAAATTGGCTCATTTCCCAAAGCATACATCATTCCTTGGAAGATAATAGTTTTTCCTTTATTATTGTCGTTACTAAAAATTACGTTCACTCCATTAGTAAGGCGATCCTCTATGAACGATTCTTGGGTATTTCCACAGCCTGTTTTAAGAATTTTCACTTTTCAGGCCCTCCTTTACTAACGCTATCAAATACAGCAGTGCGGTTTCATCCAATGTGAATAGTCTGTTTTTAGTTCGAGAAGATAATTTTCCAAGAACCACGCGAATCCCCGCAGCAGAATCTTTTTCAAATGTTGTCATTATTTCTTCTAATAGGATCCAAAATGCACTCTTGTTGTTTTTATTAAAAAGCGTTCTGCTAATTTGGGCTTGGCATTCTTGGATTACATCAGCAATGTCTTCCTCATCCATTCCTTGGACTTCCTGGATGAAGTAGAGTGGAATTCCTCTTGGGGAAAACAAATCATTTCCAATTACTCTATTGACAACAAGCAGTTCAATTTCTTTTCGATAGATATTTTTTTCGAATTTCTCTGCTTCTTGAATTGAGGCAACTTCTTGACCGTATACACTTCTGATTTTTTTGGATGCTTGCTGCATTCGGATTTCATCAAAAATACGAGTCAAGAACTCATCGTCTAACTTGGAAACGTTCTTGAATTCAATAATAGATTTGATGTAATCGCTTTTATCATATTTGTCAAATATAAAAATAACATCAAATAAAAAATGGTCCAATTTCGAAAGAGCAGCTGGTGTGTTTATATCCGGATCATTTCGGCGCTTAATCTCAGCTATCAACCCGGCCTTTACATCAGAGACTTTAGTTTTCTTGAAGTTACTGATGTCAAAAATCTCTACTGAGATGTTCTCAACATAGCTTTCTTTAAGTTGTGGCAAGTATAAAATAAAATGACCAAAAGAAATGTCACTCGCATAATTTGCAAATAGCGTATATAAGGCTTTGCCGACCGTGCGAGGGGTTAACGATGCAACATTTTTTGATTGGACATCCCAACTGTCAGAATAATTTTCGGAAACACCTGTGACATCGTTAAAGCAATCAATGATAAAGAGGCTTATACCACGGTGACCTTTAATTTTAGTTAGTAGATAAAGGAGAGATTTGGTTTCAAATTCAGTTGCTTTGTCATTGTTCTGTTCACTGGTTTTGAATCTGTACATTTAAACCACCCTCACCAAAAAATACTCGACGGTCAAGGTCGGATAATCGCTATTTTTTACAATAATTCTACCACGAACACTTCAGAATGTCATTAAATACCTTTGGATGATGCGGCTGCTTCAAAGAGACTGTGGGCAGCGTTTTCATATATCCCAATAAGAAAGGAGGGTTTCCCCTCAGGCCAGCCGTGAGGCTGGCTTTTTCTATTTCACGACAAAGGAGGTTTTTCATTGGCTGATGACAAAAAGAATATTCCCGATGCTGGGAAGGTAAACGAGCCCGCAAAGGCGGAGAACACGGAGCCCATGAAGGCTGACCCGCCTGTACCAGAACAGGCCGCTCCACCCAAACCGGAGGCTCCTGCGGTAGAGGATGCGCCCAAGGCAACGGCACCCCCTACGGCAGAAAAGGCCCCTGCTCCTGGGACAGAGCAACCTACTCTGCTCAAGCAGGATGATCCCAAAGGCAAAGACAATCCCACACCGCCCAAAATGGACAAGCCCCAGCCGGGCAAAACGGATCAACAGGTCACGATCCCCGGTATGGGAGAGTCGGCCCCCGCCGGGAAGGTGGTGGATTTCACCGCCGCCCGTGACGGGACAGCAAAAGGCAAGCCCCCGGAAAAGGACACGGCCGCGGACAGAGGTAAGCAGCCGGACGCACCCACGCCCCGCCGGGGCCGCCCACCAAAGGAGAGCAAATCCGCTCCCGGCAAGACGAACCCTCGGGACAAGAAGTCCCAAGGCAAGGGTGCCGAGCTCTCGCCCCCGGCTAAAAAGAAGGATTCCCGCACTCCGGGCGGCAACAAAGCCGCTCCTGCTGTGGAGCCCAATCCACCGCTGCCGGAACAGCCCACCGAGCCCAGGGACGCCACCCGCCCGGTCAAGGAGGAGATCGTCTATCTTGACCTATCCGAACTCCACGCCTTTAAGGATCACCCTTTTGAGGTGCGGGATGATTCGGAGATGCAGGCCCTGGTGGAGAGCGTCAAGACCGGCGGCGTGAACCAGCCCGCCCTGGTCCGCCCCCGTGAGGGTGGCGGCTATGAGATCGTGGCGGGCCACCGCCGCCAGAAGGCCAGCGAATTGGCCGGGTATCGGAATATGCCCTGCATCATCCGCAATATGACGGATGACGAGGCCATTCTCGCCATGACGGACGATAATCTGCGTCATAGGGAGCACATCCTCCCGATGGAAAAGGCCAGGGCATTGAAACAGCAAGTTGAGGCCATCAAGCACCAGGGCGTCAAGTTGGGTGAGGATGACAAGGACGCTGGAAAACGATCCACGGAGGTGGTGGGAGCCCGCAACGGCATCAACTACAAGCAAGTGCAGCGGTATATCCGGCTCAATGAGTTGGTGCCGGAACTGCAAAAGATGGTGAACGAAAAGCGGCTGTCTTTCACGCCTGCCGTGGAGATTTCCTTCATCCGTCCTAAAAACCAGCAGTTCATCGCGGTTTCCATCGAAGGGGAACAATCCGCCCCGTCCCTTTCCCAAGCACAGAAACTGCGGGAGTTGGACAAGGAGGGCAAACTGAACCCGGATGCCATCGACGGCATTTTGAGCCAGGAAAAAAAGGAGGTAGATAAAGTGATTCTTTCCACCGCAGAATTGAGCAAGTATTTTGGCAAGGAGGTCACGCCCCGTCAGATGAAGGACCAGATCATGGCCCTGCTGGACGAGTGGAAGGAAAAGCAGCCGCCAGAGAAAAAGGCGGAACTGGAGAAGTAAGCCCTTGGGACAAAGTGTCCCAGGGGCTTTTCTGATTTCTGCGACAAATTTAGGAGGTGCAAATTGAAAAACAATCATCATTCCCCCCGGAGGCTGACGGCCCTCCTTCTGGTCGTAGCCGTCATGCTCTCCCTGATCCCCTCGGCCTTTGCCGCCCAGCAGAACAGCTACCATGACCCGGCGGAACATTGGCAGGAGGCGCTGAACCGCACCAACGAACTGGATGCAAACTCGGTGGTGACGGTGGAAACCTTTAATTGCTGCGTCTGTGACAAAGCCACTGCCTTTGAGGTGTTCCGTGTTCCCGAGTACACCCGTAACGGGGAGACGGCGCTGACCCGAAATGTCAAGTATTCGGACGGCACCTGTCTGGACGGCAAGAGCAAGGGCGATCTTCTGGACGGCACCCCCGGCCAGGATGCCTACTATACCGGCTACCACTGGACGAAAGCCGTCTGTGAGGTCTGCGGCACGATCAACAGCAACATGGGCGCTACCAGTTACGCCTGCAACAAAAATGTGTATTGGCTCTATGACTGCGCGGCGGATTTCTTTGAGGAACTGCCGGAAACGCAGACCGTTGAGCAGGTGGACAGCACCTACCATCGCATTATCACCACCAGCGGCGAATATTGCGCGTTCTGCTACGGCACCTACAAGGAGGAAAGCTCCACCCTGGAGCGGCACCACATGGAAACCGTCATCCGTTCGGAACTGTCCAACCAGCGGTTTGTGGAGATGGACACCTGCGCTGACTGCGGCTATGCCGAAACTGCCCACACCGCCGCAAAAGCCGTGGTTGCAGACTACTTCGGGACGGTAGACGGCCAGCCCCACACTGTCACCGTGTCCGATCTCTCCGAGGCTGGCGTCACCACTGCCATCCGCTACGGCCACACGGCGGACGGCTGCACCCTGACCAGCGCCCCCAACTACACCGAGGCCGGGGATTATGCGGTGTACTATGAAATCACCTACACCTACCATGATACCGACATGGTTGAGGACGGTGTGGCCTATGTCCACCTGCGGGACGAAAGCACCGAGGAAACCGACGGTGACGGCACCTGCGGCGAGGATCATAACTGGACCCTGCTGGACAGCGTTCCGCCTACCTGCCTGACCCTGGGCTATGACCGCTACCTGTGTGTGGATTGCGGTGCAATCGAAAAGCGGGACTATGAGGCCGCCCTGGGCCATGCTTATCAAAGCATCGTCATCCGGGACGCCACCTGCGAGACCCCCGGCAAGGTGCTGGAGATCTGTGAGCGGTGCGGAGAGGTCAAAGAAAGCACCACCCCCAAGGGGGAGCATGAGTTCTCCACCACCGTTGTCCCCGCCACCTGCACCAGCCCCGGCTACACCCTGCGGGAGTGTGCGGCCTGTGGGGAGCGCCATATCGAGGCCATCACCCCGGCGCTGGCCCATAACTATGTGAGCAGGACCACCCCGGCCACCTGTGAGGGCGGCGGCAAGACCGTCCATATCTGCGAGGGCTGCGGCAGTTCCTTTGTCACCGACTACACCGACCCCCTGGGCCATTCCTGGGACGAGGGCACCGAAGTCACCGGCTCCACCTGCACCGGCGAAGGAGTGATCGAGTATCGCTGCGTCCGCTGCGGCTATCACCGGCTGGACGCCATGGCCGAATCGCTGCGCTGCCTGCACTGCGACAGGAGGTAAGGGCACATGATCCATCTGACCATCAATCAAAAGCCCGTCGCCGTCCCCGAAGGGACCACCATCCTCGAAGCGGCGCGCAGCGCCGGCATCGAGATCCCAAGCCTGTGCTACCTGAAAAACGTCCACCGGTTCGGCTCCTGCCGCATCTGCGTGGTGGAGGTGGAGGGCATGCGCACCCTTCAGGCCTCTTGCA
>URDK01000049.1 GCA_900546485.1 uncultured Eubacteriales bacterium
TCGTCGTACTGCGGCCTTGCCAGCCCCCATTTGTCCTCGCTGGCAGGTCCTTCGGAGTTTTTCGGGCGCATAGGGGACTGCCGGCAAGGCAGACGAGGCCGGCGGGCTGGCGCCCGGCAACGAGGATAACGCTGCCGACGGTTCTCTTGGCCCCGAAAAACCGTATTGCCCTTTGTACACTGAGGGTATGAGCCGCCGTGCGGAACATTTTATGCTGTGCCTCCGTCTGCCACGATACGACATTATTCGCCCTTTATTTGTGGTGCGAAGTGTGATAATATGTATTGGAATGTCACCAGGTATTTTTCCCACGGAGGTATACATATGCGCGGCTTTATGAAAAGGGTCGACCTGTTCTGCTACAAGCATCCCAGGTTCGGCGTGAACAACCTCATGCTGTACATAGTTTTCGGCACCCTTGCGGTCTGGCTGATAGGCGCTATGGACACGACGGGCATGGTGACGAGTGCCCTGGCCTTTGACGCGGCCGCAGTGTTGCGCGGACAGGTGTGGCGGCTCGTGACCTTTGTGTTCATACCCCAGTCGAGCGGGCTGTGGCTCTTTTTGTTTTTGTATTTCTACTATTTTGTCGGCAGCACGCTCGAGCGCGAGTGGGGACCCGGCAGGTTCACGATATACTACCTCACCGGCATGCTCATGACGGTCATCTACGGCTTCATCACCTATTTCGTCACCGGCAGGTCGTATTTCATGACCTCGAACTACATAAACCTCTCCATGTTCTTCGCTTTTGCGACCCTGTTCCCGGACAACGTGGTGCTGCTTTTCTTCATAATCCCCATAAAGATGAAGTGGCTCGCCGTGATAGACGCGCTGTATTTCGTGTATGATATCGTCGCGAACTTCAGCCGCCTGGGCATGATGAGCTTTCTGCCCCTTGTGGCGATACTCAACTACTTCCTCTTCTGCGGCGCGGACCTCTTTTACTCCGTTCTGCCCAGGGGGCGCAGGCAGCGCCGCAACACGGTGGATTTCAAGCGCGAGGTTCGCAAGATAAAGTACGAGACTAAGAACAAGAATTATATGCACAAGTGCGCCGTCTGCGGACGCACTGATGCGGATCATCCCGAGCTTGAGTTCCGCTACTGCTCCCGCTGCGCGGGCTATCACTGCTTCTGCCAGGACCATATAAACAACCACATCCACTTCACGGAGTAATAATTCGGGACAGGCAGCAATACTGATATACAAAAATCACTGGTGGTGGGAAAATGGGAACGAGACAAACCCGTAACAGGCGGAGGTATAATCCTGAGCATGTGCGCAAGGTCGTTCAGACCGTGCTCATGGTCGTGCTTGTGGTGATGCTCTGCGTCATCGTGGGCCGCAATGTTGCCCTCAACCGCGCAGACACAAAGCCGGCGACGGAGCCTACGCCGCCCCCGTCGGACAGCGGCGGCGTAATCGAAAATACCGATACGCCGGAGGAGCTCAGCCCCGGGCCGGAAGCGACGGATGAGCCGGCGCCTACCCCGACCCCGGAACCCTTTGAGCCCCACAGCGTGGACTCTACGGCGCCGGAAAATTTCCTCCAGTCTACTGATATCATGGTGGACGGCACGGCGTTTGAGGGCGAATATGAGGATGACACCGGCATCGATTTCGGTTATCCCGAGGAATACAGCTCTCTTCCCGGCGTTATAACCTTCCGCGGCAACAACTTCCGCGACAGCGCCGTTTACGGCACGGCGAACATCACGCAGAAGAAGTTCGGCAGCAGCTGGTCGGCCACCACGGGTTCGCTGACCGCCCCTGACGGCGCGTTCTGGTCAGGTAACGGCTGGACGGGTCAGGCGCTGATCGCAGAGTGGCCCAAGGAGACCCGCCAGATCATGAACATGTACGACTGGGCCAAGGAGGCTGAGACGCTCGTGGAGGTGGTATACCCCTCCATGGACGGCTATATATACTTCTACGAGCTGGAGACCGGCAAGGCCACGCGCGATTCGCTCAACCTGGGCTACACCTTCAAGGGCACCGGCACGCTGGACCCGCGCGGCTATCCTCTGCTCTACGTTGGCAGTGGCTACAACAGCTATAAGGGCACCTCCCATGTGTTTGTCGTGAGCCTTATAGACTTCTCGGTGCTCTACGAGTTCGGTGCGAACGACGGATTTGCACACCGCGCCTGGCCAATGTATGACTCGGCCCCGCTGATAGATGCCGACACAGATAAGCTCATCTACTGCGGCGAGAACGGCATCATTTATATCATAACCCTGGGTACGGAGTACGATGAGGAGGCCGGTACCATCTCGGTCAACCCGAGCCGCGCGGCAAAGTGGAGGTATATGTCCAACCGATACGCCTCGACGGGGCAGTACTGGTTAGGCTTTGAGGCCTCGCCGGTGATATGGCAGAGCCATATGATAGTGCCTGACAACGGCGGCAACCTCATCTGCCTCGACCTCAACACGCTGACGGTGGACTGGGTGCAGGACACCCTGGACGATACAAACTGCACTCCGGTGCTTGAGATAGAGGATGGCCACCCATATATCTACGCGAGCACGTCCTTCCATATGGGATGGCGGAGCTGGACCACTGCCGACATCCCGGTGTGGAAGATAGACGCGGAGACGGGCGAGATAGTGTGGCAGACCAGCTATTCCTGCTATACAGTGGAGGACCTCTCCGGCGGCACACAGGGCAGTATTGCCGTGGGCAAAAACAACGTATCGGACCTCATCTTTGTCCCGATAGCCAGGACTCCGAACGCGAGCGGCGGCAAGCTGGTCGCGCTGGATAAGGAGACGGGTGAGGAGGTTTGGGCTCTGGACACTCAGGTGTACAGCTGGTCCACGCCGACTGTGGTGTATGACCAGAACGGCGACGGGTATATCCTGTACTGCACGACCGGCCACTATCTGTACCTGGTGGATGCGCGCACGGGTGAGATACTCGACTCGCGCAACCTGGGCGGCCTGATCGAAGCGTCGCCTGCGGTGTACGGCAATTGGCTTGTGGTCGGCCACAGGAACGGCACAATATATGGCATTGAACTGACCTGATAGAAAAAAGTCGGCGCGGCGGGAAAAAAGTGCTTGCAATCCCCGCCGCGCTGTGCTATTATAACAAGGCTGAGAAGCCAATAACCGGGTGTGGCGCAGATGGTAGCGCGCTTGAATGGGGTTCAAGAGGCCGCTGGTTCAAATCCAGTCACTCGGACCAGAAAAAGTCCTGAAATCGCAAGATTTCAGGACTTTTTTTATTTTTTTATTGTTCATACTCCTAAAAGAATTACTTGACGACGTGGGGATGGACGAATCCGCATCTTTCAACGTAGTTATAACATGCTGCGTAGGACAGTTTAGCTTGCGGCGCAAAAAGGGCACCGGATATCCGGTGCCCTTTCTCGATAAAGGTCTTATGCGGTTGTATTTCTTTCTATGCCGTTTCCAATGTCATATGTTCCCGGCTCCATTACGACGCTGCCGTACATGTTTATCAGTTTTTTGCCCCTGATAAACAGCGGAAGCAGTATCAGCGCCAGAGCGCAGTATCCGACAATAGGCAGGGCCTGGCTGAGAAGGGTTATGACGCCAAGTTGGGCTCCCGCGATGCCAATGAGGGATATTATTGCGCAGATGACGACCCACCTAAGAGTGTGGTTTTTGAGAATCTTGTATTTGCCGGTCTTTTTGTCTATGAACAGCTTCTCAACTCTGAGGCAAACAACGAGCTTTACTACCGTACTGCTTGAAAAGAGAGCAAAAAATATAAGCGCGAAATATACCCAGTAAATCCACCCGTTAGCCGATATGTACTCGCTTATTATCCACAGGAAAGGCGCGGACTGGCTGATTACCTCCGGGCAATAGGGCAGGCAAAGACAGACACCGGCAAGTATGAAGACAGTGGTTATGACCACGCCGATGACCGATGCCAGCATAACCTGCCTTCTGGTCTTCAAAGTCTCCGCCACGCCGCTTGCCCCGCTGGAGTAGGACACTCCTATAGTAAAGGACCAGACTATTACAGTCCAGCTGGCGGACCAAAAGAGACCTTCGTCGGGGACAGTCCATGTACTCACGAGCGAGCTCAGCGAGTTAGGCGCGGCCCTAAGACCCAGCACTACAATTATCAGCATTCCAACGACCAATCCTATGGCAAGCACGGTGTTAAGAGCTCTTATAAATTTCCCGCCAAACAATGTGAGAACAATACTCACAACCGCGACAAGCAGCATACCTGCCAAATAAGGCAGCCCCCATTCGGCAAGCATGGATCCTGCCATGGAATACATAATCATCAGCGATACGGAAAAGGCGATAAAGTTTCTTATTTCGTTGATAGGAAGGGCGAATTTGTAGTACTTGCCGAACAGAACTCTCAGCTGACCGTCGTAATCGTAAATGCGCGATGCCCTCAAGAGGTCAAGGCCTAAATAAACAATTAAGAATACCAAAGCAAAGAAAATGATTGGTGTCACAAGACCCCAGCAGCCATATTGTGCAAAATACACAGTGCACTGTGTTCCGGAGGCGAGGGCCGGGCCGACAACGCAACCAAAAAAAGTACAGGCAACGGGTATAGCGGTTTTGATATCTTTAATAATGGAGCTTTCTCTCATTCCTACACCGACTTCTTTTAGGTTTGATTCTGGGTCACCACTCGGACTCCATCAGAGTTGTGACGCGGCCGTTTCCGACCCGCGCTCGAAGGCTTTTTTGTTGAGCTCGATGAGATGCTCCTTGCCGGCGAAGGTCTTCTCAATTTCCTTTATCAGGGCCTCCTTGCCGCACATATGCGTGACCGCCCATATGGCGCCCAGCATAACAACGTTTTGCAGCCGCTCATTGCCCAGCTCCTCAGCTATGCTGATCATCGGGACGTAAACAGACTTGACATCGTCATTGTTGTACTTCTCCGAAATCAGGTCCGAATTGATCAACACTATGCCTCCCCGGCGGACTCTGTGCATCTGCTGCTGGAAAGTGCGGTTATCAAGTACGCACATATACTCTACCGAGGGCAGCACCACAGAGTGTACGGGCTCATCAGAAGTGATAACCGTTGCAAACGAGGAGCCGCCTCGCATCGCGGGCTCATATTCGGGGAAGAAAGTGCAGTCTCTTCCCTCAGATGCAGAGGCCTTGCCGAGCATTTTGGCTATCAGCATGACTCCCTGTCCGCCAAATCCGCCTATAAACAGTTGCTTTTCCATGGCTTACCCCTTTCATCAATAAGTCTTCAACTCGCCGATCTTGTATTCATTCTCGACGGTGTTTTTTATGTAATCATAGGCCTTGTCTATACTCATATGCCAGTTCGTAGGGCATGCGCAGATGGTTTCGACTATGGCATAACCTATGCCCTTCATCTGGCACTCAATGGCTTTCTTGATGCACTTCCGGGCGAAGAGCACGTTCTTGGGATCGGTAAAGGCAACGCGGGCTACGTACTTCACACCGGGCAGGGGAGCGAGCATTTCAGCCATATGTAGAGGATAGCCCTGCAGCGCCGGATCACGCCCAGTGGGCGAGGTTGTAGTCACCTGTCCGACGAGTGTGGTGGGGGCCATCTGCCCGCCGGTTGTGCCGTACACCTGATTGTTCTGGAAAAACACGGTGAAATCTTCGCCGCGGTTAGCAGCGTGTATCGTGTCGTGCAGGCCTATGCCGGCGAGGTCGCCGTCGCCCTGGAGAACAAGCACCATCTTTTCTGGATGCACACGCTTCAGGCCCGTGGCGATAGAGTGGCCGCGGCCATGGGCGCCGCAGATGACGTTCCAGTTTGTGCGTATGTTGCCGCGGCTGGAGCCTCTGAAGCTGGAGCAATATGACATGGAGCTGCAGCCGGCAGGCGCCGTGGCGGTGACTTCAGTCGGATCCACACCCAGCTCATCCAAAGCGTCAAATATGGCGTTTGTTACCAGAGATTCCGTGCATCCGGCACAGCCGGTGTGTCCCTGCACTGCTATCTGCTTTGACAATCCATATACTTTTTCGTAAGCCATGTTAACTCCTTTCCGCAAGCGCCTTTACCTGATCGCAGATCTGGTCGGCCGTTATCAGAATACCGCCGGAACGTCCGTAGAACTCCACGTCCACCTGTCCCTTGACAGCAATTTCTACGTCCTCCTGCATCATGCCGTATGGCGCCATTTCAATGTCTATAGCTTTCTTTATCCTGCTGTAGTCCAGGTTGCGTATCTCCTCCGTCGGGAACGGGAAGAGCGTAATGGGACGGAAGAGGCCGGCTTTAATACCAGCTTCACGCAGGCTGTCGATGGCGCTCTTGGCTATTCTTGCAACGCTGCCGTAGGCAAATACCACGATTTCCGCGTCGTCGAGCCTGTAGGTTTCGCACTTTGTGTCCTGCCGCATCTCTATATAGCGGTCACGGAGCAGATTGCAGTATGCCTCCTGAGCCGAGACAGGCATATACATGGAACCAGCCCACTTTTGGTCGTTGGGATCTGCACTCTCACGCCAGGTGTGGTCCCATTCGTGATTGCAGGGCAGCGAATCCAGGGGCCTCTGCTCGGGAATTTCGACGACTTCCCAGGTCTGACCGATGATGGCGTCGGTGAGTATGATGACGGGGTTGGTGTACTTCTCGGCGATGTCAAACGAGCTATACACCATGTCGACGAGCTCCTGTACGCTGCTGGGCGACATGACAAAGGCCCTGCCTCCGCCGTTTCCGGGTGCCTTTACGCAGTAGAAATAGTCCTGCTGAGCGGCGTCGATGCCACCCATACCGGGGCCCGGACGGGCTACGTCGACAATAACCGCCGGGCAGTTCATGCCCGTCATAAACGAGATGCCCTCTGCAAACAGGCTCATACCCGGTCCGGACGTACTCGTCATTGCCCTGGCACCGCCAAGAGCCGCGCCAAGGAGGATCTCGCCGCATTCGACCTCGGAGGAGCCCTGAATGAAGGTGCGACCAAGAGACGGCAGCGCCTCAGACATGAATTCGGGCACGTCGTTCTGCGGGGTTATCGGATAGCCAACATAAAATGAACAGCCGGCCGCTATCGCAGCTTTAGCAATGGCGATGTTTCCTTTTTCAAAAGATTTCATAGTCTATCCCCCTCAAACCTCTTTGTAGACTTCTATCGCAGCCTCTCCGCAGACATAGGCGCACATCTTGCATGCGACGCATTTTTCGGGTCTGACCTGAACTGCGTAGTGGTATGCCATTTTGTTCACCTGCGTGCTCAGCTCAATGCAGTTCTGAGGGCAGAATCTTGCGCACAGGCCGCAGCCTTTGCAGATCTCCTTGTCCACTTCTATTTTGCCTTTTGCCATGTTGCTCTCCTTTCCTTTCAAAAGAATGGTCAAACGATTATGCCGTGCTTTTTAGCCTGAAATGTGAGTTCATCTCTGAAGTCCGGATGCGCTATGCTGATGAGAGCTTTGGCCTTTTCGCTGTCCGTCTTGTAAAGCAGCTCGGCAACGCCATACTCGGTGACCACCTTGTCGACGTCGTTGCGCGACACACTGACCACCGTACCCGGCTCAAAATTGAGGCATATCTTGGATATGCGCGTGCCGTCGGGCTTTTCGACTGTCGAGTTCATCGTGAGGAAGGACTGGCCCTCGGGTGCGCGCCTTGCGCCGTACACGAAGTCGAGCTGTCCGCCCGTGCCGCTGTAGTGCCGGAAGCCCAGAGTCTCGGAGCTGACCTGGCCCTTGAGATCGACGCTCAGGCAGGCGTTTATCGAGGTCATGCGGTAGTTTTGCATGATCACGTTCCGGTTGTTTATCCAGGATATCTGCTTAGAGACGAAGGTGTCGTTGCCGTTCATGAATTTCAGCGACTCTTCGCTAGGATTCAGGAAGCCGAAAACTGTCCTGCCTTTTTCAACAGTCTTTTTGCTGTTGTTAACCGTGCCGTTCATGATCATCCTCACCATGGACGGTGTCAGGACCTCGGTGTGTATGCCGAGATCTTTTTTGCCATAAGACATGAGCGCCATGGCCACCGCGTCCGGCACGCTGCCAAAGCCGATCTGTATAGTGGCTCCGTCCTGTACGCGCTCACCTATGTATCCGGCAATCTTCTTGGCCTTTTCATCGGGTACGGGTGTCGGATAGAAGGTTATAGGGGAGTTGTCCTCGCATATCGCCGCCACGTCGCGTATGTTGACGATGTTGTAATCGGTATTCAGCAGCGGTATGTTCGGATTTACCTCAACAATTGCCCTTGCGCCCGCCTGAACCGCGGCAACAGAGCCGAGGGGGTTGGGGCCGAGGTGGAAGTTGCCGTTCGCGTCCATCCCGTGTGAGGCGATAAGGACATAGTCCGGCTTTACGCGCTGAATTAGGTCCTCCATCTCGCTCATGTGCGCGGCACGGTACTCGAGGATGCGCCCACGTTTTTGAGACTGATGCTCAACCTTGCTCATGTAGCTGTGGACCGCCCTTATGTGCCCGTTGAGTTCGGGGTCTTCAAAGTGGTGCGCTGCACAATTAGTCATGCCCATGGAGACAACGGTCAAATTGTTATACTCCATATACCGCTCTCTCAGTGCTTTCATGATGGATACCGGCTCACTGGACTGGAAGACCGTCTGACCATCTTTAATTAGATAGGATGCCTGCAGCCCGGTCATCAATTTTGACTGGTATTCAAGCTGTGCGTTCATAGTTTTTACCCACTTTCGTTTGCATAGGATTGAAAAAACTATATCAACTGCACAATCAGCGCGTCAAAATAAATGCTGAGCGCAGCGAAAAAGCGCATCCTCGCCGTGAAATCGGCAGAGGATGCGCTTTTTTTTACACAACAGTGTTTTTCTTTGTAATTTTTATATAGTTTGTTAGAGCGCACAACAGCAGTATAAAGAAGGAGAGAAAGATTATGCGAATATAACAAAACCAGATGCGGGGGTCGAAAGCAAAAGCAAAGGTAAAGCCGCTGCGCCAAACGCAGAAATTATGAGTCTGCATTTTCTCGGCGCCTGAGAGAAGACTGAACTATTTTTGAATGTGTTTCTTCCGGCTCAATAAGAACAGTGTGGAGATGATGATGTATCCATGCCCTGGCAATCTCTCCGTCTTCGGAGACATCCCCCATGCTCAGGATTTCATAGGCGACCTTGTGCTCATAATACATTCGCTTTTTTGGCATTTCGTTAGAGAAGAAATACAGCATGCGCCATCGGTTGAGATAAAGCCTGAGGGTTTCGTATGCAGAAATCAGAAATGGATTTCTGCTCGATTGAACGATTATGTCGTGGAAGCGTTCGTCGGTTCGGGCCATAAGGAATGCATCCTGGGTTTCTTCTGCGGAGGCGAAGTCTGGAAGGAGCCTCTTCAATTGCCTTAAAGCTGAAGCGCTGATTTTCCCAGCCGCTGCGCTGATTGCGGCCTCCTCAATGGCGGACCTGGCTGCAAACATTTCGTTTACTGCTTCGCGCTCCAAGTGAGACACAACGATGTGCCCCTTTCCATTATCGGTCAGGAAGCCTTCCTCAAGGAGCCTGTTCATGGCATTCGTGACAGGAGTCCGGCTGACGATAAGTTCGCTCGCGATCTTTGTCGCCACGATAGGCTGATCCTGAACCAGGTCCAATGAGATAATGTGCTCTACCAAAAGCTCATAAACAGCCTGATTGAGCGAAATAAATGGTTTGAGCTGCATTTTATGCTCGAGCATGTCGTGTGTGAACGAGAATACCATGATAGAACGTCCTTTTAAAAATAGCTTTTTGTAAAAATATATCCTTTTTTTCAGCGGTTGCAAGGGAAATCCATATAGGGTTATTGAGAGGAGAGTGAATCTGTGGAATTTTCAGAGAAGAGAAGCGGATCGAAATTTTTCGGATGGAGAAACGTTGTCCTGCTTACCATTATCGGATGTGTTGCTGTAGGTTTTACCATCAATTGCTTGAGCCTCTTCATAGTTCCGGTGTGTGAAGCATTTGGGTTTTCTAGAATGGAGTTTGGCATCATATCAACTGTCAGCAATGTTGTCAGCTTCATATCGTCCCTGTTCATCGGCAAAGTATATAAGCTGCTTAAGAGCGGAAAGCGGTTTATATTCTTCTCGTCCATCTGCGCGGTATTGTATCAGCTGCTCTTCGCCGTTGCGTCGGGCAAGTTTGTGTTCTATGCCGGCGGTGTCTTTCTCGGTATAGCGTCCTGTTACCTGACCACGGCCGGAATGGCTCTGTTCCTTTCCAAGTGGTTCGTCAGCAAGAAGAGCCTGGCCATCGGAATAGTTGCGGCGGGTACCGGAATTGGCGGTACCATTGGAAACGTGGTGGTGTCCGCGCTGATAGACGGTCTCGGTTGGCAGAAAGCAGCTCTGCTGCTGACGGGCATAATTGCGGTAGTCGTCATCCCGTGCAGCCTGCTGCTGGCGGATGACCCCAAAAAATATGGACAGACCGCCCTCGGCGCTGATAAGATTTCAGCCGGTGCTCCAGGCACCACCGGGAATCAGCCCGGCCGGGAGGGTGGCTACATGAAAAATCCCTTTGTACTTATCGGCCTGGCCGGAATGGTGTTCTGCGGATATTCGACCTATACCGTACTCGTAAATCAGGCGGCAATGCTAACCGACGCCGGTGCCACAGTGTCCATACCCAGTATTATCAGTCTCACTTACGGAATATGCGTTGTGGCAAAAATACTGCTGGGAATGCTCATCGACAAGGCAGGAGTGCGTATAGGCTCCGCGGTATCGGCACTGTGCCTCATACTGGCACCTATCAGCATGCTGCTGAGCAAAAGCCCGGTGTTTGCCGTGCTCTACGCACTGTTCTTCGCCGTTGGGCAGACTGTGCTTACCGTGCCGTTGGCGGCGACGGTCGACCTCGTGGTCGGCAGGGAAAACGCGGGCAGCGGAGTCGGCTTATTCGCCGCAATGATGACCATCGGCACCATACTCGCCTCGCTGCTCTCCACGAGACTCTATGATATAAGCGGGAGTTATGACCTGTCGCTGTATATTGCCGCGGCAGCAGCTGTGATAGGGCTTTTGGCTTTGCAGATATCCATGAAGTTTGCGCCTAAATATCAGAAAAGCAGAGTGGAGGCAGTGCAATGAAAACTGATCTTTCGCAGCTTTACAAACTGTGCTATGAAATGCTGTTGAAGTTTGGTGCCTCTGAGAACGACGCAGCGGACACAGCGTATATGATGAATGAGGCCGACAGGCGCGGAGTGGACACACATGGATGTGCGCGCATGCCTATGCTCACGAACATGATAATCGATAAAAAAATCAATCTCGCACCTGTGATAAAGCATGTAAGCGAGAGCGACAGTTTCCTGTACCTTGACGCGGACCACGGCATCGGGTTTGCTGCGGGCGCCTATGCGGTCCGCAAGACGATAGAGAAGGCCAAAAAGACGGGCTTTTGCGTGACGAGTGTCAAGAACTCCGGGTTCTGGGGCGCATCAGGCAGCTACGCGGCCGAATTTGCCAAGAGTAATCTCTTTGGCGTGGCGGCGTCAAATACAGGAGCAACGATAATGCCTTTCGGCGGAACGTCCCCGGTATTCGGCAATGCTCCGTTCAGCATAGCCTTTCCAGGAACCAAAAAATATCCGTTCCCCATCATGTTCGACATGGCGACCAGCAATATAGCGTTCGGCAAACTTCAAATGGCCGTAAGGGAGAAACATGACACAATCCCGGATGACTGGGTTCTCTCCCGGCGCAACGGCCGGCCGATAACGGACACTATGGAAGCCTTTTCTGCTATCATCGACAATACCGGCAGCATTGCGGTTTTTGGAGGCGTCAAGGGCTACTGCATAACCGCAATGGAGGAAATCCTGTGCAGCGTCCTCTCCGGGGCCGGCCTGCCAAAGGACAACGGCCAGGAGGTAACTGTTTCCGGCAACAGCAAGCCGGAGAACAGCGGCCTGTTCCTGATGGCGTTTGACATCAGCCGGATACGCCCGCTTGAAGAAATCGAAGAGAGCATGGACGCCCTGCTGGACGAAGTGAAGAACCAGCGCCCGGCTGACGGAGCAGGGGAGGTCCTCATACCTGGTGAACTGGAATATAAGTACAGTCTGAAAAGGAGTAAGGAGCCGTTTGAAATACTCGACCAGACGGCAAATGAGTTGCTGACCGTCGCAAAAAACTGCGGTTACGTCGATGCCCAGGCGACTGCCTCGGAACTCTTTGAGAAATAATATAGGAGGGTAAATATGAAAGTTTGCATACTTGGTGCCGGCGGCATGGGCTGCGTGCTCGGTGCGTATTTGAAAATGGGCGGGGCAGAGGTTCACTTTGTCGACCCTTACGAGGAACATGTGAGGGCCATGCAGGAAAAAGGCCTGTTTCTAAAGATGGAACACCTGCCGGATACATGGAATATCAGACTGGACAGCGTCTCCACCCAGGCAAACGGCCAGGTAGGGCCATGTGATCTTGTAATAGTCCTGGTAAAGGGCAACATGACTCGAAAAATAATGTCAGACAACCCCGAAGTACATAACAAAAATACTGTGGTGGCAACGTTCCAGAACGGTTTGGGCAACGTTGATATCGTCGAGGAATTTGTCCCCAGGGAAAACATTGTGTCCGGCGTGCTCAGAATAGGCGCCTATTTCAAAGAACCGGGCAACATCGTTGGAAACATCAGCGGAAACGACTATGACAATGCCATAGAATATGCGCCGTGTGAGCACAGCTCGCGTACAGATGCTGTGCTGGCAGAGATGGCCGATATATTCAACAAAAGCGGCCTGAGAGCGCACGAATACGCCGGCGTCGAGGCCCTCATCTGGGATAAACTGTACACGAACTGCATTTTTAATATCCCTATGGCAATAATGCGCTGCCATATTGAATCCGGGGTAAAATGTGACGAGTATGCGCCACTGCTGAAAGAGATTGGCAGAGAGGTATGCGCCGTAGCGACGGCCAAGGGTTTTCCAATGAATGCAGATGAGTATTATGAAAAGGTGGTCAACTCTACCAGAAAACTGCCCGATAGTTCATTGCATTATTCCTCTGCGGTGCAGGACACGATCAAGCACAGACCGACCGAGGTCGACTTCCTGAACGGAGCCGTGGTTAGGGAGGGCAGGAAGCTTGGCATACCTACTCCCGTAAACGAGATAATGTGGCAATTAGGCCGGGCAAATGTTGCCCTGTATGATAAGCAGTTTTGACCAGCAGCGAGAAAGGATGCCGTGATTCACGGCATCCTTTCTCTTATACTCAGCCTTAGTTTACCTTACCTTGGGAAATTCAGGGCTTAGTATGGACTTCTTGCCAGCAACGCTCTGATCTTTGCCTTGGTACATGATGTAGTAGGGAGGAATGCTGTTTATTTTGTGCAGCAGTTCCTTCTTCATCTCGCCGATCTTGAGCGGATTAATCTTTGGGAGGTCGGCCTCGGTGACGGGGCCTTCTATGCCGGCAAACTTTTTCATGCGTTCGAGGAAATAGCGCATGTCGTACTCAGCCGGGTAGACCTCGATGACATCCTTCTTCAGGCCGGTCAGCTGATATACCGCCTGCAGCGGAGTGCGTACGGAGGTCTCAATCGTGAACACCACATCGCCGGGAATCTCAACGAACTGACCCATGAACGCCAGATTGGTGCGGCCCTCAGGCACGACACGCGGACGGTCCTTACCCGTGCGCGGCATAAACTGGCTCGTGATATATGGCATCATGCAGGTGGAGATGTGCGCGTGCGCGAGCACCTCATCCTTTATGTCCAGCATGTTGAAGTGATAGAGTATTTCGAGCAGAATCTCATTGCCGGTGCATTCAGCCATGGGCTTCTTGATGTAGTCGCCCGGACGCTCGCCGAAGAGACCGTCGCCCCAGAGTACGTCCTCGTTGTTCTCGCGCTGCTTCGGGAAATAGTCCCTGTCGTAGAGCATGAGGCTGATCTCCCAGCCGGAGTCCTTCACCGTGATTATGCCGCCCGTGCCGCTCTGGCTGCCCGTCATGCGCTCGAGACGCTCGAAGAATTCGGGGTAGTCCTTGACCGTGACAAAATAGCTCATCCACTTTGTCTGGTCTATCTTGCCCAGGAACTTCTCAGGGTGGCCGAACTTCTCATTGCGCTTAGCCAGGTTGCGCCAGATGTTGAACAGGCCCATGTCCTTTGTATCGCGGTTGGTTTCCGCGATATGAGTGTTGTCTCCATAGCAGGCGTTGGACATGAGAGAGCCGTTAGTGACGAACACATAGTCCTCGGAGGATACGGGGATGCGAACATCCTGGCCGTCGAACCTAGCACGGATGCCCAGAACGGTGTTGCAAGGCTCATCCATGTCGAGATCGTAGACTGCGCAGCCGTACTGGAACTTGACACCCTTCTCCTGCAGCCAGACCATAGTGGGCCTGATTATGGAGTCGTACTCGTTGCGTTTGGTGTGGAGAATGCCCTCAAGGTAGTCGATGCGGTTGGCCAGACCGAAGCGGGCGAGGTAGCGCTTGGCCTCAAGTGCACTATGGTAGGGCTTAAAGGCCAGCATGGGGTGGAAGCACCACCACATGGCCGAATCGAAGAAGGGGCTGTCCTTGCCGAAGTACTCCTCGATGGTCATATTCTCCAGCTTTTCCTCGGGCTCGGTGAGGAAAGCTTGGAGCTTGGCGGAGGTAGCGGGGGCCATGCGGTAGTCGTGAACGCCTTCCCAGATGTGTCCGTTATTCATGATGAGGCGGCACTCGCTGTGGATGGCAGATTCGCGGTTAGCATCTACTGTCTCGTCAAGCACGGAGCGTCCAGGGCTGTCCAGAGAGGGAATCTTGCTGCACAGATACCACAGGCACTCCATGTAGGGCTCGAGCTCACGTTCGCCAGGGCAGACATAGGCGCCTTCCGTACCGATGACGCCGCAGCAGCCGCCCATATCCCGGCCTTTCTCATAAATAGTGATGTTCTCGCCGGGCATTCCCGCGTCGTCTATCAGGAAGGTTGCTGCGGCCAGACCAGCTATGCCGCCGCCCACAATGTGTGCCTTGCGCTTTTCAATGCCCTCCGGCTTTTCCGGGCGATAAAACAGACTGTAAACGTTCATGGAAGAAGCTCCTTTCAGAAATATTTTATTTTACATTAGCAAGATAATTGACACTTGCTACGTTTGCTATTATAATAGGCTTATGATAATTGTACAGTGTACAGTTTATTGCCAAGTGTAAATTATTTTGCACAACAGTGGGAAGCGATTCCGATTGGAGGAAAGAGCATGGGAGACAAGGTGGATCTGCGTATTAAAAAGACTCACGCTGCGCTTTTGAGAGCGCTGCGTGAGCTGCTGTGCGAGAAGGGTTTCAACGAGATATCTGTGGCTGAGTTGTGTGAGCGAGCCGAAGTTCGGCGAGCTACTTTTTACAAACACTTCGGAGACAAGAGCGAGCTTTTGGCGTATATGATACAGGAGCTGCAAAAGGACTATGAGCGCAAGATGCCCAGGGGCGCGCTTGAGTTGGACGAGGGCGAGTATCTAACTGAGATGTTGAAAAACTTCCTGGATTTCATGGATGAGAACAGGCAGATGGTGCGAACGGTACTGGGCAGCAGCGCACGGCACATAGTGCTGGACATACTCAGCGAGCAGATAGAAGTGGATTTGCGGCTGCACTTCCGAGCTATACAAAAGCGCGGAGAAAAGCTCCCGGCAACGCCGGATTTGATGGCCGTTATTTACAGCAGCGCAGCAGTAAGCTGTGCCAACTGGTGGATAGACAACAGCGACTGCGTGAGCAAGCAGGACGTTGTCTGCCAGTTTGAGGCCCTTCTTCCAAGCCCCTGAGAAGAAAAAAGGGGGAGCGAGTCTCTCTCGCTCCCGTGCCTGGAACTTCTATTTTGCCCTCTTGAGGGCCAGCGCCATGGCTTCCTTGCCGCTGAGGTGCTCTATGCGCAGTACGAGGACGCAGAGGGCGTCCCAGTCGCCGTCTATGGCGGCGGCGCGGTGTTCGGCACTGTCGTCCGGTGCGAACCTGAGGGCGAGACGCTCTATGGCGCTGCGCTTTTCGGCCTCGTCCGTGAGTTCGCTCACTTCGCCGAAGACGATGACGCTTCGGTAGTCCGTCGAATAGGTCTCGGGCACGACGTCACTGCGGTCTATGACGCAGAAGGACGCGTGCGGGCAGGCCTTGACGGCGTCGTACTTGTGCCCGGAGCGGGCGCAGTGAAAATATATCGCGCCGCCCTCATAAACGTAGTTGAGCGGCACGGCGTAGGGATAGCCCTCATCGCCGAGTACGGCCAGCACGCCGTGGCTTCCGCGCTCAAGTATCGCGAGGCTCTCGGCCTCGGGCAGGGCCTGACGGCTCCTGCGCATCTCTCTGAACATATTGAACCTCCTCATATTTCAGGCAGCGGCACGTCGGCGTCAAGCAGAACGCGGCCGAAGCTGCAAATTGGCGCGCCATCGGCGGCGGGCAGACGGATGTCGAGCATGCTCCGGCGGCGGTTGACGGCGAAGAGATAGACATTCCCCGCCCAGTCCTCACAGTATTGCCGCAGCACCATGTCGCCGCCGACGAAAAAGAGGCCGACGTCCCCGTCGCGTATCTCAGCTCCGCGTTTTATGTACGCCGTGCCGCCGCGACCTATGTAGGGCTCCAGCTCGTCGCCCTCCACGCGCAGGGCAAAATCCGCCTCCGAGCCCTCAGGCACGGAGAGTTCCTCCCACAGCTTTTTCACAGGCATCACCCCAATGAGCGTATCACCCCCGCGCCCTCATGTCAACGCCGCGTTGCCAAAGTACTGCTGGGGGTGTAAAATATGGGCAGGATCAAATTTTCGCGGAGGTGGAAGTATGAACGAAGCCATGAAAAATCTCCTGACCCGCCGCAGTGTCAGGAAGTATAAGCCCGAACAGATAAGGGACGAGGAGCTCCATGCCGTGCTCGAGGCCGGGACCTATGCGCCCACGGCGAAGGGCACACAGTCGCCGCTCATCGTGGCCGTGCAGAATGCGGAGGACATCGCGCTCATGAGCCGCCTGAACGCCGCCGTATGGGGGCGTGAGAACTTCGACCCCTTCTTCGGAGCGCCGACGGTCGTAGTCGTCTTTGCCGAGGCGGGCAACGTAAACGGCGTGCAGGACGCCTCGCTGGTCATGGGGAACTTGCTCAACGCGGCGCACGCCATAGGCCTCGGCTCGTGCTGGATAAACCGCGCGAGGGAGGTCTTCGAGATGCCCGAGGGCAAGGCCCTGTTGGAGAAGTGGGGCGTCGAGGGCGACTGGGTCGGCGTTGGCAACTGCATCCTCGGATACGCCGACGGCCCGGAGCCGCAGCCGATAGCCAGAAGGCCGGACTATTACAGGATAATCAAGTGAAAAAGCCGCCGGACGCGAAAGCGCCCGGCGGTATCTTATTTGTCTATCTCCGCGCCGCCCTCGCGGAAGCTCAGAGAGAGCGTGTACTGCCCCAGCTGAAAGTCGCTTCCGGAGTTGGGCACGATGAGGCCGGAGCCGAGGAACACGCCGCTTTGAGTCTCCAGCGAGGTGCTCGCCGGATACATGAGCGCGCTGGTCTGGTGCTGGTAGTTGAGCCACGAGTTGAGGTGGACACAGTCGTCCGAGGAGCCGATGAGGCCGTAGCACAGATAGCCCCGCGCCTCCTCGGCGCCGCGCGGGAAGGAGAAGCCGAAGCCACCGGTGTACTGATAGTCCAGGCACTGCACATGCTCGGCGGGCGGCGCGGCATAGGTCACGCCGTCATCGGAACAGAGCAGCTGGCCGTGGGCGGGGTTTTTGTGGTCGAGCATCCAGCCACTCGTCGCCCAGAGCTCAGCGCTGTCCGTTCCGGGCAGCCGGGCGCCATCCTGCCACTCAAAGTGGTGGAAGATGAGCCAGTAGTCCTCCCAGCCGTCGAACTCCGGCAGCAGCACAGCGACGCCGGTCGTCAGCAGATCGGAGCCGTCCCGGAATCTGAGCGTGTCCGTGCTCGAGAGCACCTGCACCGCGCCCTCGCAGAGGATGACGTCTCTGTCCGCGAGGTCGGCGAGCACATAGTCGGGGAAGCCGAGCTCCATCAGCTTCTCCGCAACGGCCGCGGCCTCCTCGCCGCGCTCGGGCCGGGGTGCCCAGTCCATGTCGTAGCGGCTGAAGCAGGTCATGCCCAGGACCACGGCCGCCGCCGCGGCGAGCGCCAGCAGCGCGCCCACCGTACGGTCGGAGAGCCGCACCGGTGCGGCCTCCACGGCGTAGCCCGCCTCGTCGAGCTGCTTCGAGAGTTTCTCCAGAGAGACGAGGATGACGATGAACGCCGCGAGCATGAGCAGGCCCACGATGCTGCCTGCCGCGGTGAGCAGCCCCAGCGCGTAGAGCAGGATGTACCAGACCATGAGCCATATCGCCGCCGCTGGGGCGCGCAGTTCCAGCACTGCGGCCTCCTGAGCGTCCATGATGCCCATATAGAGCTCAAGCGTCACGGTGAGCGCAAACACGGCGGAGAGCACGGTGAGCACGAGGTCCACGACCTCGGAGCGTATGACCGTGGCGGCAAGGAATAGCACGGCTATCTGCAACGCGCAGCGCAGCATCGAGGCATAATAGGCGAGGCGGAAGTGCCTGTTTGCCCTCAGCGTGCGGAAGCCGAGCAGTATCAGCACGGCGCCTATGCTGGGCAGGATGTAGTTCAAAAGTAGAAAATTGAGGCTTATACTCGTGAGCGCAAAGCCCCAGAGCACCTGGTTCATGGCGTGCCGCCAGGGGCTGACGGCGCGCACCACGTCCTCTGGCGGGGTGGAGCCGACGGCCTCGCCGAGCAGCTCGTCGAGCCGCTTGTCATCCATTCCGCTCACCTCCTAGGGCAGCGCCGAGGCGCTTTTTGATGCGGTAGAGCCGCCCCTCCACGGCCCGCGCCGTCAGGCCGAGCTCCGAGGCCATCTGCGCCGTGGACTGGCGGTAGTAGTATTTCCGGTATATGAGCGCGCGGTCGCCGGGAGGGAGGGCGTCTATGGCCCGGCGCAGCTCATCGATCTCCTCGCGGGCGATGACGGTCTCCTCTGGCCCCGGCTGGGCGGAGACGCCATCCGGGAGATCCTCGGCTGTGCGATCTGTCCGGGCACGGTTTAGTGCCGTGTTGCGCGCCGCGGCGCTTATGTAGGCGCGCCAGGAGCCGCGAGCGGGGTCAAAACCGCCGATACCGTCCCAGATTCGCATGAGCACCTCGGAGAGGCAATCCTCGCGGTCGCGCTCGTCGGGCAGGATGGGCGCTATGACATAGCGTATGAGCGCGCCAAAATGGCGCAGCAGCTCCTCCGCCCCGCGCTCGTCCCGAGCTCTTATAAGCTCTATAATCTTGCTCTCGCCCATGCCGCACCCCCTCTCATCCTATAATACACGATAAACGGCGAAAACCCACGGAAATCTTTGAAAATTTCCGTGGGGAGGGACAAGAAAAAGGGGGAAACCCCTTGATAGGGTTTCCCCCTCGGACCCCCTTCCTGATC
>URDK01000050.1 GCA_900546485.1 uncultured Eubacteriales bacterium
CAGCCCCAAAATGCTCGACGGCGTCTCCGGAGCGCAGGAGACTGCGGATGAGGGCAACCCCATCCTCGCCGGAGCGGAGGGACTGCGGCTGGAGCAGATGACAGAGCAGTACGAGGGATACTACAATTTCTACTACTGCGCCGCAGAGGGACAGCTGCCCTTCTACGCCGAGTATGAGGGCGATGTTGGCGCCTTTCTGGCCTCGGACGAGGGCAGAGTCTGGCGCGAGGAGATCATCCCCTGGGTGGAGACGAACATAAACTCCGCTGCGGTGGTGCTGACGGACAACCTCTACACGCTCTACAGCTTCAACTCCGGCACGGCGTCCATCCTGGAGGGCAGGGCCTTTGAGCCCGAGGAGTATGAATCCGGCGCCGCCGTCTGCCTCGTGAGCGCGGAATTTGCCGCGTATAACGGCCTTGCGCCCGGCGACAGGTTGGGCCTGGACTTCTACAACACAGGCTCCGCGCAGTCAGAGTACTCGATGTTTTCAACGGGCGGCACGATTGCGGAGCTGACGAGCCGCACCCTGGTGATGACGCCGGAAAACCGCACAGGCTTTGCGCAGGAGTACGAGATCGTCGGCATCTACACCGCGCCGGAGTGGACGCCGGGGCAGCAGAGCTTCACCGCCGAGACCATATTCGTACCCAAGGCCTCCATACCGGACGCGGAGCAGTATGAGAGCGATTACGCCACCTTCCTCAACGCGCTCGAGCTGGAAAACGGTGCGTCGGAGGCGTTCCTGGAATACATGGCCGCACAGGGCATGCCCGACAGCTTCATCTGCTTCGACCAGCAATACTCGGCGCTGGAAACCTCCATAGAGGCGCTGACGCAGAACTCGACGCGGATGCTCGTGCTCAGCTCCGCGGTCTTTGTGCTGGTGCTGGCCCTGTATATGGCGCTTGCCATGCACAGGATGGGCGGTACGGCCAGAGCCATGCGGCTGCTGGGGCAGTCGGACAGGGCCGTGTTCCGCGAGATGCAGTTTTTCCTCATCCCGGCAGCGCTCATTTCGGTCATACTCGGCGCTGCGGCTGCGGCGCTGGCCTTCGGCGACCTGACACGGGCCATACTCTCGGAGAACATCGGCCTGAGCTTTGCCATGCTGCTCATCTGCGCCCTCGCGCAGTTTGTGATACTCGCGCTCTGCGGCCTTGCCTGCTCAAGGCGGGTCTCAAAGCGCCCGCTCATGACGGAAAAGAGGTGACGCGATGTCCGCAATGCACGGCCTCGCCCTGCGCTCGCTCATACGCAGGAGGGGCATAAGCCTTCTTTTGGCGCTAGTGGTGTTCAGCGGCATAGCCCTCTCGTCGGCGCTGGCCTGGTTCACGGCAAGGCAGGAGTCCGCGCTCGACGAAGTCGTGCGCGACACGCTGGTGCACTGTGTTGTCACGGATGCCAAGGGCATGTCGCAGGACAAGCTGAACATGTACTCCGCCGAGGTGGAGAAGCTCACCGGCAGGCGGGAGGACGTGGGCTGCATGCTCGGCAGCTATGTGAAAAATGTCCGCGCAAAGGCGGGTCTTGATCTCACATATCCTGTTAATTGCCGGGGAGTGCGCATCCTGAGCCTGGACTCGGACCCCGCGCTCTCGGCGCTTGAGGGCGTGACGGTCGAGTTCCTCGACGGCTGGGACGAGAGCGCCCTGGGAACGAGCGAGCGGCTTTGCCTTGCGCCTGAGGGCTTTGTCGAGCCGGACGAGGCAGGCGAGTTCCGGGTCGAATGTGTTGACACGCTTGGCGGCGAGTTTTCCCTCCAGGTCATAGGCTGGGTGCGAGGCGGCCCGGAGAATACGCTCTATGTGCCCTTCTTCATGCTCCGCGGCGAGGACAGCGAGGTTTTTCCCACGGATTCCTGCTCCTTCGACATCGCAGACAACAGACTGCTGGAGGAGAGCCGGGCGGAGATTTTCAAATACTTTGTCGATCCCGCGCCGGAGAACGTGAACGACGGCATAAGCTACGGCGTCATAATTCAGGACGAGGCTTACGTCAGGTCACGGGACGAGCTCATGAGCGGAATAAGGCTGCTGAGGCTGCTGACGCCGCTGCTGCTGGCGGTCATGGCGGCGATAGGCTTCCTCTCGGGCTATCTGAGCGCGCGGCGGAGGATAAAGGAATTTGCGGTCATGCGCTGCCTCGGAATGAAGCGAGCTCAGATATTCAGGTGGACCTTTGAGGAGTACGCCATACCGACGGCAGTCGGCTGGCTGCTCGGGCTCGGCTTCGTCATCCCGGCGAGCCTCTCGGTGGGCGCGGGGCCGCTGGTGCAGGCGCTGCTGCTGCTTTTGGTGTTCCTGCTCGGCACGGCGATAGCGATAGTGCGGATAACGGGCGTCAACGTGATGCGGCTTATGAAAGTGGAGGAATAGCGATGGAGATACTGCGCACGAACGAGCTCGAATACAGCTACCGGAACAAGTACCAGATCGTGAACGCGCTGCGCGGCGTGAGTTGCGGTTTTGAAAAGGGGCGCATCTATGCAGTCACGGGCCCCTCCGGCTGCGGCAAGACTACGTTCCTTAGCCTGCTGGCGGGCCTGGACGTCCCGACGGGCGGCACTGTGGAGTTTGAGGGTAGGGCGACCTCGGAGCTCGACAGGGATGAGTACCGGCTGGGCCACGTCTCGGTCATCTACCAGAACTTTAACCTCTTCGGCCACCTGACGGCGCTGGAGAACGCGGCCTACCCATTGTACGTCCGCGGTCTGCCCGCTAAGGAGGCCGAGGCAGCGGCCTCGGAAAAGCTACTGGCGGTTGGCCTCACGCCGGAGCAATTCAAGAGGTACCCGAACATGCTATCGGGCGGAGAGCAGCAGCGCGTGGCGATAGCGCGGGCCCTGGCCTCCGGCAGCGAGCTCATCCTCGCCGACGAGCCGACGGGCAATCTGGACAGCGAAAACAGCCGGAATATCATGGACATCCTCGTAAAGCTCGCCCACGAGGAGGGCCGCTGCGTGATCGTTGTGACCCACGACCCCGCAATAGCAGAACAGGCCGACAAGGTCTACAAACTCCGCGACGGCAAACTGGACGGGGAGTGAGTGCGGCGGCGCATCCTGCGGATGCTTGGTTTTGAGCCGGGGCAGATTATCTGCCCCGGCTCTTTTTACGTCTATGGATATCTTGTGAAGATATTATTTCCACTTCATATTTCTTAATAAGAGAGTTACAATGCAATTACTATCTTGTGAGGATGTGAGCTCGTGCGCTCGGTGCTGCACATTGACATGAACGCCTGCTATGCCTCCATCGAGTGCCTCTACGACCCGTCTATACGAAACCTGCCGGTAGCGGTGGGCGGGGACGTGGAGGCGAGGCATGGGATAATACTGGCGAAAAACCAGATCGCCAAGTGCTTCGGCGTCAAGACCGGTGAGGCGCTCTGGCAGGCAAAACAGAAATGCCCGGAGCTGCACATCGTGCCGCCGCACTTTGATCGCTACCTTCGCTTCTCGCGCATGGCGCGCGAGATCTACGCGGATTACACCGACCTCGTGGAGCCCTTCGGCCTCGACGAAGTCTGGTGCGACGTCACCGGGACACAGAAACTCCGCGAGCGCGGGATGGAGGCACTTGCAAATGAGATACGCGAGCGCGTCAAGTTTGAGCTGGGTATCACCGTCTCCGTCGGCGCGTCATGGAACAAAATCTTCGCCAAGCTCGGCTCGGACTACAAAAAGCCCGACGCCGTCACGGTGTTCACCCCGGAGAACTACCGCGACAAGGTCTGGCCGCTGCCCGCCTCAGATTTGCTCGGCGTGGGCCGGGCGACGGAGCGCAAGCTGGCCTCGCGCGGCATTCACACCATCGGAGACATCGCCGCGGCCCCGCCCTCGATGCTGCGCGGTTTTCTCGGCAAGTGGGGCCTCATCCTCCACGACTTCGCCACGGGCTATGACACGTCTCCCGTCGCCCGCGCCGGAGACGAGGCGGTCATCAAGAGCATAGGCAACAGCACGACTACGCCGCGCGACCTCAGCTGCGACGAGGACGCGGGCATCGTCTACTGGATGCTCTGTGAGAGCGTGGCCGAGCGCATGAGGGAGTCAGGCTTCCTGTGCCGGGGCGTGCAGGTGCATATTCGGGACAATGAGCTCGCGTCCTTCGAGCGTCAGCTCAAGCTCGAATCTCCGACCTGCCTCGCCTCAACGCTGCACGAGGCGGCGATGCGGCTGATGCGCGAGAATTGGGACTGGCACAAGCCCCTGCGCTCCATCGGCGTGAGGGCAACTGACCTGCTCCCGGCCTCGACGCCGGTGCAGTGCAGCATCTTCGAGGACAGCGAGCGCCAGGAAAAGCGGGAACGGCTGGAGCGCTCGGTGGACGACCTGCGCCGCCGCTTCGGGCATTACTGTGTGGGCCGGGCGGTGTGCGTGAGCGACCCCACGCTGCGGAACATCAGCCCGAAGGACGAGCACGTCATACACCCGGTCGGGTATTTCAAAGCGGTCTGAGGTGAGGTATAATGTCCGAAAACAGGGCAAAGGTATATGTGGGCGTGGACGCGCGCTTCGACACGGAGGGGCGCATCATGCCGCTGTCAATAACCTGGGAGGACGGGCGGGTCTACGGCATAGACCGCGTGCTGGACATGCGCCGGGCCGCGAGCCTCAAGGCGGGCGGGGCCGGGACGAGGTACACGGTGAGGATAGGCCGCAGCGAGACATACCTGTTCAACGAGGACGGGCGCTGGTTTGTGGAAAGGCGGGAGAGCTGATGTGCGGGAGATACTATGTGGAGCCTGAGAGCGACATGGAGGAGCTGGCAGAGCTCATAGCTGAAGCGAAGCGTAAATCTGACGAGGTCAAGACCGGCGAGGTCTTCCCCTCGGACACGGCTGCGGTCATAGCGAATAACCGGCAGTTGAAGCCGGCGGTGTTCCCCATGCGCTGGGGCTTTGAGCGCCGTGGCGGCGGCCTCGTCATAAACGCACGGAGCGAGACGGCGGCGGAAAAGCAGTTTTTCCGCGAGAGCGCACAGCTGCGCCGCTGCCTCATCCCTGCGAGCTGCTACTTCGAGTGGGAACGCCGCGCGGACGGTAAGGTGAAATATGCTATCCGGCCGAAGGGCAAGGAGCTGCTCTACCTCGGCGGCCTCTACACAAAGCCCGAGCCGGGAGCCTTGCCGCGCTTCACCATCCTCACCCGCAAAGCCGCCGACGGCATCAGCTTCATCCATGACCGTATGCCGGTCATCGTGCCGAAGGAAAAGAAGGCTGACTGGCTTTCCCAGAAGCTGACGCTCGACGAGCTGCTGGAAGATGCGGAAACGGATATGGAGTTTAGCGAGGCGTGAGGCCGATATAGTAGGCAGGAGCGTGCTTGATGTGTTCAAGCACGCTCCTGCCTTTGGATTTAAACAGGTTAAAGGTCGAAAACACTTGTGCGCTTGTGAAATATATGGAAATTCTGCGAATATTGTGATATTATTAAAATAAATAGATAATCTACAACTATCTTGTAGAAGGGCGGACTTTACATGGACGGCAAACAGCTTGCAAGCCCATATTTGGAGGGCGGCGGGGGATATAATTTTGAACATAGAGTACAGGCGTATTTTTTGCTTCTGATGCTTGCCGGCGGCAGAGACCCGGTTTTTGACAGATATATTGTTAAGCTCGATTTTCAAGCCAGACATCACGGATATCACATAGATGACCTCGTCTGTTATACAGATAACGACAGAAAACTGCTTGTTCAGGTCAAGCATAGTGTCAGCGCTGTCAAAAGCAACAAGGATTTTGTTGAAACCGTTCAGGCTGCTTGGAGAGACTTCAATTCTGAAAGCTTTGACACGAACTGTGACAGGATAGCTCTTGTGACAGCGAACATTTCTCCCAAAAACAGAACTGCCATTGCGAAACTGAACACCCAAGCGTGGTCATCGTCAGATGCCTCCGACTTTACAGATACCCGAATTTATCAGTCACGCTTCATTTCCACAGCGACGAGAGAAATTTTTGAAACAATAAGAGATTTAATAACCGAGTCGAATAAGGGAGAAGAACCAGACGCAAATACTCTGTGGCTGTTTTTCAAGGCGTTTTCGCTGCTGACATTCGACCTTGATTACAAGGACAGTATCAACAGGTCGCTTATAACGGCGATTTTGGAGAACGTGGTTGACGGAGACCCATCTGTGACGTGGCGAAACCTGTGCGACTACGCCGCGGAGTGCGACCAGGATTCGGCAGTGGTGACGCAGGATACAGTTTGCGAGGAAATCAAAGGCCTGTTTAAAACCGAAGCAACTGAGGTACAGGTGCCTTTTGACCAGCCTAGCGAGCTTTGGGCGGCGCTGGCCTTGATTGGAGCCTGGAATGAATCAAATGAGCATGATGTGGCAATCGTGGAGCGTGTATCAGGCTGTGCATATGCCGATATCCGACCCGCCCTGCTGGACGCACTGAACCAGAGCGGTCCATGGCTGTCATTCTCAAATGGAGTGTGGAAGATACGCAGCCAAAAAAGCATGGTGAACAGCTGTGCTGGATACATAACAGACCGCATTATAAGCCTGGCCTTCGATGCGGAGAAGGCGTTCTTGACCCAGCGCAGCTCGTGGATTCTTGAAGACGGCGAGTACTCGTTTTATATGCCGCGCACCGGTGAATTTACAAACTCCACAGCCTTAAGACAAGGCCTCACACAGGGGCTTTGCCAGGTCTGCAACTGCAAAGATAAGCTGCCTGCCTGCTCGGACGGTGTTGTGGCCTACAACTCGTTTGGCTTGATCAGGGCGCTTTTTGGCGACTGTGACTCGCTTAGACTTATGAGTATGCAGGAGCTGCTCAAGCCCATTGCTGAGATGGAGCCGGGGACTTACCTGACAGAACTGGAGCAGCTCATTGTTAGATCACCCGAGGTTATATCGGCGCTGTTTAGAAGAGGCCGTGGAAGCCGCGCGTATATCTCCAGATTTGAGGATGGCTTGATAGATTCTTTGCAGACGTTGGCCTGGTCGGAAGAGTATTTGCCGCAAAGCCTATGCTGCCTTGGCATGGTTGCTGACTGCGCAGAGAGTGACGAGGCCCGAGAGTTCGTGGTGGACAGGATGGCGACTGTACTTCTGCCCTGGCACGCACAGACGCTTGCCTCCGCAGACATTCAGATAAGCGCCGTCAAGGCCCTGGGCAGGACGAGCCCTGAAGTGCTCTGGCAGCTGCTCAAACTGCTCGTTCCCGGCGGAAAGGGGTTTACAGGCGTCGGGCGAAAACCCAAATATATTGTTGGCAATATACCCGACGAGATCAAGACCAGCATGGACGTATATGCAAAGCTGAGCCAAGCGTATATCTCCATGATGTTTGAAGAAGCGGAAAGCGAGCCGAAAAAGCTTGCAGAGATGACAGATTTCCTGAATTACTTCAACGGGGACGACAGGCTGCGATACCTAGGTATTGTCCAAGTTGAAGCGCCGGCTCTCGGGGATGAAGAAAAATATGAAATATGGAATGAGCTAAGTGACATAAAGTGCCGGGCGCTGTTACTGAATATTGAAAATGGCGAAACACTCGATGAACCCGCCATGGCGGCTTTGCAGGCAGCGATAGACGCCTCGGAGCCGAAAGACATACGGGTCAAACACAAGCGGCTTTATCAGGCTCATATTGACGAATACTTCATTGACCGCAGCTGCGATAATTTTACAAATATAATGAGAAAAGAAGCCGACAAGGCTGAAGCCGTGCTGGAGATATTCAAAGCCTACGGCATCAATAGCGTGGTTGATTTCGGACTCTCAGTGAACAGCGAGTTTGATGTTGGTCTCAAGCTTGGCCAAAAACTTGGACTCGATGATTTGGACAGACTTATTCAATCTGCAGTATCTGGCAGACTTGCAACCGAGTTTCTTGCGTTTGTTTTGACGGGCTATATCAGTGCCAATAGTGCCGAGGCTGTTTTCGATACGGAGCTTTCAGAGTGTCCGGCAGATTTCATTTCTGAGCTTCTTTCAAAGACGAGACTGACAGGTGCTAATCTCCCGATAGTCGGCAAACTGCTCAATGCTTCTGAGTTTATGTATTGGACGAAGGTATCTGAAAACAGCCTGGTATTGTTTGACGGCGAAAATGCCATGTATGCGATTGACCACTTGCGAAATGCCCGAAGGTCCTCTACGGCCTTGAGTGTGTGCGAGCCGTGTATTTATCGAAAGGAAAGCATTTCGTCTGATTTACTCCTGAGTTTGCTGGAGGAGACTTTGGAACAGACAGACATCAATGACATAAATGAACACTTAGTGCGTCCTGTCATCAAGGAACTTGAGTCCCGCAGAAACGAAGATATAGGCGACAGGCTGGCAGCGATAGAGTTCTCGCTGCTGCCCCTGCTGGAGGTGTATTCAGACTCACGCCCGGACGCGCTGTATGCCGCTATCGGCTGCAATGCCGAGCTGTTCTGTGAGTTTATCGAACACGGATATAAAAAGCGCCATCAAAGCGAGAGCGACAATGTTGAACTCCCGCAGGGGATCAGGCAGAGGCTCGGCATACTCTCAGTGAACTTCAGGTCAGTGCCGGGCACAGATTGGTCTGGGAACTTTAATGCCGACGTTTTTAATGAGTGGCTTTCCAAAGTAAAGGCCTGGGCGAAGGAGAACGACAGATATGAAGTAGCCATGCAATTTGTGGGACAGGGCCTCTCGTATGCGCCCAAAAAGGATAGGGTGCTGATATATGAGCCGATGATAGCGGCTCTAAATGATGCGGATGCAGAGGAAATGAGAAAAGGCTACATTCTTGGAGTAATGAACCAGCGCGGGGCGCATTTTGTCGACCCAACTGGGAACGAGGAAAGAGCGATTGCGGATAAATATCAAAAAGCCTCCGACGAAGCCCTTGCGATGGGATACTTGCGTTATTCCCATGCGTTGAGAAGAATAGCTGAGTATTATCTGAGAGAGGCGCAGCAGACTGTCAAAGAGGAAGCTGAACGGAAGCAGGAGGAAGAATGACTTGGGCGCGGGCAGAAAAAGCTCGCGCCTTTATAATAATCTACTCCATTGCGCAAGCAATGGGAGTGTCCGGACACTCCCGAAAAATGTTCTCCGGGGCGAGGCCCCGGAGAACGCACATATTGTGCGGCGGCGCATCCTGCGGATGCTTAAGGCCGCTGTAAAGAAGCAACGACGAAGCTATCGGGAGTGCCGCAATGCATGCATTTGAGGTAGTAGAAATAAGGATCAAGATAAACTTAAAGGCATTGCATTGCAATGCCTTTAAGTTTATCTTTTTCCCGCAGGACGCAGAATGGCAACAGCGCTAAGCCGGTTTACAAGTACGGGAAGCACCGCTGCATATACTACGGACTTCGCCGCACAGATCACCAAGCGCACGGCGAGTGTCCCGAATATAAGGACAGGGGTATAGTAGCTGTAGACGACGCTGTCCACATACAGCGCCAGGGTGTTCAGCAGCGTCACGGATAATTCCGCCGCGAGGATGAGCAACGTCAACTTCGCTCCGCGGGCCGTCACAGCGCCGCGTGTGCCCAGGCCAACCACCATGCCGCAGACGACATAGGGCAATATCCACAGCGCGGTCGTAGCGGTTATGCCGTAGCCGGAGAGCAGCACCTGATAGATTAATGTCCCGATGCCGCCTATGAGCGCGCCCTCGCCAGGGCCAAACAGCATCGCGCCTATGTGCACGGGTATGCTCTCAAAGGTGAACTCGAAGTTGCCGCCAAGCTTTAGCGACATTCCGCCGAGCACGGTACACATGGCGGCGAGCACCGCCGTCACAGCCATGCAGCGGGCTGAGAAGCGCGACTTTTTCACAGGAGCTAACTCCTTTCCCGAGTTGATGGCTCTCAGGCCGCGCCGAGTACAAACCTGTGCAGCGCGCGGAACGCTAGGCCGCCTGCGGCGTTGCCCAGGCTTATGATTAGCACGCGCACGAGCGCATCTGTGCTCCAGCCGGAAAGCCAGAAATAGAACATGTCAGCCACACAGTGCTCCGTCCCGGAGAGTATGAACACCATGACGCCGAAGAAAAGCGACAGGTACCTGCCAAGCTCGTGAGGATTTTTCTTGTAGCCTTCCACGGCTATGTAGATGAAAATGTTGCACAGCACGCCGAGCAGGAACAGGCTCAAAACGGAGTCATCCAGCTTCGCGGCGCAGAGCTCGGCTGCTTTGCCGGATATGGCGCTGATGCGGCTCAGCGCGGCTATCAGTGCCGTTATTCCCGTCCCGGCTAGATTGCCCAGCCAGATGACCGGCAGGCCGAGAACAGAGCCACTGCTGTTTTCCGCCGCGTAGCAGACCTTGCCCGTGAACAGGTTCAATCCAAAAGTGCAGACCGTGAACAGTCCTATCGTAAATAGCGCCGCGCCGACTATGCGGTTTTCAATGGAGAGGAACACGAGCCCGCCGAAGCCTATGCTCATTCCTGCCAGCACCGCGGACGCAAAAGCCCTCAGGACCTTCACTTTCCTGCCCTCTCAGCTGCCTCGACGACATGCTTGCAGAGCACGGCGGTGGTCATGCTGCCGACGCCCGCCGGCACCGGCGTAATGGCCTTTACCAGCGGCTCTACCGTTGCAAAGTCCACGTCGCCCACAAGGGAGCCGTCCGGCAGCGCGTTTATGCCCACGTCGACTACCACCTGCGCCGGGTTCGTGAACTCCGCCGTCACCGTACCCGCGTGCCCCGCGGCGGCGACTATGATGTCCGCTGCGCGGCAGACGGCAGCCATATCCACCGTCTTGGTGTGGCACATTGTGACCGTGGCGTTCTTCGCCTGAAGCAGCATCGAGACCGGCTTTCCGATGACAAGGCTGCGGCCGATGACCGCGGCGCGCCTGCCCGCGAGCTCGACGCCGTAGTAGTCGAGCAGCTCTATGACCGACTGCGCGGTGCAGGGCGCGAAGCCCACGCTCGAGTCGGTGAACACTCCGGCGAGCGAGCGCTCGGTCATGCAGTCGACGTCCTTGCGCACGTCCAGAGCTTCGCAGACAGCGCGCTCGTCTATGTGTTTGGGGAGCGGGCGGAACATGAGGCAGCCGTGGATGGTCTCGTCGCGGTTTATCTCGTCGATGACGGCCAGCAGCTCATCCTGGCTCACATCTGCCGCCAGAACGAAGCTGCGCACAGCAATACCGACCTTCTCGCAGCGCTTCACGGCACCGCGTTCGTAGGCGATGTCGTCGCCGCGCCCGCCAACGCGGACTATTGCAAGTGTGGGCGTTATGCCATGGGCGCTGAGCGCTTGGGCTGCTGCGGCGAGCTTTTCCGTCAACGCGCCTGCCGCCGGCGCGCCTTTCAATATTTTAGCCATCCACGAGCCTCCCATATACTTTATCGTAGATCTCGTTTGAAACCATTTTGCAGTGCATCATTATACTGTTAGCTTCACTGTTTATTGTGTCCGCTATTTTGCAATCGGACATGGACTTCGTATTTATAAATACGTTTAACGCGGCGGCTTCTGCTGCGGAACGGACAAGCGCCGCGGCACAGCCCGCGTCGGAGATGGCCAGTGCGCTGCCCTTAGCCGCGTACTCAGATATTACGTCCAATGCACTCACGCACTTGCGCATTACCTCCAGCGGCGTCTCCGCCGCACGCAGCAGCGCCGCCTCCATCACCTTTGCGCGGTTTGGGTCGCCCTTCGGGATGGAATACGCCTGCGCCAGCGGCGCAAAGGCTTCCGCGTCCGCGTCGATTAGAGCGGCAAATTCGCTGCACAGCGACTCCGCCCTCGCGTTCAGCGCGACGATGGCTTCCTGCACGTCCGCGTACTTTTTCTTGCCCAGCGTGAGGTTCCCGACCATGTTGCCGAGCGCTATGCCCAGCGCGCCCGCTAGCGCTGCAGCACCCCCTCCGCCTGGAGTCGGAGCGGAGGATGCGAGCGCAGCGAGGAGCTTATCAATGTTCTTCTCCATCAGAACAGCCCGGAGATGACACCGTTTTCGTCGACGTCTATCTTCTCAGCAGACGGCACCTTGGGAAGCCCCGGCATCGTCATGATGTCGCCGGTGAGCGCCACGATGAAGCCAGCGCCCGCACAGACCTTGAGGTTGCGCACCGTCACGGTGAAGCCCTTCGGAGCGCCGAGCAGCGCCGGGTCGTCGGAGAAGGAATACTGCATCTTGGCCATGCAGATGGGCAGGCTGCCGAAGCCCAGCTCCTCGATTTGCTTGAGCTGTTTCACGGCATTGCCCACGAGCTGGACACCGTCGGCATGGTAGACCTTCGTGCAGATGGCGTTGAGCTTGTCCATGACGCTCGCGTCCAGTTTGTAGCTCTGGCAGAAGCTGTTCGGCTGCTCGCACAGGCGCACGACTTCCTCGGCGAGCGCTTTGCCGCCATCGCCGCCCTTGGCCCAGACCTCGCTGAGTGCCACATTGACGCCAAGCTCCTTGCATTTGCCCTCGACCATGGCCAGTTCCGCCTGAGTGTCCGTCGGGAAAGCGTTTATTGCAACGACGCAGGGCAGACCGAACACGTTTTTCACATTTCCGACGTGCTGCAGGAGGTTGGGCAGGCCTCGTTCAAGTGCTTCGAGGTTTTCATGGTTCAGTTCCGCTTTCGGCACGCCGCCGTGATATTTCAGCGCGCGTACCGTGGCGACTATGACTACGGCGCTGGGCTGGAGTCCCGCCATGCGGCACTTGATGTCTATGAACTTCTCCGCCCCGAGGTCGGCGGCAAAGCCCGCTTCGGTGACGACGTAGTCCGCGCACTTGAGCGCCATGCGCGTGGCGGTGATGGAGTTACAGCCGTGGGCGATGTTGGCGAAGGGGCCACCGTGGATGAAAGCGGGCGTGCCTTCGAGGGTCTGCACGAGATTCGGCTTGAGCGCGTCTTTCAAAAGTGCGGCCATCGCGCCCTCGGCCTTGAGGTCGTGGGCGGTTACGGGCCTGCCGTCGTAGGTATAGCCCACGATGATGCGCGCGAGCCGGGTCTTTAGGTCGGTGATGTCACTCGCAAGGCAGAGCACGGCCATGACCTCGCTGGCCACGGTGATCTCAAAGCCGTCCTCACGCGGCACGCCCTGCATCCGGCCGCCGAGGCCGTCCACTATGTGCCTGAGCTGGCGGTCGTTCATGTCCACGGCGCGCTTCCAAGTTATCTGCTTGGGGTCTATGCCGAGCGCGTTGCCCTGCTGGATGTGGTTATCCAGCATCGCGGCGAGGAGGTTGTTCGCCGCCCCGATGGCGTGGAAATCGCCGGTGAAGTGGAGGTTTATGTCCTCCATCGGCACCACCTGCGCATATCCGCCGCCCGCCGCGCCGCCCTTGACGCCGAACACGGGGCCAAGGCTGGGCTCACGCAGCGCCACCATAGCGCGCTTGCCGATTTTGCGCAGTCCGTCCGTGAGGCCAACGCTGGTGGTCGTCTTGCCCTCGCCCGCAGGCGTCGGCGTGATTGCCGTGACGAGTATGAGCCTGCCGTCCGGCTTCGCGGCGTTATCCTTGAGGAACTTGCAGTCTATCTTCGCCTTGTAGTTGCCATAGAGCTCGAGGTATTCCTCGGGTATTCCGGCCCGCGCGGCCACAGCCGTTATTTTTTCCTTTCCGCACTCCTGGGCTATCTCAATGTCGGTCTTAAATTCCATTTTATCCTCCTGTTTTTATGGAAAAGGGTACGCCGGAAGCGCACCCTTTTCTTTGTCAATACAGCCGCTCTTTAGCGTGGATGAGGTCGACCATGAGCTGGTTCAGAGGTGCTGCCATGCCGACCTTTGCGCCTTCTGAAACAGCGGCGCCGTTTATACGGTCCACCTCCGTGCGGCGCTTGTTGTTCACGTCCGCCAACATGGAGCAGATGTTGCCGCCCGTCACAAGGGCTATGTCCACGGTGTTTTTGAACTCGGCCTCAAAGTCAAAATCCATACCCGTGGCGTTCGCTATGGCTACGGCCTCCTTGACCAGCGCGTATGAGACCGCGTTTGCATTGGGATTGTTTGCGATGCACTGATTCGTGTCGCCGATGAGCGCGCAGATGGCGTTAATGCCGATGTTCACAAACACCTTGCTCCAAACCAGCGCCTTGACGTTCTCCTCAAACACAACATCGGGCACGCCGCAGTCCTGCATGAGCTTTACTATGAGCTTGGCCTTCTCGTGGTCGCCGCTCAGACTGCCGATGTGCGTAGGTCCCTGGCCCTTGTGGCGGATGTCGCCGGGGCCGGCGACGATAGCGCCGCCGCCGCTTGTGCCGAGCAGGATGCGGTCTTCGGGGACGTACTTGACGATTTCATCCGCGTTGCCGTAGCCGTTCTGGAGCGAGAGCACCAGGGTCTCGGGGCCTATCAGCGAGCTGTTGGCCTCCAGCGCCTGCGCGCTCTGGTAGCCCTTTGTCAGCAGAATAACCAGGTCGGCTGGCTCGCAGCCCGTGGTGTCCATCGTGGCCTTTATCTTGTAGTTCTTCGTCACGCCGTCCAGATGCGTGAAGCTAAGGCCCTTTTCGTTGATGGCGTCCACGTGGGCTTTCACGACGTCCACCAGGAGCACCTCGTTTTTGGCGCTCAGATACATGCCGTAGATACAGCCCATCGCGCCAGCGCCGATGATACCTATCTTCATGCCGTGTACCTCCTCAGTCCTCGATCTCGCAGATGATGTTGCAGATGCAGGCGTCCGCATTGATGCGCAGGGGCGAGCAGAAGGCGCGCAGGACTTTCTTGCCGACCAGCGGGCCGGGGTTCACGTCCTCGTAGATGCGTATGGTGTGGTCGGTACGGGCCGGGTCGAGGTAGGCCTTGTGGGTGCGGAAACCGTTCTGCTTGCCGATGGCGATGTTCTCGATGCTCAGGGTGTCGATGGCAACGGCCTTGAGCTTGGGCAGGTTCATGCGCATCCACTCCGCGCACTCGGCACCGACGGCGGCGAAATCCGTGCCGTAGTCCTCAAAGTCCACGGGACGCTTGGGCCAGGAGTTGGTGTTGAAGATGATGAGGTCTGCCTCGTAGAGCTCGTCACCCAGCTTTTCCAGCATCTCCTTGGTAATGAGGCCGTTTTTCTCCTCGAAGGGGCAGTCGAGCATCACGGGGTGGTCGTAGATGAAGCTCTCGGTGGGCAGGGCATTGACATCGTCCATCTTGGGCGTGTCGCCGCCCATGTAGTGCCAGGGCGCGTCGCAGTGCGTACCGGCGTGGAGGTAGATGTCCATAACGGAGCCGTTCCAGGGGTCGCCGGCGGTGAGGTCCTCGCGTATCTTGACGGTGGGGATGGGCAGGCCGGGATAGACGCCCATGCCGTCGTAGATTGGATAGCCTATTTCAACGTATTTGCCCATGGGAATACCTCCTTATTTTATTCGAACTATGCCGTGGTCTTGGATTTGTTTGTCCTTGCGGCGTCCTTTTTCTTGTCCCAGCGGTCAAGCATGGAGACGAAAACGGGGCAGAGTATGGCGGTCAACAGGGTCGCGGCGGTACAGGCGGCGGTGGCGTCGGCCACATAAGGCATGAGGCTCTCGTCCACGGAGGCGACGTAGAGCGGCGTGGCCGAGCAGATGCCGGCGCATGAGCCGATGGCGGCGCCGACGGCACGGGGCTTGCCGTGGTTTGTGAGGGCGTAGGAATAGTAACCTCCGAGGCCCGTGGTAATGACGGTGATGATGCCGAGCAGTATGCCGCTCATGCCGGCACTCAGCAGCGACTGAAAGCGCAGGTTGGCGCCGAGTGCAAAGGCGACAAAGGGGATGATGACGTTGCATCCAGGGGCAAGGAACTTCCGGATGTTCTCGTCGATGTTGCCGAGAATTATGCCGAGCACCAGCGGGAAGAGAGAGGCAAGCAGGCTGATAAGCGGGATGTCGGCAAGGCCGGCAGCGCCGAAAACGATCATCGTCACAAACGGAAGATCGTTGATGCAGAGCGGGCCGATGGCAGCGACGTCGTTCTTGTCTCCAAACTCCTGGGCCAGCGAGACATAGAGCGTGCCGCTCGAGTTGGTGATGGCAGAGACGAGAGCAAGGGGCGAGAGTCCGAGTATACCCTCCATGCCCCAGACTTTGGCCACCACAAGGCCGATGACCGCGCCGATGATTATCTTCGACAGGCAGAGCACCGTGCCTCTTGCCAGGGGCGTGGCAGCCTCACGGAGCTTAATCTGCGAGCCGGAACAGACAAAGAACATAGCGACAAAGGCGTTGACTCCATCCTTGAGCAGAGCTGTGGTGAAGCCGCCTATTTCTATGGCCTGCGGTATGAACGAGTTGCACAGAGCTCCAAGTATGAGCGGTACTATCATCATACCGCCCGGCACCTTCTGTACCAGCTTGAGTATTGAGAATTTCTCCTTCATTTCTTTACCTGGTTCAGTACTCATACCTCGTAGCCTTCAACGACCTTGTTGAAGCTGTATTCCTGGGACGGGAAGCTGCCGTCGAGAGTCTCGGCGTGGAAGGCGTTGAGGCCCTCGACCATCGCCTTGCGGATATGAGCGAAGTGCTTGACGAACTTGGGCTTGAAGTCGCCGTACATGTCCAGCAGGTCCTGAGTGACAAGCACCTGGCAGTCGACATAGGGGCCCGCGCCGATGCCGAGAATGGGCACGCTGACGGCCTGGGTGATGGCCTTTGCCACGCCGTTAGGCACGCATTCTACAACTATTGAAAACACGCCTGCGGCCTCGAGGGCCTTCGCGTCCTCGACGAGCTTGGCCGCTGTTTCGGGCGTGCCGCCCTGGACTTTGAAGCCGCCGAAGCTGGTGGCACTCTGTGGGGTCATGCCGATGTGGCCCATGACGGGTATGCCAACCTCGACCATTCGGCGGATGGTTTCCGCCATATTGCTGCCGCCCTCGAGCTTGACGCAGTCGCAGTTGGTTTCCATGAGGATGCGGCAGGCGCTTCGGATGGCCTGCTCCGGGCTCTCCTGATAGCTGCCGAAGGGCATGTCGCCAACGACGAAAGTATTCGGTGCGCCTTTCACCACCGGGCGGATGTGGTGAATCATATCGTCTAGCGTGACGCCGACGGTGCTGTTGTAGCCCAGCATGACCATGCCCAGCGAGTCGCCGACGAGGATTACTTCGGTCTCGCTTTCGTTGACAATGGAGGCAGTCGTGTAATCATAAGCCGTGACGTAGGTGAATTTTCGCCCCTCCTGCTTGAACTTCTTGAAATCGAGTACCGTCATTTTCTTTTTGGCCATTGCTGCGTTCTCCTTTCGTGTTTTCCAGTCTAGCCGTCCACTCCGGGCGGCCTTCGGTTCTGTAAATACTTCTATCATAAAACAACGGCCAAGTATAATATTTGTTGCGCACAAATCATAACCGTGATATTATGATATATGGCAAGTATCACAACATATCGGAGCATATTCTATAAAATATAGCGATAGGGACCAAAAATTTTGGGGGAGGGCGGTCGATGAACTCCGGTAGGAAATACTATTTCATCACCATAGCGGAGACCCTGAATATAACTCGCGCATCGGAGCGGCTGTTGGTTTCCCAGCCCTCACTGACGCAGTATTTGAACCGGCTTGAGAAGGAGCTGGATATAAAGCTCGTGGACAGGCAGTTTACTCCTCTGCGTCTCACAGAGGCGGGGCGCATCTACAAAGACTATCTCCTGCGCGAGCGCGAGGCGGAGGATACGCTGAACGCCTCTCTGGCGCGGCTTCGCGCACAGACGCGCAGGAAACTGCTCATAGGTATACCATTGCAGAAAAGCCACGAGCTTGCCAGCCGAGTCATCCCGGACTTTGCGCAGGAACACCCTGAAATTGAGATATCCATATGGGAAGGCACCTCCCAGACTGTGCGCGAGAGGGTCATGAAGGGCGAGCTGGACATAGGCTTCGGCCACACCATGGGCGAGGAGTTCAAAAACTGCTTCGTGAAGCCTCTGAACCGAGAAAAGCTCCTGCTCATATGCAGCAGGGGAAATCCAATTGTTGCAGGCCGTGCCTCCTCGCCGGAGCAGACCTTGCAAGTCGGCGCCGAGCAGCTGAACGACTTGCTGTTTTACCAGATGGCCGAGGAATATTACCTCTATGAGGTCGAGTCGCGACACATGAAGGAGCACGGCGTGCATCCGCGTAGGGTGACAGTGATGTCGAACCTGCACTCCATCATCGCATCTGTGATTGGTGGAGATGGCTTTGCATATATGCCGGACTACGTCATGGATGAACTCTGGCCGCGGAGCGTCATGGAACAGCTCGCCTTCCTCAGATTGGATGAGCGAGACCTTGAGTGGAGCTTCTCCATGCTGCGCTCAAGCATCAGCCCCATGACCATCCCCATGAAACTGTTTTGGAGTAGAGTGGTTGAGACCTGCTGCTCTGGATGAGCGGAGCGCTTGCCAGCACCTAAAGTAGCGGAGGGTACAGAGGGAGAGGCCTATGACCACCAACCTTTACCCAGTAAACCGCCGTGGTCATCGCAAATAACTATGCATATCAAATAAAAGAGCATGGGCGGCTCAACGCTGCCCGTGCTCTTTTTGTCTCCCGTCAGCCTTTACATCAACGTTAAGTATCGCCTCAGCGTTGGCGCGGTAGGTCAGTAGCTTTTTCATCTCGGCTCTGGCCTCGCGGTAGGCCGGGTATGCGGCGCGCTTCTCTGCGAGGAGGGCGGTGTACTCGGCTTGCAGAGTCTTGACCGTGGGAAGCTTTTTCAACCCCAGATCATTGAACGCCTTCTTTGCAGCTCGGTGCAGAAGTATCTCCTGTTCGTGCTCGGCTAAATACCGCTTCGAGTAGCCGGATGCTTTGTAAGCACGGAAGGTCTCCCGCGTCCGCAGGTAGTTTATGACCTGCTTTTTCAACTCCTCGACCTCGGACATACGCGCTTCCGTCCTCTTCAGCTTCTCGGTCAGGGCGCTGCATTTCTCGCTCGTGGCCTCGGCTCTGCGCGAGAGTTCGTCGAAGTCCATGTCGCCGTTCTCTTTGAGAAAGTTTATGGTCTGCGCCATCTGCTTGAGGTTAAACACCTTCGCCCAGCGCTCATAGCCCGCGCCTTTGCCCTCTGAGAGCTTAGCTTGGATGTCAATGAGCAGGCTCGGCCGCTGTTCCGCGAGCCACTTGTTGTAGCTCTTGCCGCGGCGCTTCGGAGCCTCGACGACGGACAGTCCGTGCTCGATGCAGAGCGTATCGCTCAGCGCCCTCACTGCCCGCGAGCTGCCCCAAAAGTTGTTGAACTTGCCCCGGCAGTCGAGCGTAGTGGAGTTCCAGAGTATGTGGTGGAGTAGGGAAGCACCGCCTTGCCACATTACTGTGGTAGGTTTGCGCC
>URDK01000051.1 GCA_900546485.1 uncultured Eubacteriales bacterium
GCCGTCGTCAGCGCCTTCGTTGACGGCTGGGCCACCGAGTACGCCCTGGCCAACGGCTGATAAGCGCCTGAGCTGAGAAAGCAGAACAAAACGGCTTTCCGGGGCCGCCGGACATATCCGGCGGCCCCTTTTTAAAAACACCGCCCGGGCGGGGCCCGCGCAGCGGGCGAGTCCGGCCCGGACGGTGTTCACTTATTTACAGGGGGGGAACAGCAGGTGGAAAAAGCCATACGCAAATACTGGCCTATCTTCGTCCTGCCGACGCTGCTCGCCTTCATATTCGGGTTCATAATCCCGTTTGTTGAGGGCGTTTATCTGGCTTTCTGCCAGTTTACGACGGTCAAGGACGCTACCTTCATCGGCCTTTCAAACTTCACAAAGGTCTTTGCAGACAGCACCTTCACACACGCATTCTGGTATAACTGCGCCTTCGTCGTGGTTTCGACCCTGGTCATAAACGTGGGCGGCCTCGCCGTGGCGCTCATCCTGACCAAGGCAATACGCGGCACCAACGCCTTCCGCACGGTGTTCTTCATGCCGAACCTCATCGGCGGCATCGTGCTCGGCTACATCTGGCAGATACTGCTCAACTGCGCGCTGAGTCTCCTTGAACAGCCGCTGCTGCGCCTGGACGCGACGGCGGGCTTCTGGGGCCTGGTCATACTCATGGCCTGGCAGCAGATAGGCTATATGATGATAATCTACATAGCCGGTCTCCAGAGCATACCGGACACCCTGATAGAGGCCGCGGAGATAGACGGCGCGACGCCCTGGCAGACCTTCTGGAAGGTCAAGTTCCCTATGCTCATGCCCTCCCTCACGATCTGCCTCTTCCTCACCATCACCAACAGCTTCAAGCTCTTCGACCAGAACATGGCCCTCACGGGCGGCGAGCCGAACCACGCCTCGGAGCTGCTTGCGTATAACATCTACTACACCTTCTACGGCCGCTCCGGCCCGCAGTGGCGCGGCATAGGCCAGGCCAAGGCCGTCATCTTCTGCCTGATCGTCGTGGCCATCTCGCTCATCCAGCTGCGCGCCACCCGCAGGAAGGAGGTACAGCAGTGAGAAAGTCCAACGCCCGTACCAACCTCATATGGAGCATCGTGATGACCATCGTTTGCGTCATCTACATGTATCCCATATTCATGGTGCTCATGAATTCGCTGAAGGTCGAGTCCGCAATCAGCACCTCGACCGCCTTCGAGCTGCCGAACTCCGAGACCTTCGCGGGGCTCGACAACTATGTGAACGCCATAACCTCCCGCGGCTTCTTCGCCAGCTTCGGCTATACGCTGTTCATAACCGTGAGCTCCGTCGCGGCCATACTGCTCTTCTGCTCCATGTTCGCCTGGTACATCACCAGGGTCAAGAGCTGGGTCACCAAGGCGCTCTATCTGCTCTGCGCCTTCTCCATGGTCGTGCCCTTCCAGATGGTCATGTTCACCCTCTCCTCCCTTGCCGACAGCATGAGGATAAACTTCTTCGGTCTCTACACCCTGCGCTTTAACACGCCCTGGATGCTCTGGTTCGTGTACCTGGGCTTCGGCGCGGGCCTCGCCGTGTTCATGTTCTGCGGCTTCATGCGCAGCGTGCCCATCGAGATCGAGGAGGCCTCTATGATAGACGGCTGCAATCCCGTGCAGACCTATTTCAAGGTCGTGTTCCCGCTGCTCAAGCCCACCATGGTCTCCGTCGGCATACTTGAGGCCATGTGGATATGGAACGACTACCTTCTGCCCACGCTGATACTGGATATAGATAAGTACAAGACCATCTCGATGCTTATCCAGTACTTCCGCGGCAGCTACGGCCGTGTCGAGATGGGTCCGATGATGGCCTGCATCATGCTGGCTATCTTCCCCATCATCATAGTCTACCTCGCGGGGCAGAAGCACATCATCAAGGGCGTCGTTTCCGGCGCGGTAAAGGGGTAAGCAGTCATGGAACGGAAAAGCGGCATTCTGATGCCGATATCTTCCCTGCCGTCCAAGTACGGCATAGGCACCTTTGGAAAGGAAGCCTACAAATTTGCGGATTTCCTCGCGGCGGCGGGGCAGAGGGCCTGGCAGCTCCTGCCCCTCGGCCCGACGAGCTACGGCGATTCGCCATACTCCTCCTTCTCCACCTATGCGGGAAACCCGTATTTCATAGACCTCGACATGCTCATTGACGACGGTCTGCTGACAAAGGCAGAGGTCGAAGCCGTAGACTGGGGCGACGACCCGATGAACGTCGATTACGGCAAGATCTACTACAACCGCTTCGACATTCTCCGCCTCGCCTGTGAGCGCGGCTGGGACCGCGACGCGAAGGAGGTCACGGCATTCCGTGAACAGAATGCCGGCTGGCTGCCTGATTATGCGCTGTTCATGGCGCTCAAGCGGCACTTCGGCATGGTGTCCTGGACGCTCTGGCCCGACGAGGACGTGCGGCTCAGGAAGCCGGAGAGCCTTGCTCATTACCGCAAGCTGCTGGACGCCGATATCCGGCTTTTCACCTGGATACAGTACATGTTCTACAAGCAGTGGGATAAGCTGCGCGAATATGTCCACTCGCTGGGCATAGAGATAATCGGCGACCTGCCCATTTACGTCGCGCTCGACTCCTCGGATGTCTGGGCGGACCCCAAGAGCTTTCTGCTCGACGAGAAAAACATCCCCACCTGCGTCTCCGGTGTGCCGCCCGACTACTTCTGCGAGGACGGCCAGCTTTGGGGCAACCCTATCTACAACTGGGAGCGCATGAGAGCCGACGGCTACGGCTGGTGGATACGCCGCATCGAGGGCGCAAAGAAGCTCTACGATGTCATACGCATCGACCACTTCCGCGGCTTTGAGAGCTACTGGAGCGTGCCTTACGGGGAAAAGACGGCGAAAAACGGCAAGTGGATGCCGGGTCCGGGCATGAGCCTGGTCGGCGTGCTGCGCGACTGGTTCCACGATACGAAGTTCATCGCGGAGGACCTCGGCTTCCTCACTCCCGGCGTGGTACAGCTGCTGCACAATTCGGGCTTCCCCGGCATGAAGGTGCTGGAGTTCGCCTTCGATTCCCGCGAGCCGAGCAACTACCTGCCGCACACCTACACGCCGAACTGCGTCTGCTACGTCGGTACGCACGACAACGAGACGCTGATGCAGTGGTACAAGGACGGCAAGCGCGACGACGTGGCCTACGCCGGCCTCTACCTCGGCCTGAACGAGGAGGAAGGCGTAAACTGGGGCGTCATCCGCGGCGGCATGTCCAGCGTGGCGCGGCTGTTTGTGGCGCAGATGCAGGACTACCTCGGCCTCGGCGCGGAGGCGCGCATGAACGTCCCCGGCACGGCGCAGGGCAACTGGCGCTGGCGCATGAAGCCGGGCGAAGCGACGCCGGAGCTTGCGGCGAAGATAAGAAAGTATTCCACAATGTACGGCCGTTTCTGGGCACCTCCCGAGCCTGAGAAAAAAACGGAGACGCCGGACCCCTCCTCCGACACCTCCCGGCCGAAATCGTAATGTTTTTGGCTCGCTTTTTGTATAAAAGCGGGCGCGGGCCCTCCCGGGGGCCCGCTTTTTTATTGTCGGGGACGGTGGAGCCGTGCAAACACAAAGATGGGGAACCCCCGGTGAGGGTCCCCCATCGACTCCGCTGCCTTTGAAAAGGCGGTCGAAGCTATTTATTCCTTTGGGAAGGTCACGGTTATTTCCGTGCCCTTTTCGCTGGATTCCAGGCCGATCTGGCCGTGGTGATACTGGGCGGCGTGCTTCACTATCGAAAGCCCCAGTCCGGTGCCGCCCGTGGCGCGGGAGTGGCTCTTGTCCACGCGGTAGAAGCGCTCGAACACGCGGGTCTGGTGCTCCGGGGCTATGCCCACGCCGTTATCCTTCACGCGCAGACGCGCGCCGCCGTCCGGAAGCTGCTCGGTGTATATGACCGTGCTGCCGCCGTCGCGGCCGTACTTTATCGCGTTGTCTGCAAGATTCCACACTATCTCCCACAGCAGCCTGCGCACGCCGGTCATCACCGCCGCGCCGCCCTCGACGCTCAGGCTCATCTGCCGCTTTTCGGCCTCCGGCGCCAGCTGAGCCGCGACATCGGCCGCCAGTTCATGCAGATCCACCTGCTCCGTCGGGAAGCTCTCGCCCTCATCCATGCGGGAGAGGTCGATAACGTCCTCGATGAGTGCCAGGAGCCGGGACGCCTCGGTGCGTATGCGCTTGTAGAACTCCGCCTCGTCGCCCTGCTTCACAAGACCGGTCTCCAGCAGCTCCGCCGCGCCCATGATGGAGTGCAGCGGGGTCTTGAGCTCGTGCGAGACGTTGGCCGTGAATTCGCGCCTGATGCGCTCGGCGCGGCGGCGCTCCGTGACGTCGAACACCAGCAGCACCGCTCCTCCGCCCGAGACCGGGCTGGCCGTCAGCTGATACTCGAGGCCCATGCGCTCTATCGTGGTCTCGCCGCGCACGCCCCGGCGCGCCTTGTCCATGACGGCGCGCAGCTCCGGGCTGCGGTCCACGGTGAGTATGTCCTTGCCGACGCTCTCGTCGTCCGCGCCGAAGACCTTGGTCGCCGCGGGGTTTATGCTCAGGATGCAGCCCTCGGCGTCGAGCAGTATCAGGCCCTCGCTCATGCTGCTCGTCACGGCCTCGAGCTCGCGGCGGCGGCGATTGAGCTCGTCAAGCTGGCTGCGTATTTGCCGCTGCTGCCGTTCCACGCGGGTCAGCAGCGGGGAGAGCTCGTCGTAGGTATCGTTCTCCAGCGGGTGGTCCAGGTCTATGGCGTTGAGCGGTCCGACGATGCGCTTCGAGAGCCGCGAGGCCAGCAGCGCCGAGAGCACCACGGCCAGGATTATTATAACTATAAGCGGCTGCAAAATGCCGAGCAGCAGCGTCGGCACCGTATAGTGCGAGGCGGCGGCGCGGATGACCGTGCCGTCTGAGAGCCGGAGCGCGATGTACACCGTCTTTTCGCTGAGCGTGGCGGAAACGCGCTTGCCCTCGCCGCTACCGGTCTCCAGCGCCTCGGATATCTCCTCGCGGTCCGCGTGGTTCTCCATCGAGGAGGCGTCCGCGTTTGTATCGTAGAGCACGGTACCGTCGGCGGCTATCCAGGTGAGACGCAGGCCGTCCTGGCGCCCGAAGTCCTCAAGATACTCCTTGCCGCCGGCCTCTACGCCCGCGGCGGCGAGGCGGGCTTCAACAGCCAGCTGGTTTTCCTGCCTCGCGGAAAAGTAGCTGTACAGCGCACCCATGACCAGAACCAGGCAGGCTATGAACACCGCGAAAGCCGCCAGAAACACCGAGCGGAAAATGCGTTTTGTCATGCCTCACGCCTCCATCCTGTAGCCTACGCCGCGCACAGTGCCGATGGCCGCGCCCGCCTCGCCGAGCTTCTGGCGGAGGGTGCGTATATGCACGTCCACGGTGCGGGTCTCGCCGTCATAGTCCGTGCCCCATATCTCGCTGAGCAGCCGGTCGCGCGTGAACACGACGCCGGGGCTGGACATCAGCGCATACAGCAGCTCGTACTCCTTGAGCGTCAGCGTGACCTCCCTGCCGTTCGCGGTGACGCGATGGCTGGCGGGGTCTATCGCTATGCCGCACAGCTCCATGGCGCGCTCGGTGCGTGCAGGATTGGTGCGGCGCAGCACGGCGCGCACGCGGCTGACCATCTCCATCATGCCGAAGGGCTTTACGAGATAGTCGTCCGCGCCGGAGTCGAGGCCGTTTATCTTGTCGTACTCCTCGCCGCGCGCCGTAGCCATTATGACCGGCACCGAGCGCGTGGCGGCGTTCAGCCGGAGCTTTTTGAGTATCTCCAGCCCGTCCTCGCCCGGGAGCATGACGTCGAGGATGATGAGCTCGGCCGGGGTCTTTTTCAGCGCGGCAAAGAGCTGCTCGCCGCCCTCCACGCCCTCGGCCTCAAAACCGGTGGAGCGCAGGGCATAGACCTCGATATCGCGTACGTTTGCGTCGTCCTCTACACAGTATATCATCACAGCATCTCCCTGCCCTTGTAGAGGCCCGTGGCCGCAAATTCCACCCACTCGGCAATGTTCGTGGCGTGGTCGCCTATGCGCTCGAGATACTTGGCGATCATGAGCAGGTCGAGGGCATATTCGCCGTCGCCGGGACGGCGGGAGAGGCGCTCTATCATGGCGCTTTTAATGGATTTGAACACCCGGTCGGCCTCGTCGTCGCGCTTGGCAACGGCGCGGGCGGCCGCCGGGTCGCGGCTGACGTAGGCGTCGACGCTGTCCGTGACCATGGCGACGACTATCTGCGCGAGCTCCTTGAAGAGCCCCGCGTCCGCCTCATCGAGCTCGCCCATGAAGCCAGCGGTCTCTGCGATGTCGAGCGCCTGGTCGCCGATGCGCTCCATGTCGGTTATCATCTTCAGCGCCGCGGAGATCTGCCGCAGGTCGCCGGCCACCGGCTGCTGCTGAAGCAGAAGGCGCAGGCACACGCGCTCTATCTCGCGCTCCTTCTGGTCGATCTCCTCCTCGAGCGCGCTTATGCGCCCGGCAAGGGCGCGGTCCGCGTCCAGGACGGAGCGCGCCGTCACAGCGATGGCCTCTTCGCAGAGCGCGCCCATGTTGATAAGCTCGCGGTTCAAAAGCGCGAGCTGCCCGTCGAATCTCTGTCGCATATCAGCCGAACCTCCCCGTTATATAGTCCTCGGTCCGCTTATCCTGCGGGTGCGAGAACAGCCGCTCCGTGTCCCCGAACTCGACGAGTTCGCCGAGCAGGAAGAACGCGGTCTCATCCGAAACACGCACCGCCTGCTGCATGTTGTGCGTCACCATGACCACAGTATAGCGGTTTTTGAGTTCCATCGCAAGCTCCTCGATCTTCGAGGTGGAGATGGGGTCGAGGGCGCTGGTGCTCTCGTCCATGAGCAGTATATCTGGCTCGACGGCGAGGGCGCGGGCGATGCACAGACGCTGCTGCTGGCCGCCGGAGAGGCCCAGCGCGCTCTTGTTCAGGCGGTCCTTGACCTCGTCCCAGATGGCGGCGTCGCGCAGACTGCGCTCCACGATGTCGTCCAGCTTGGCCTTGCCGCGCACGCCGTGGGTGCGCGGGCCGTAGGCGATGTTGTCGTAGATGCTCATGGGGAAGGGGTTTGCCTTCTGGAACACCATGCCTATCTGCTTGCGCAGGCGCGTGACATCCACATTCTTGCCGTAGATGTTCTCGCCGTTATAAAACACCTCGCCGTCTATGCGCACGCCGGGCACCAGATCGTTCATGCGGTTGAGCGTCTTGAGGAAGGTGCTCTTGCCGCAGCCGGAGGGGCCTATGAGGGCGGTTATCTTGTTTGCGGGTATCTGTATGGATATATCCTTCAGAGCGTGATTGTCGCCGTAGTAAAGGTTCAGCGCCCTGCTTTCTATTATGGTTTTGTCACTCATTTCGATTCTCCCTGCTCTCAGCGGTTTTTGAGCTTTTTGCCCGCGAGCTTCGCGGCGATGTTGATAACGAAGGCGATGACCAGGAGCACGACGGCCACTGCAAAGGCGCTGTCGAAGTCCGCGCGTTCCTTGGCGTAGTTGTAGAGTGCGACGGTGAGGGTCGCGCCCGAGCTGTCGAAGAGGTTCGTGAAGAACTCACCCAGGGTGTCGCCATACTTGGCAAGGCGCATGCCCATGCCGGCTGTGAACATCAGCACGGCGCTCTCGCCGACGATGCGGCCGACGGCGAGGATGCAGCCGGTGACGATGCCGTCCACGCTCGAGGGCAGGACGACGGTGCGTATCATGTGCCACTTGCCGCTGCCAAGGGCCAGCGAGCCCTCGCGGTAGCTCTGGGGCACGGTCTTGAGTGACTCCTGCGTGGTGCGGATGATGGTCGGCAGGGTCATCATGACCAGCGAGAGCGCGCCGGCGATGAGGCTGATGCCGAGCCCGAAAAGCTCGCAGAAGACTATAACGCCGACCAGGGCGAAGATGATGCTCGGCATACCCGAGAGCGTCTCGGTGGCGAACTCGATGACGGCCACAAGGCGCTTGTTCGTGGCGTACTCCGTGAGGTAGATGGCGCTGCCGACGCCGAGGGGCAGGATGAAGATGAGCGTGGCCACGATGACATATACCGTGTTCAGTATGGCGGGAAGGATGCCCTCTATGTCCTTTATGACGCTCTCTTCGCTGGTGAGGAACTCCCAGCTCAAGTGGGGAACGCCGCGGTAAAGTATGTAGCCGATGAGGAATACGAGCAGCGCGCAGATGAGCACGGCGGAAGCGTAGAGCAGCGTGCGCATCGTTATGTCGTAGGCTTTCCTGCGGGGGCTGAGGCCCTGGGTTATGGAGCCGTGTTCGTTCATTTTCCACCCTCCTTGCTGCGCTTGAGGAAGAGGTTGAGCGCCGCGTTAATGAGCATTATGAAGAGGAAGAGCACAAGGCCGATGGAGAAGAGGGCCTGACGGTGCAGGCCGTCGGCATAGCCCATCTCGCCGGCGATGGCGGTGGTAAGGAACTTGACGCTGGAGAGCAGGCTGGGCATGTTGGCGACGTTGCCGGCGACCATGAGTATGGCCATGGCCTCGCCTATGGCACGTCCGACACCCAGCACGACGGCGGCCGCGATGCCGCTCTTGGCCGCGGGGGCGGAGACGCGGAAATAGGTCTCGAGCTCCGTAGCGCCCAGGGCGAGCGAGGCCTCCTCGTACTCGCGGGGCACGGCATTGAGCGCGGTCTCGGAGACGGAGATGATGCTGGGCAGTATCATTATGGCCAGGACGAATATGGCGGCCAGCAGGCTGTCGCCCGCGGGGAGGTTGAAGAACTCACGTATGGCGGGCAGCAGAACCATCATGCCCACCAGGCCGTAGACGACGCTGGGGATGCCGGCCAGCAGGTCGACCACCTCGCGGATGACCGCCGCGACCTTGCGGTTCGCCACCTTGGAGAGGAACACGGCCATGAGGAAGCCTATGGGCACGCCTATGACGATGGCGCCGGCGGTGCCGTAGACGCTGGTGAGGATCATGGGCAGTATGCCGTAGGCGGGGTTGCCGCTCTTGTTGGCGGGGTCCCAGTTCGTTCCGCCGAGGAACTCGAAGAGTCCCACCTCGCGTATGGCCGGGATACCGGAGATGATGAGATATACCGATATAACAAGGACAAAGGCGACGGCTACGAGCCCGCAAAAGAGAAACAGCGCGCGCATGACAAATTCCATCGCGTCCTTGACGCCCCGCTTTGCCTCTATGCGCTCCGCGGCCTGACCGCCGGCGGGCGCGGCCGTGTTCGTACCGGCTTTTTTACTCCTGAACGCAGTCTTCACGCTGCCGCTCTCTCCCTTCGGTGTTATGACTTGATTCAAAGCACTTACCTCTTTCTTTCGGGGTGGATCTGACAGAAGTTCACCCTCCGGGGCTGAGCGCCTGTCAGATGCACCCCTCACGACAGGGCAATAGGCCCCCGTGTGTGGGGGCCTTTGCCTTAATTGCATTTAACTCAGCCGTTGGCGGCGACGGCGCCGGCGGCGGCGATGATGTCGGCGACCTCAGCGCTCATGGCGTAGTCGAGGAAGGCCTGGGCCGCGGCGGAGAGCTCGGTGCCCTCAACGGTGACGACCACGAAGGGACGCTGGATGGGGAAGCTGCCGTCCGCGACGGTCTCCTCGGTGGGGGTCACGCCGTCCACCGCAACAGCGGTCACCTTGCTGGCGTCGACCGCGGAGAGGGAGGCGTAGCCGATGGCGTTCGGGTTGGACGCGACATTGCCGATGACGTCGCCGGTAGTGCTGTACTCGTTCAGGTAAGCACAGCTGTCAGTGACGCCGAGGATCTCCTCGAAAGCGCTGCGGGTGCCGGAAGCGGCGTCACGGCCGTACACGGCGATCTCGGCGTCCTCGCCGCCCAGCTCGGACCAGTTGGTGATCTCGCCGGTGAAGATCTTGGCGATCTGCTCGCTGGTGAGCTCGGTCACGGGGTTGGCGGGGTTGACAACGACGGCGACGCCGTCCTTGGCGATGACGTTGGCGACGGCGCCCTGGGAGAGCTCGTCGTCGGAAAGCTCACGGCTGGAGAGACCCAGGTCGCAGCTGCCGGCCAGAGCGGCCTCGATGCCGGCGCTGGAGCCGGAACCGGTGTAGCTGATCTGCACGTCGGGGTTGATCTCATTGAAGCCCTCGGTCAGGGCGTTGATGACGTCGCCCATGGAGGTGGAGCCGTTGACGACAACGGTGCCGGAGAGCTCGATGGGCTCGCTCGAGGGGGCCTCGGAGGCAGGAGCCTCGGAAGCGGGGGCGTCGGTGGGATCGGTGTTGGCCTCGCCGCAGGCGGCCAGGAGGCCGAGGCAGAGGACCAGAGCCAGAGCTATGCTCAGAGTCTTTTTCATCTTGTCAAATTCTCCTTATATGTATTGTCGCGCGGGCCTTTTGCCCTGCATGATGGAGAATACTCAGGCCGTGTAAAATGAAAAAGCCGCCATATGTTAAATCAGAGTAAAGTTAAAAAATTAATTTTACTCTAATCTGAGCCCGCTATAATGTGCTTTACAAGATGTGCGCGTTGACGCGGGGCCTTGCCGATGTTAAAATACAAGATGTTGGTACATCCGCGTTTTTCGCTGTTTTGAGGGGTCTGAACGATGGATAAAAAGAGCGGCGGCTCGTTTATGCAGAAGGTCGCGGCGGTGATTGTTGACAGGAAGACGTTTTTCTTCCTCGCCTTCATCGTCATGGCCATTTTCTGCGTTTTTTCGCGCAACTGGGTGAACGTGAACGACGACATAACCAGCTATCTCGGCAAGGACACGGAGACCCGCCGCGGCCTTGACATCATGGAGTCGGAGTTTACGACCTTCGCCACGGCCAACGTCATGGTCTCAAGCATCACCTACGAGACGGCGGAGCGGCTCAAGCCCCAGATCGAGGTCATAGACGGCGTACACTCCGTCGAGTTCGACGCCACGGAGGACCACTATAAAAACGCCTCCGCCCTCTATACCGTCACCTTTGACGGCGACACCACCTCGGCTGTCAGCGAGAACGCCATGGACGAGATAAAGCTCCTGCTCGCCGACTACGATACATATGTGAGCTCCGAGGTCGGCAACCCCATGGAGCAGACCATAAAATCCGAGATGGTGGTCGTTCTCGGCATCGCCGTCTTTATAATAATCGCCGTACTGCTGTTCACCTCCAACACCTACATGGAGATACCGGTGCTGCTCATCACCTTCGGCGCGGCGGCGCTTCTGAACATGGGCACGAACTACTGGTTCGGGACCATCTCCTACGTCACGGACTCCATTGCGGTGGTTTTGCAGCTGGCGCTGGCCATAGACTACGCCATCATCCTCTGCCACCGCTACACGGAGGAGCGCGAGCACCTTGAGGCGCGCGACGCCGCCGTTGCCGCGCTCTCCAAGGCCATCCCCGAGATAAGCGCGTCCAGCCTTACGACCATCTCCGGTCTCGCGGCGCTGACGCTCATGCACTTCCGCCTCGGCTACGACATGGGCATCGTGCTCATAAAGGCCATAATCATGAGCATGCTCTCCGTCTTCCTGCTCATGCCGGGACTGCTGGTGCTCTTCTCCAAGCTCATTGACAAGACCCATCACCGCAGCTTTGTGCCCAAGATCTCGCTCTGGGGCAAGCTGACGGTAAAAACCAGATACGTAATACCGCCGCTCTTTCTGATAGTTGCGGCGGCGGCTTTCGTGTTCGCAAACCGCTGCCCCTATGTCTACGGATACAGCACCCTGGACACGGTAAAGCAGAACGAGAGCAAGATAGCCGACAAGATGGTGAGCTCCACCTTCGGGACGGACAACCTTGTCGCCATGCTCGTGCCCTCCGGAAGCTATGAGAAGGAGGCCAAGCTCCTCAAGGCCATAGAGGCCCTGCCCGAGGTCGAGAGCGCCATGGGTCTCGCCAACATAGAGGCCATGGACGGCTACACCGTCACAAGCGCGCTCACGCCCCGGCAGTTTGCCGAGCTCACCGACCAGGACATCGAGGCCGCGCGCCTGCTCTACGCCGCCTACGCCGTAAATGAAAAGGACTACGGTCAGATAGTCTCCTCCATCGACGATTACTCCGTGCCTCTGGTGGACATAGTACTCTATCTGCGCGACCAGAAGGACGCGGGCTACGTCTCGCTCGAGCGCGACATGAGCGAGATGCTCGACGAGATGTGCGCCGAGCTGGAGTTCGGCCTTGCCCAGCTCTCGGGCGAGAACTGGTCCCGCTTCGTCATCTACCTCAATCTGCCCGAGGAATCCGAGGAGACCTACGCCTTCCTCGACACGCTCCACAACATTGCCGGGACCTACTACGATGACTGCGTCCTCGTCGGCGAGAGCGTGAACGCGCGCGACCTGCGCTCCTCCTTCTCGACCGACAACCTGCTCATCAGCATACTCTCGGCGCTCTTCGTCGTGGCCGTGCTGCTCTTCACCTTCCGCTCCGTGGGTCTGCCGATACTGCTCATAATCGTCATCCAGAGCAGTATCTGGATAAATTTCTCCGTGCCCTATCTCACGAGCTCGAACCTGTTCTTCATCTCCTACCTCATAGTCAGCGCCATACAGATGGGCGCGAACATAGACTACGCCATCGTCATCTCCAGCCGCTATCTGGAGCTCAAGAAGTCCATGCCCATCAAGGAGGCCATGATAGAGACGCTCAATCAGGCCTTCCCGACCATAATCACCTCCGGAGCAATGCTGGCCTCGGCGGGCCTCATCATAGGCCGCATGACCTCGGACAACACCATCTCGTCCATAGGCACCTGCCTCGGGCGCGGCACGATAATCTCTATCTTCCTCGTCATGGGCGTTCTGCCGCAGATACTGCTGCTGGGCGATATCCTGATAGAAAAGACCGCCTTCGCCATCAAGAAACCCGAGATAACGCATGTCGAGGGCAGCACGATACGCCTGCACGGCCGCGTGCGGGGCCAGATATCCGGCTTTGTGGATGCGGATATCCAGGGCGTGTTCCAGGGCAGCCTGCACGCCATGGTCGAGTCCGGCGCCATAGAGGTGGACGAAACGAGGGCCGAGCTCCCGCCCGGCGAGGACGGGGAGCCGACTGACGACCGAGGGGAGGAAACAAGCAATGAGGACTAAAAAGGCGCTGTCGCTGCTTCTGAGCCTGCTGCTCGTCACGGGGCTCCTGACCGGCGCGGCGGGCGTGCTCGCCGACGAGGGCGCGCAAAGCGGCGTCACCTACTACATAAACGGGCTCGAGGACCTGCTCGAGCTTGCGGAAAAGTGCGCCGTGGACACCTATTCAAAGGATGTCACCGTCATTTTGCAGACGGATATCGACCTCACGGGCTCGGAGTTTTCCTCCATCCCCACCTTCGGCGGCGTGTTCGAGGGCGGAGGCCACACCATATCCGGCCTGAACCTCACTGCAAACCGCTCGCACACCGGCTTTTTCCGCTACATCCAGCCGGGCGCCGAGGTCAAGGAGCTCAACATAGCGGGCAGCGTGACGCCCGGCGGCTCCGCCGAGTACGCGGGCGGCCTCGCCGGAAACAACGCCGGGACCATCAGGGACTGCTCCTTCACCGGCACGGTAGAGGCCCTGACCTCCACCGGCGGCCTTGTCGGCGCGAATGAGGCAACTGGCGTCATCGAAAACTGCCGCGTCTCCGGCACAGTCACCGGCCAGCACTACACCGGCGGCATCGCGGGCCAGAACTTGGGCAGCATCGTCCGCTGTGTGAACTCCTCCGCCGTCAACACGACGAGCCAGGAGATAAACACCGACCTCTCCGGCCTGAGCATCACCAATCTCGACTCCACCACCGAGCTCATAAACGACTACACCGACACCGGCGGCATCGCGGGCTTCTCCTCCGGCACCGTCAGCGCCTGCATGAACACCGGCGCCATCGGCTACGAGCACATGGGCTACAACATCGGCGGCATCGTCGGCCGCCAGTCCGGCTATGTTGAAAACTGCACCAACAGCGGCAGCATTCTCGGCCGCAAGGAGGTGGGCGGCATCGTCGGACAGATGGAGCCCTATCTCACGCTCGACCTCTCCGCCGCCTCGGCCGAGAACCTCTCGACGGAGCTCTCCAAGCTGCACGACCTCCTCGACGTCGCGCTCCTGAACGCGGGCGACTCCTCCACCAACGTCACGAACCGGCTCAACACCGTCTCCGGCTACATGGGCAGCGCCTCGGACGATCTCGCCTACATTGCGGGCGAGACGGTAGACTTCGTCGACAATACCGTTGCCTCGCTCAACGACATACTCAGCCGCATAGACTATGTCTCCGACAGCGCCCCCGGCATTCTTGGCGACGTGGAGACCGCAGGCGGCCACATCTCCGACGCCATGGGCTGGCTCGCTGAGGTGAACAACGACCTTGCAGTCATCACGCATATGCAGGGCAGCAGCTACGACGAGACGGCACACCGCCTTCTGAGCATAACCACCGGCACAGGCGGCTACGCGCGGGCGGATACGATGAACCCCGCCGCGGGCAGCACCGTCACGATAACGCTCTCGCCCGATCCCGGCTATGTCTCCGGCCCGGTAGAGATAGTTGATGCCGACGGCCAGAGCATAAGCCCCAGCTATATCGACGAAAACACCTTTACCTTCACGATGCCCACCCTCTCGGGCGACCCGGTGAACGACCCGGTCAATGCCCGGGCAAAAAACACCGTGGTACGCGTGGCCTTTGTGCCCTCCGACACGTATTTCGACGACACCGGCAGCAGCGTCTGCATCAGCACCAATCCGGGCGGCTCGGTCACGTCGGCTCAGGGCTCCGGCAGCATCTATACGCTCAGCGTCAGCCCCGACGACGGCTACGAGCTCGCCTCCCTCTCCGTAACGGACGAGAACGGGGCTGCGATCCCCTTTGAGCGCATAGACAACCTGGGCACGCAGTACGCCTTCACGCTGCCCGCCTCGGGCCGGGCCTGCGTCACCGCCAGCTTCCAGCGCGTCAGCGACTGGGATGTTGTCTCCGGCGCCGCCGATATCATAGACTCCGCCGGCAGTGAGCTGGGCTCCGCTATGGACAACGCCCAGGCCGACGCCAACGAGCTCATGAACAGGCTCAACCAGCTGCTTCAGAACCCCAACCCCAGCGACGCAGAGGTCCAGGCCCTGCTCGACGCGCTGAGCCGCCTCTCCAATGACCTCACCTCCGCCGGCGGCGCGGCGGCCGACATCATCGGCGCCGGAAACTCCATTGCCGGGGCCATGGCTCCCTACATAGCCGAGGCCGCGGTGAAGCTCAACGAGCACCTGGGCTACGCCATGCAGAGCCTGCAGGCGGCCTCCAACAGCATCACCGACGCCGTCGCCGGCGTACGCGACGTGCTCAGCTACCTGAACGGCCTGCCCGACGTGCAGTTCCAGGGTCTCGGCAGCGAGTACAGCCAGCGTGTTGACTCGCTCTGCGGCAACATGAAAAATATCTCCGACGCCCTCACCGCACTCAACACCGAGCTCGGCAATTCCGCTACGGTACTCGTGGACGACCTCAGGAAGGTGAACGACCAGTTCTCGGTGGTAATGCTCATGCTGGTGGACGCGATAAAGTCCGCGGCCAATCCTAATATCGGCGATGTGTTCACGGACGTCTCCGAGGAGGAGGGTTCCGCCACGGAAGGCAACGTCGCCGGCTGCGGCAACACCGGCTCCGTCTACGGCGACGTCAACGTCGGCGGCATCGCGGGCGCAATGGCCATTGAGTTCGACTTCGACCCCGAAAGCGACCTCACCGGCTCGACCTCCATCTCCCGCGCCTTCAACAGCCGCTGCATCCTCCGCAGCTGTGAGAACAACGGCTCCGTCCGGGCCAAGGACAACTGCGCCGGCGGCGTGGTGGGCCTGATGGAGCTAGGTGTCACGCAGAACTGCCAGAACTACGGCGCCGTATGCAGCGAGAGCGGCGACTACGTCGGCGGCGTCGCCGGCAGCAGCAGCGCAGTTATCCGCGCCTGCTGGGCCATGTGCCCGCTCTCCGGCGACGACTGGATAGGCGGCATCGCGGGCCTCGCCACCAAGCTCTACGACTGCCGCAGCCTTGTCGAGATCGAAGCCGGGGACGAGTGCCTCGGCGGCGTCTCGGGCGCCCTGAACGAGGACGGAGAAGCCACCGGCAACCTCTTCGTCAGTGAGACACTCCACGGCATCGACGGTATCAGCTACACCGGCGGAGCAGAGCGCGTGCCCTTCTCCTCTCTCAAGGCGCTCGAGGATGTCCCCTCCGAGTTCCTTGACCTCAAGCTGGTGTTTGTGGCAGACGGAGTGACGATAAAGACGATCTACTTCGAATACGGCGACAGCATCCCCGAAAGCGAGATACCCGCAGTCCCCGCAAAGGAGGGCTACACCGGCGTGTGGCCGGAGCTCGACCTCAGCCGTGTGACCTTCAGCCGCACCCTCGAGGCGGTTTACACCCCGCTTGACACCTCGGTTGCTAGCACGACCGTGCGAGGCGACGGAGTCCAGGCGCTGGTGCTTGTCGAGGGCAGCTTTGAGCCCGGCGCAAGCGTCGAGGCCGACGTGCTCTCCAGCGGCGAGGCCCCCGAGGACGCCCCCGCCCTGTCGCGCGGTACGAAGTCCATCGAGGAGCTGAGCATCTCCGTGACCGGCAGCGCCGACGAGAGCAGCGGCTACCGTGTGCGCTACCTTGCCCCTGAGAAGGAGCGTTCCACCTCCACCATTGCGCTCTATGTCCGCGAGGGCGGTGCCTGGCAGGAGAAGGACTACGACACGCTCGGCAACTACCTCTGCTTCAATGTCGACAGCGCCGACTTTGAGCTGCTGGCCGTGGAGAGGCCCGCGGATATGACGCGAGTGATAATAATAGGCGCCGCGGCCGTTGTGCTGGTGCTGATAATCACGATAGGCAGCATCACCCGGCACAGGAAGTCGCCCAGCGCCGTCGGCAAACACGGAAAAGCCAAGTAAAGAGACGCAAAAAGCCCCCGGCCTTCTTGGCCGGGGGCAAAGTTTTATTTTTTCTCCTCTGGAGCTTCGGGTTCAGGCTCCGGTCCCGCCGCGCCCGGACCGTCCATATCCGCCGAAGCCGAAACGGGCACCTTCATCTTCGGCCCCGGCATCGCCAGGTTAACGATTAGCGCGACGACTATGCCTATGACCGTGTCGAGCATGCGGTTGAGCGCATAGGTATAGGGGTCGGCGTCTCCTACGTGGTAGACCGTAGTGCTGAGGAATACAACGCAGGCAAAGGCCGCCACAGAGGGCTTCTTTATGCCCGTAGCGGTAAGGATGACCGGTATCAGCATCAGCGATACTATAAGGTAGAACAGCGGCAATATCCGCTGCAAACGGAACTGCGTCTCGAGAAACAGCACGATAACGCCGTAAGCGCCGCCCACAGCCGTACCTATCACGCGGTTGAAAGAGGTGGTCAGCGTTTTCTCAGCCGACTTCTGCATACAGAGCACGGCGGCGATCATCGAAAAGAAGGCGGTCTCGCCTCTCAGCCAGCCCAGGATAGAGCAGACAAAAACCGCAAGGACGGTCTTCACTATCCTCATGCCTATGTGGAAATGGTGAGGAGCCTCAACCTCCTCAAAAAACAGCTCCTTCCAGGGCTTCACTCCTCCGCCTCCGATCCATTTGCGTTTTTACATTATACTCTCAGCGTCGGTTTTTGTAAAGCCGCGGGGCCGGAGCTGGCCGACCAGCGCACCTGCAAGCACCAGAACGGCTCCAATGAACTGGACTGTGCTGAGTCTCTCGTCGAGGAAAACTGCGGAGAAAACCAGAGCTGAAACAGGGTCAAAATAGCCCATAAGCGCCACAGCCTTGGCCGGCAGGCGGTTCATGGACGAGAAGTACAGCCAGCAGGCAAAGCCCGTATTCACCGTACAGAGGAAGAGCAGCGCGAAGATGCCGCGCGCGTCTGTCGGCAGGGGCACACCGCCGCTTGTTGCAAAAACGTAGGGCAGCAGTATAACAGCCGCTATGATGATCTCAATAAATGTAAGGTTCAGGCCGGACACGCCGCTTATCTTCTTGTTCACCAGCATGAGCATTGCGTAAAAAACCGCCGAGCCAAGGCCAACGACGAGCCCTGTCACGGTAACACCACCCTCGCCAAAGTCCGTTCCTACCACTAGCAGCATTCCCACAACGACTACGAGCATGCCGACATAGGCGAGACTGTTCTGCCTCTCCTTGAGCACGAAGGGCGCAAGGACGAGGACCAGTACCGGCGCGGTATAGTATGTAAGCGTAGCCAACGACACATTCATGAGGTTGTAGGCTTCAAACAGCAGCGCCCAGTTCGCGCCGAGGCAGACGCCCGCAAACAAAAGCCGCCACTTTTCGCGGAGGAGCACTTCCCTGGGCGTCCTGCTGCGCGAGATGAGTATTATAATGAGCAGCACCGCCCCGCCTATGAGCGTACGCATCAGCACCAGCTGTGCGCCCGACATATCAAGCATGGACGCAAACACGCCGTTGGAGCCGAAAATCAGCATTGCGGCCACAAACATAAGGTAGTACTTCATTCTCTGCGCCTCCGAACTGGAATATAGCAAAAGAGACACAGCGTTTGCTGTGTCTCTTCTGTGTTGGCACTGACCTATCTTCCCAGTCCGTCTCCAGACAAGTATTTTCGGCACTGGTGAGCTTAACTTCCGTGTTCGGAATGGGAACGGGTGGACCCTCACCGTTAAAAGCACCAACTATGGTACACCATCAGGGACTCGAACCCTGGACACCCTGATTAAGAGTCAGGTGCTCTACCAGCTGAGCTAATGGTGCATGTTTGCTCAGGGTTCGTATTCTGTACCCTGAAAACTGAACAGAGAAACTCTTGCTCATCCGCAAGGCTGCCTGCATTATTCCTGTAGGTCAAGCCCTCGGGTTATTAGTACCGGTCAGCTGAACACGTTACCGTGCTTACACCTCCGGCCTATCAACGACATAGTCCACGTCGTCCCTTACTCCTTTCGGATGGGAGATCTTATCTTAGGGGGAGTTTCACGCTTAGATGCCTTCAGCGTTTATCTCGTCCAGACGTAGCTACCCAGCTGTGCCGTTGGCACGACAACTGGTGCACCAGAGGTCTGTCCATCCTGGTCCTCTCGTACTAGGGACAGCTCCCTTCAAATCTCCTGCGCCCGCAACAGATAGGGACCGAACTGTCTCACGACGTTCTGAACCCAGCTCGCG
>URDK01000052.1 GCA_900546485.1 uncultured Eubacteriales bacterium
GATCCGTGAGCGGATCCGCGCCGACGAGCTTGCCTTTGAGCGAGCGTCCGTCCGCGAGCGAAACGATGAGCTCCTTCGCGCCGTCGATGACGTGGTTGTTCGTAACGATGTAGCCGTCCTTGCGGAAGATCACGCCGGAGCCGACGCCCTCGCTGCCGGATGTGGATATAACGAGCTGGGAGTTCAAGATCGCCAATCTCGACAACAACATCGGCGATTACGCCCCGGAGCTGACTGAGATGGAAAACGGCCAGTACTTCGACAGCCGCGCAGCCGACGCGCTGGCGGAGTTCATAGCCGCCGCCCGGGAGGAGGGACTTTCCGTCTACCTCTCCTCGACCTACCGCGACTATGCCACGCAGACCTACCTCTACAACCGCAAGGTGGCCCAGTATGGCGAGGAGGTGGCCAAGACGATCGTTGCGCCCCCGGGCACGAGCGAGCACCAGATAGGCCTCGCCGCGGATATAACCGACAAATACTACGAGTTCAAGGACGAGAGCCTCGAGAACACGGAGCTCTTCCAGTGGATGAGCGCGCACTGCGCGGAATACGGCTTCATAGTCCGCTACCCGAAGGACAAGGAGGACGTTACGGGCATCATGTACGAGCCCTGGCATTTCCGCTATGTCGGCAAGGAGGCCGCGGCCTACATCATGGAAAACGGACTCTGCCTCGAGGAATTCGTGGCGCTGTACGAATAGTTCAAATGGGGAAAGGCCCCGGAGCCAAACGGCTCCGGGGCCTTCCGTCTTGAAAAAAGGGTTCAGGAAAGGAGGGAGAGAATGCTGCTCTTGGGCCTAGCGCCGGAGACGCGCTTTACAACCTCGCCGCCGCGCATGACCACAAGGGTCGGGATGCTTGTTATGTTGAAGACCGCAGCGAGATCGGGTTCCTCGTCGACATTCACCTTGCCCACCAGAATGTCCGACCTCTCATCGGCTATCTCATCAACAACGGGGGATACCATGCGGCAGGGACCGCACCAGCTGGCCCAGAAGTCCAGAAGCACCGGCTTGTCGCTGTTTTTTACCACGCTGGAATAATTGGAAGAAGTTATCTTTACGGCTGACATCTTTGATTCCTCCTGTGTTTTTTTCTTGGCCTTATATTAGCACAGGGGGCGGCCGCCGTCTGTGACAATGTCACGCTTTGCGCCAGAGCAGGCGGTTATTCTCTATGAGCGTCTCCGCGCGCCCGGCGTCGAGGTGCCAGGAGAGAATGGACTTCACCGTACTGCCCACCAGGACGTACTGCTCCATCGTGAGCTGGAGCGCCCAGCGGTCAAATACGCGCCCCAGGAGCTCGTCAAAGCAGACCGGCTCGGCGCAGAGGTCAAGCACGCTCTCGCAGAGAGCCTCAACGTGGCGGAGGTTGAGCTCCGCGAGCGGCGCAATGTCCTCCACGGCCTCGGCGTGGGCCGGAACGTAGAGCCCGGCCTCCAGCCCCGGCAGCTTCCGGAGCGTGTCGAGATAGGCGGCGACGTCGTAGATGAAGGGTACGCCGTATTTCTCCAGAGTAGCGGCGCTGGATACGCAGTCGGCGATGTAGGCGGTGCCGTCCGCCGTGCGGTAGCCGACCATGTCGAAAAAGTGGCCCGGCAGGGGGATGATGTCGACGCCGGCGGGGAAGCCGGGGGCGGAGACGTCCTCCGCGGGCGAGGGCTGGGCCATAAGGAACTTGTGCCGCAGTGCCTTGGGCGGAAAGCCGCCGTAGAGGAAGGCGGGTTCGAGCACGGGTGAGCGCGTGAACGCCGCCTCGATGCCCGGGGCGAAGACCCGGCAGCCGGTCTGCTTCTGCAGGTACTGACAGCCGCCTATGTGGTCGGCGTTGGAGTGCGTCACCAGTATGGCGAGCAGCTTCCAGCCGTTCTTGTCGAGTATCTGGCGCACCTTGCGCCCGGCGTCCTTGTCGTTGCCGCTGTCGACAAGGCACACCCCACCCTCGGTTTCGAAAAGCCCGATCTTGGCGGGACAGTCTATATAATAGCTGCGCTCTCCGGCGCGGATAAGCTCGTACATGGTCAGACCTCCTTTTTTGATACTTTACATCATTAGGGTGTGAAATGCAAGGACTATCTCCGAGTGTGCTAAGATAAAGCGGAGGCGGGGCCCGAACGGGGCCCCGCCTCTTTAAGTCGAAATATTTATCACTCGCTCAGACCGAGGGGCAATATGGCGCAGTAGTCCTCGACGGTGCCGCGGTTTTTGAAGCACTCGAGTATCTGCTTGCCGACGGGGTGCAGCTCGTCGGTATCGTAGACGGCGAGCTCCTTCTCGAAGAACTTGTAGAGGATCTCGGCACCCTTGTCGTAGCCCTCCTCGCCCAGGGACTCCTGGAGCTCGGGGCGCAGGAAGCGGCTGGAGATGCGCTGGCCGTCGACCTTCATCTCGTTGAGCGCGTAGCCGAAGAGCGGGCAGCGCGCCGGGGAGAGCCTATCCATCTTCATGTTGACGCCGCCGCGGCGGGCGAGGTACTCCCTCGCTATCCACTCGGCCGCGAAGCCGACCTTGAAGCTGCCTATGTGCTGGTTCGGAATGAGGACATAGTGCGTCTGCGTGCAGCGGATTATCTGCTCGAGCAGGAGGTTGGCCTGCACGACGCGCTTGCCGGTGGCAAAGGGCCAGTAGGAGCCGACGCCCTCGCTGGCGAGCGGGCTGCCGCCGCTGACGCTGGGGTTCTTGAAGCCGCGCGGGGCCACAAGGCGCCAGAGCCAGGCCAGGGCGGGCGGGATGATGTGCATGAGGCCCATGATGCCGTAGGTAGGCTTCTTGGCCGTCGCGGGCGGCATGCGCACGCCGAAGGAGCGAACGTCGACATCCACAGGAGTGGAGACGATGTTCTCTATCATGCGCCGCGGCACGATGATGCGCGGGTTCGGGCAGGGCTTGCCGTCGGAGTCGAGCACGTGCTCCCAGGGCAGGCAGGTCGCGCGGGGCACGGCCTCGAGGTTCAGGAACATCAGCGGCTCCTTGGAGTGTATGGCGATGCGCTCGTACATCGGGTCGCAGCCGTAGGAGGTGATGCCGTCGACGCGGACGAACCAGCCGTCCTCGCCGTCGACCAGGCTGAGCTTGCCGCCGTTTTTCTGGATGCTGGGCGGGCACATGGCCATGTCGTCCGTCACGGGTGCTATCGTACAGGTGTCGCTCATGCTGATGTAGCGCTCCTCGCCCGTCACTAGGTCGACGCCCAGCAGTACGCGGCCGTCGGCGCAGCGCATGACGTCCTGCAGCAGCTCGCTTTTGCCGCCGCCGGAGGCGCCCTCGTGCATCATGACCATCTCATTCTCGTAGGGCGTGATTATCCTCGCGGAGGAGGCATGCGCCGTGACCCAGCCCTCCTGCTCGCCTATGTCGAGCAGTACGCTATAAATGCCCTTCTTCGCGGAGGGGCCGGGGTAGAGATTGTAGGAAAAGACCTCGTGCAGGTCCTGCATACGGTTGTGGACGACCACCTGCTTGCCGTTGAAGTGCGTGTGACGGAAGGGGGGCGCGACGTAAACCACCGCGCGGGGCTTGAAGTGGTCCACAGTGCGTATGTCGACAAAGGCCTGGAGCTGGGCCATGGCAAAGCCGAAGAAGGCCGCGTTCCTCGGGCAGACCAGCACGGCCTCATAGCCGTAATCATAGCCGCCGGCCTTGAAAGGCACGAGGATGAGCTCCTGCTTGGTCAGCCACTTGAGGGTCTCATGGCGGAGCTCGTCGAACTTGTAGCCGTAGACTTCCTCAAACCTGGGCTTATCCGTGGGCTGGTCGTCGGCGATACGCATACAATCGGGGTCGCGGCGGCGCATATAGTCCTCCGGATAGTTGACCGCGGCGCCGTTCTTGCAGCGGACGACCTCGGCCTCCTTTACGGGCTTGCCGTTTACGTCGTACAGCACCTCGATCTTGCCGGTATGCTCATTGCCGAAGATCAGCTCGAAGAGGACCTCCTTGCTGGTGGGGATAATGACGCTCGGGCTGTTGTATATCACCTTGCTGAGCTGCTCAGGCAGGGTGAACCTCTCAAAAAGTACATTCATTGCTGATTCCTCACTTTCCGCGGCCGCCGCTTTCGGCGTTCACTACATTACTTTATTATCACTCCCGCAGTTTGTCAATAATTAAACTCATGTCAATCCTCGGGAGGGCGGTGGGCATGGCCCTGCTGCTTCATCCAGACCTTCATGACCAGCCGGTGCGGCAGCAGCTTTACAAGCAGTACCTGACGGCGCACGCTGTGGCCCAAAATGGAGAGATCCTTGCCCTTTTTGTAATCCTTGAGGGCCTTTTTGACGACGTCGGCGGGCTCCCAGAGGATGTCGTAGTAGGTGACGGCACCGTTATCGGAGACGGCGTGCTCGAAAAACTCCGTTTTGACCCAGCCGGGGGAGACGGCCATGACCCGGATGCCGCGAGGCTCGAGCTCCACGTTCAGCGCGCGGGAGAAGCTGAGCACAAAGGCCTTGGTCGAGCCGTAGACGCACTGATAGGGCACGGGCTGGAAGGCCGAGAGCGAGTCGAGGTTGATGACGCGGGAGCCGCGCTTCATGTACGGCAGCGTGAGCTGCGTCATGGCGACGAGGGCCTTGTCGTTTATATCTATCATATTCAGATTGACCTCGAGCGGCGTCTCCGTGAAGAGCGCAAAACGCCCGAAGCCTGCGACATTGCAGAGCGTGGAAACGAGGGGCTTTTCCTCCTCAAGCAGCTTTTTGTATTCGTCAAAGCTCGCCGCGTCGCCGAGGTCCATGGGCAGGATGCGCGCCGGGGTGCGCAGCTCCTTCGCGAGCTCTTCGAGCCTCTCGCGGCGGCGGGCGATGAGCCAGATCTCGTCAAGGGTCTCCTCCGCGTCGATGGCCTTGGCAAACTCCAGGCCCATGCCCGAGCTTGCGCCGGTTATTACTGCTATTTTCACTGTAAATTCCTCCATTCGGAATTGAATAGGCCCTCAATGCGCTCAGCAGTCTCCTCGGGGCTGAGGGCGCCTGTGTTCAGTTTCCGTGTGCTCAAAGCTTCATATAACGGCAGGTAGGCGAGGGCACGCGCCGTGACATCCGGTTCCCGGAGCCCGGCGGCGATATCCAGCGCGAGCCGCCGCTCCAGCTCCTTGGCCGGGCAGACCAGAGATACGGCGCGCAGCTCACAGTCCGGCAGACCCTCCGTCAATGCGTCTATTATGCTCTGCTCGTGCATGACCCATGTAAAGACCACGTTTTCATACTCAGAGCAGCTGAGAAAGCCGGTGAGCAGAAAGCGTATGTTCCGCAGTACCATGGCCTTTGTCTCCTCCGTCACGACAAAGGGACGCGCGTCCCAGCACCAGTCGCCGTCAAGATAGACGCAGCGGGGAAGCCGGACCTGGAGCAGACGTCCTGCCGTACTCTTGCCGACGCCCATAGGGCCGCCGATAAGCCAGAGCCGCTTCATGTTCCCGCCCCCAGTGCCGCGATGACTGCCTCAGCGCATTTCATGCCGTCCACGGCGGCGCTGGTGATGCCTCCGGCCCAGCCGGCGCCCTCGCCGCAGGGGTAGAGCCCGCGCACGGCGGAGCAGAGAGCCCCGTCGCGCGGTATGCGCACCGGGGAGGAGGAGCGCGTCTCGGGCCCGGTCAGCACAGCGTCGGGCGCGTCGAAGCCGTGGAGCTTCCGCCCCAGCAGGGGCAGGGCCTCGACCATGGAGGTGCTCACGACCTCCGGCAGCACGCAGCGCAGATCGCCCCAGAACACGCCCGGTCGGCAGCTCGGCTCCACGCGTCCGGGCCCGGCCGACGCTTTTCCGGCGAGGAAGTCCCCCGCCAGCTGCGCCGGAGCCAGATACCGACCGCCCGCGTATTCAAAGGCGCGGTGCTCTATCTCCCTCTGCCACATCGCGCCGCCGAGCGGCCCGGCGTAGGGGAAGTCCCCGGGTACGACGGAGACGAGCAGGGCGGAGTTAGCGTTCTTGCCGGCTCGGCCTGAGTAGCTCATGCCGTTGGTGACGACGCCGCCGGTCTCGCTGGCGGCGGAGATCACCTCGCCGCCGGGGCACATGCAGAAGGTGTAGACACCGCGGCCGTCGGGCAGGTGAACGTTCAGGCCGTAGTCCGCTGCGGGCAGCTTTTTCTCGCGCGGCATCCCGTATTGGGCGAGGTCGATGTCCGCTTGCAGGTGCTCTATCCTCGCGCCCATGGAGAAGGCCTTGGGCTCAAGCGGCAGCCCGGCCTCGAGCAGCATTTTGAAGGTGTCGCGCGCGCTGTGGCCGGTGGCAAGCATCAGCGCCTCAGCGGCTATGCGCTCCGACACGCCGCCGGAGGTGACGGTGAGGCCGCGAAGCGCGCTGCCCCGGATGTCCAGCCCGTCGAGGCGGGTGCGGAAACGAACCTCGCCGCCCAGGGCCTCGATCTCTTCGCGGATGCTGACGACGACTTTGGAGAGTACGTCGGTGCCGAGATGGGGCTTGGCGTCGTAGGCGATGGACGCCTTGGCGCCGTGGTCGATGAGGCGGCCAAGAACCCAGGAGATGCGGCTATCATGCGTGCCTGTGCCGAGCTTGCCGTCGGAGAAGGCCCCGGCGCCGCCCTCGCCGAACTGGACGTTGGCCTCGGGGTCGAGGGCTCCGCCGGAGCGGAAGGCCTCAACGGCCTTTTGCCGCTCGTCCATGCGAGGCCCTCGCTCGAGAACGATGGGACGCAGTCCCGCACGGGCGAGGACGAGCGCGGCGAAGATACCGGCGGGGCCGAAGCCCGCGACGACGGGTCGCGGCCCGTCGTGGGAAAGCTGCGGTATTTCGTAGCCGGACTGCGGCTCACGCTCCTCGCCGCGGAGGCGGACGCCGACGGAATAGACCCAGCGTATGGCCCCGCGTCTGCGCGCGTCGAGGCCCCGACGGAGGATGACGAGCTCCTCGATATCTCTCGCTCTGACGCCGAGACGCTCCGACGCAAGAGTGTAGAGGCGCTCCTCGCTCTCTCCGGGTCTTAAGTTGAGGTTTGTGAGCTTAGTCATGCATCCAACTCCTGCGCGCTTTGCGCGCGAATGAAAGTTTCGTCCACCTTTTCAAAGGTGGTGGAGTCCTTAAGGCAAAGCCTCTGGCCGCGCTCCGCTTAAGCGCGGAACTCCCCTATGTGCTCAAATAAGATCAGGAAGGGGGTCCAAGGTGGAAACCCTATCAAGGAGTTTCCCCCATTCTTGCTTGATGTGGGCCCTTCACTTCCCCAGATGCCCGGCCAAAACTCCGCTGGCCCAGGCCCACTGGAGGTTGTAGCCGCCGCAGTCGCCGTCGATGTCGAGCACCTCGCCGCAGGCGAAAAGGCGTGGGCAGAGGCGGCTCTCGAGGGTCCGGGGGTTAAATTCAGAGGTGCGTATCCCGCCCGCGGTGACCTGGGCGTTGGCAAAGCCCTCCGTGCCGCGCACGGGCAGCTTGAACCGCTTGCAGGACCCGGTCACGGAGCGGAGTTCGTGCTCAGAGAGCCCTGAAAGCGGCTTTGCAGCGTCGATGTCTGCGTATTTTATCAGCATCCGGCCCAATCGGTTGTGGACGCTGCCCGTGAGCAGCTCCGAGGCCGGGAGCTCCGGGGCGGTCTTTGCCCGGTTTTGCAGGTGCGCGAGCACCTCCGCCGGAGTGTAGTCCCGCAGAAAGTCTATCTCGAGCTCCATCTTAGCGTCGCCCGCCTCGGAGACCGCGCGGGAGACGTCGAAGGCCGCCGGGCCGGAGACGCCCGTCTCCGTGAAGAGCAGCTCGCCGCAGCTCTCCGCCAGCAGCGCGCCGCGCGAGAGCACGCGGAGGGCGCAGTCGGCCTTGATGCCCTTGAGCGAGCGCGGATACATGGGCTCCGTCGTTATCTGCACCAGCGCGGGGCGCAGGGCCGTGCGGGTGTGGCCCAGGGCCTTCAAAAGCTCATAGCCGTCCCGGCCTCCGCCGAGCTTCTCGCCCGCGAGGCCGCCGCAGGCGACGACTACGGCGTCAAAGCTCCGCTTGTCGCCGCTCTCCGTGGTCACGGAGTAGCCGGAGCCGCCGCGCCTGAGCTCGCGCACACGGTCGCCCGCGATGAGCTCCACGCCAGCGGCATCCAGGGCCTGGCGCAGCACGTCCACGACGCTGTTGGCCGAGTTCGAGAGCGGATAGACACGCCCGCCCCACTCCTCGCGCGCGAGGAGGCCGAGACCGCGGAAAAAGTCAAGCGCCGCCTCGCTCGGGAAGGCCTCAAGGGCTGGACGCACGAAGTCCGGGGCCTCGCCGTGGTAGTTCGACGGCCCGGCCCCGGTGTTGGTGAGGTTGCAGCGGCCGTTGCCGGTGGCCATGAGCTTGCGGCCAACGCGGGCCTGACGCTCGTAGAGTGTCACCTCATGTCCCAGCCGCGCCGCAGTGAGCGCCGCCGTCATGCCGGAGGCGCCCGCGCCTATGACCGCGGCTCTCACTGCTCGTAGATGCCGCCGCCGATGAACTCGCGGACCAGCGAGTCGGGCGCGACAAGGTCGTTGTCGATGTGGCCGAAGAGCTGGATGGCCGGAAGGACCTGTTTGAGCTCGTCATAGCGCTCGATGCCCTCGGGAATGGAGGAGAAGAGCTCCGTGGCGATGTGGTTCATGACCGGCAGCTCGTACTCGAGCGCGGTGTCCAGCATGAGGTTGGCCTTGTTCTTGAAGGGGCTGATGTAGAGCTTTTCGCCGCGGCGGACGTTGGCCCACATGGCGAGCGTCTGCGCCGGGTCGTAGGCGCGGAAGAGCTTGTCGCGCACCGTGCGGCGCACGAGGCGCATCCAGGTGCCCTTGAACACCACGCTGCCCTCGAATTCGACGTTGGAGCGCGCGGAGATGTAGAGCTTGAAGGCCTCGGGGTGCTGGGAGGTGATGTCGTCGTTGAGCGCGTGTATGCCCTCGAAGATGACGATCTCGTCCTTTTGGAGCTTGAGCGACTTGGAGGGCTCGAGCACGCGCATCTGGCGGGCAAACTCGTACTTGGGCACGAGTATCCTCTCACCGCGCGCGAGCTTGGTGAAGTGCTCGTTCAAAAGCTCCATGTCCATGCACTTGGGGCTCTCAAAGTCGATGCCGCCCTCCTTGGTGCGCGGCGCGGTGGCGGGGTCGACGGTGCGGAAATAGTTGTCCATGCTGATGGTGTAGGTCCTGATCCCGCGCTTTGTCAGCTCCTCCTCGATTTTTTGAGCTGTGGTCGTCTTTCCGCTGCCCGAGGGGCCGGAGAGCAGCACAATGGGGCTTGCCTTGAGGTTATTCGCTATCATGTCCGCCGCGCCGCTGATCTTTGCGGCGTAGCGCGCGTCGCAGTCGGCGAGGAACTCCTTCGGGTCGGCTACGGTGCGGTAGTTTATCTCCTTCAAGCTAAACGCCATAGAACTCACCTATCCTTTCCTTCCCGGCGGCAAAGCCGGGGGCGGCGTTTATGTATTCCTGGGGGTATTTGGGCGCGATGAAGCGCTTTATCTGCCTGCCGTCGGCGGAGACGAGCTTGGTGGAGCCGCCCGCGCCCATGGCGATGATGGAGCACAGCTCCTCCATGATGCAGATGTTGTAGAGGTTCTCCGTGCCGGGCTTAGCCCAGCCGACGTTCTCAAAGCCGCCGGCCATGTTCTTCTGGCGGTAGAGGTAGTAGGGCTCGTAGCCCGCCCCGTCAAGGCGGCTCATCGCCTCGTCGAGCATAGCGCGCACCTCATCCGCCGCAGGCAGGGGCCTGCCGGCAAGGGTGAGGCCGGAGCCGCGCTTGAGACTGAGCGTGTGCACGGTTATGTTCTCCGGCGCGAGGGCGAGCACCTCGTCCAGCGTGCGGGAAAAGCCCTCCGGCGTGTCCGTGGGCAGGCCGGCGATGAGGTCCATGTTGACTTCGAGCCCGCCGCATTTGCGCACGAGGGCGAGCGCGTCCACGATGTCCTGCGCCGTGTGGCGGCGGCCTATGGCCTCGAGGACGGAGTCCGACATGGTCTGCGGGTTCACGCTGACCCGGCCCACGCCGTGGTCGCGGAGCGTCTCGAGCTTGTCGAGGCTTATCGTGTCCGGCCGCCCGGCCTCGACGGTGTACTCCCGCAGCGCCGAGAGGTCAAACTCGCGCTCGAGCTTGGCGCAGAGCCGCTCGAGCTGGGCGGCTGAGAGCGTGGTGGGCGTGCCTCCGCCCATGTAGATGGAGACCGGCTGGAGCCCGGCGCGACGCACCTCGGCGGCAGTGGCCTCGATGTCGAGCATCAGCGCGTCCATGAAGGGATCGATGAGCTTCATGCTCTTTTCCACCGACTGGCTGACGAAGCTGCAATAGGCGCAGCGCGTGGGGCAGAAGGGGATGCCGACGTAGAGGCAGACGTCCCGCTCGCCCAGGCTCCGCTCGGCCTTCTGGGCCGCGAGGGCGGAGTCGAGGCAGAGCCGGGCGCGCTCCTCGGAGACGAAGTATTCGCGCTTGAAGCGGCTCTTTGCCGCACGGGGGGAGAGCCCCTCGCGCAGATAGCCGTCCATGAGCTTGGCCGGGCGCACGCCGGAGAGGCTGCCCCACTCAGGCTTCGGCAGTCCGGAGGCGAGCGCTGCGCGGTAAAAGGCGAGCTTCACGATGCGGTTAGTGTACCCCACCGTCTCAAACTCGCCCGTTAGGCGGGAATTCTCCACCTGGGCGCGGCCGTGATAGCCCACGCCGCCGCGCACGAGCAGGGCGGAGCAGACGGTATACCGTCCGCCCCGCGTGACCGTGAGCTCACAGCGGTCGCCGGAGGGAGGACCCTCGGCGTACTCGGGCTTTTCGCCGGGAAAGAGCATGAGCAGGGTCTGCTCCGCCGCATAGCGGCAGTCGTGGCCCGAAAAATAGAGTTTCATTATACCACCGTCATGAGCAGCTCGCCGGCCTTGACCGTGTGGCCGGGCTCGATGAACACCTCACCGACCTTGCCGTCCGTCAGCGCGACGACGCTCGTTTCCATTTTCATTGCCTCGATTATGGCGACGACCTGGTTGACCTTGACCTCGTCGCCGGGCTTTACGCTGACCTTGGATACCATGCCGGGGATGGAGGCACCGATCTGGCTCTTGTCGCTGGGATCGGCCATGGTGACCTTGCGGGCCGTGTCGGGCGCCTGGGGATCGGGCACGGCGACCTCGCGGCGGGAGCCGTTGAGCTCAAACTGCACGTTGCGTGTGCCGTCCTCGTTCCTGTCGCCGAGGCCGAGGTACTTGATGACGAGGGTCTTGCCGTCCTCGATGTTTATCTGTGTGGTCTCGCCGACGGCCATGCCGTTGAAGAAAACATGGCTGCCCATGCGCATGATGTAGCCGTACTCCTTGCGGTGCGTGAAGTAGTCCTCGAGTACCTTCGGGTACATGGCGTAGGAGATGAGGCCGCGGCGGCTGGGGTCGGGGGTGTATTTCTGGACTTCGGCGCGCACGGCATCCCAGTCCACGGGCGGCAGCAGCTCGCCGGGGCGGCAGGTTATCGGCTTCTCGCCCTTGAGCACGACGCGCTGCAGGTCCTCCGGGAAGCCGCAGGGCGGCTGGCCCATCATGCCCTTGAAGTAGCTCACGACGCTGTCCGGGAAGGCGAGGCTCTCGCCGCGCTCGACTATGTTCTCAGGCGTGAGGTCGTTCTGCACCATGAAGATGGCGAGGTCGCCGACCATCTTCGAGCTGGGCGTGACCTTGATGATGTCGCCGAGCATGTCGTTGACGGTGCGGTACATCTCCTTGACGTCGTCAAAGCGGTGGCCGAGGCCGAGGGCTTCGACCTGGGGCTGGAGGTTGGTGTACTGGCCGCCGGGTATCTCGTAGCGGTAGATGTCCGTGACCGGCACGCGCAGGCCCTTGTCGAAGCTGGCGTAGCGCTCGCGGATGTCGCTCCAGTAGTCGGAGAGCTTCTGCAGCCCGGCGGGGTCGATGCCGGTGTCGCGCTCCGTGCCGCGCAGGGCCTCGACGAGGGAGTTGATGCTCGGCTGGCTCGTGAGGCTGGAGAGGGGGCCGATGGCGCAGTCCACGATGTCCACGCCCGCCTCGGCGGCGAGGAGGTAGGAGGCTATCTGGTTGTCCGTGGTGTTGTGCGTGTGCAGGTGGATGGGGATGCCTATCTCCTGCTTGAGCGTGGAGACCAGCTTCTTCGCGCCGTAGGGCTTGAGGAGGCCGGACATATCCTTTATGCAGAGCGTGTGCGCGCCGCGGCGCTCCAGCTCCTTGGCAAAGTCGACATAGTACTTGAGCGTGTACTTGTCGCGCTTGGGGTCGAGGATGTCGCCCGTGTAGCAGACCGTGGCCTCGAGCAGCTTGCCGGTCTTGAGTACGGCCTCCATGGCCGTCTCCATGCTCGGTATCCAGTTGAGCGAGTCGAAGACGCGGAAGACGTCGATACCTGCCTTGGCGCTCTCCTCGATGAAGGCGTGCACGAGATTGTCCGGGTAGCTGGCGTAGCCGACGAGGTTGCTCCCGCGCAGGAGCATCTGGAAGGGGATGTTCGGGATCTTCTCGCGCAGCATGACAAGGCGCTCCCAGGGGGACTCATAGAGGAAGCGATAGGCGGTGTCGAAGGTTGCGCCGCCCCACATCTCGAGGGAGAAGCAGTCGGCCATGAAGTCCGCCGTGCCCTCAGCGCCCTTGACCATGTCGCGGGTGCGCATGCGGGTGGAGAGCAGGCTCTGGTGCGCGTCGCGCATCGTGGTGTCGGTGACGAGCAGCTTCTTCTGCTCGAGCACCCACTTGCTGACGGCCTCGGGGCCCTCGGTGTCCAGCAGGTGCTTGAGACCCATCTCCGCCGTGACTTCGCGCGTGGGCTGGGGATAGCGCGGGGCGGGGTACTCGCGGCGTTCCGCGTCCGGGTTCTGGACCTGGATGTTCGCGATGTATTTGAGCACGCGCGTGGCGCGGTCGCGGCTCTCCTCGATGTCGAAGAGCTCCGGCGTCTCGTCGATGAACTTGGTGTGGCACTTGCCGTTTATGAAGGTGGGGTGGTTGAGAATGTTGGTGACGAAGGAGATGTTCGTCTTGACGCCCCTGACGTGCTCCTCGTTGATGGCGCGGCGAGCCTTGCGGCACACGGCCTCAAAGGTGCGGTCCCAGCTGGTGACCTTGACGAGCAGGGAGTCGTAGTAGGGGCTTATCTCCGCGCCCGCGGCCGCGTTGCCGCCGTCGAGGCGGACGCCAAAGCCGCCGCCGGAGCGGTAGGAGACGATCTTGCCGTTATCCGGCGCGAAGTTGTTCTTCGGGTCCTCGGTGGTGACGCGGCACTGGATGGCGTAGCCGTTCAGGTGCAGGTCACTCTGCTTCCTGATGCCGATGCGGGGATCGCTGAGGGGACAGCCCTCGGCGATCAGAATCTGAGAGCGCACCAGGTCCACGCCCGTCACCATCTCGGTGACGGTGTGCTCGACCTGGATGCGCGGGTTCATCTCGATGAAGTAGTGGTTGCCGCTCTTGTCCACGAGGAACTCGACCGTGCCCGCGTTCACATAGTGTACCGCCTCGGCGATCTTGACGGCGTCGGCGTGGAGCTTCTCGCGCACCTCGGGTGCGACGCTCCAGGCCGGGGCGAACTCGACGACCTTCTGGTAGCGCCGCTGGAGGGAGCAGTCGCGCTCGCCCAGGTGGCGGACGCAGCCGTGCTCGTCGGCGAGGATCTGCACCTCGATGTGCTTGGGCTCGACGAGGTACTTCTCCATGAAGATGCTGTCGTCGCCGAAGGCCTTGCGGGCCTCGTTCGAGACCAGCTCAAAGGCCGGTGCCACGTCCTCGGGCTTCTCGCAAAGACGCATGCCGCGCCCGCCGCCGCCCGCGGCGGCCTTGAGGATGACGGGGAAGCCGAACTCCTTCGCCTTGGCCAGTGCCTCCTCGGCGTTCTTCAGCGGCTCGCGCGTGCCGGGGATGACGGGTACGCCGCAGGCCACGGCTATCTTTTTGGCTTCGAGTTTGTCGCCCATCTTGGCGAGCACGCTGCTCGGGGGGCCTATGAACTTTATCCCGGCGTCCTCGCAGGCCTTGGCGAAGGCTGCGTTTTCGGAAAGGAAGCCGTAGCCCGGGTGGATGGCGTCCACGCCGCGCTTTTTCGCGAGAGCGATTATCTCGTCGATGGCGAGGTATGCGCCGAGAGGGCTCAGGTGCTCGCCGATGAGGTAGGCCTCGTCCGCCTTGGTGCGGAAGAGGTTCATCGTGTCCTCCTTGGAGTAGATGGCTACGGTGCGGATGTCGAGGTCATAGCAGGCACGGAAGATGCGGATGGCTATCTCGCCGCGGTTCGCGGCCATGACTTTTTCAAAGGGTCTCTGAAGCATTGTCGTCTCCTTGTATCTTAAATTTTTTCTCTCTCATTTATCTCCTATCTCCGGCGCCGCCGAAGGCTCATTTGCCCTCGGCCAGCTCTTTCGAACGCGCTTTGTTGGCCCGGAAGCCGGTCTTTACGGCCTCGGGGAGGCCGAGCTCGCACATTGCCTTTATCGCGGCCTCGGTGGTGCCCTTTTTGGAGGTGATGCGCCGGCGGAGTTCCTCGGGCGGGACGTCCTCAGCCTCCAGCTGCCGCGCCGCGCCGATGAGCGTCTGGCGCGCGAGCATCGCGGCCTTTTCCGGGACCATGCCGTCCTCTATCGCCGCGTCGCGCAGCGCCTCAGTGAGCAGATAGATATACGCCGCGCCGCTGCCGGAGAGGGCCGCCACGTCGTCGATCTCGCTCTCGTCTATCTTCACGGCCACGCCGCCGCAGGCAAAGATGCCGACGACCTTTTCCACGTCCGCGTCAGTTGCCGTCTTGCCCGGAGCCACGCCGGAGGCGCCGCAGCCGACGGACATCGCTATGTTCGGCATGACGCGCACGACCCTCGCCTGGGGGAAGGCCGCCTCTACCGCCGCTGTGCCTATGCCGGCCATGATGGTCACCACCAGCGTGCCCGGGGCGATGAAGTCCCGGTACACCGGCGCGGCCTCGGGGAAGCTCTGGGGCTTGACGGCGATGACCACCGTGTCGGCCTCGCGTATCGCCTCAGGCGCCGAGGGCACGGCACCGTACATGGCCTGGACCTCGCCCGTGCTCTTCGGGTTGCGCGGGTTCACGACGAGGATGTCCCCGCCCGGCACACCGTGGCGCACGAGGCCGCCGATTATGGCGCGCGCCATGCTGCCGCTGCCTATGAAAGCTGTCTTTCCCATGCTTTCGCCTCCCTTACGGACGCACCTGGCCGGTGCCGAGGACGAGGTATTTGTAGCTGGTTATCTCCTCAAGGCCGAGCGGACCGCGGGCATGGAGCTTCTGCGTCGAGATGCCGAGCTCCGCGCCGAAGCCGAACTCGAAGCCGTCCGTGAAGCGCGTGGAGGCGTTCCAATCCACGACGGCGGCGTCCACGTTGCGGAGGAAGTAGTCGGCGCTGACCTTGTCCGCCGTGACGATGCACTCCGTGTGCTTGGTGCCGTAGCGGTTTATGTGCTCGACGGCCTCCTCGACGCCGGAGACGACCTTGACGGCCATGGCGAGGCGGAGATATTCGTCCGCCCAGTCGGCCTCGGTGGCCGGTATCATGCCCTCGGTGTAGCGCGCCGCGGCCTCGTCGCCGTGGAGCTCCACGTTCTTGTCCGTGAGCGCCTTCAAAAGCGACTTGAGGTGCTCCTCCGCCCAGTCCTCCTGCACGAGCAGGGTCTCGGCGGCGTTGCAGACGCCTGTGCGCTGGGTCTTGGCGTTTATGACTATCGGCTCAGCCATGGCGTAGTCCGCGCTCTTGTCCACATAGATGTGGCAGTTGCCGGTGCCGGTCTGCAATACGGGCACGGTGGAGTTCATGACGGCGTTATTTATGAGCCGCGCGCCGCCGCGGGGGACGATGAGGTCGATGTATTCGCGCAGCTTGAGCATACGGTCGACGGTCTCGTGGCTCGGGTCCTCGACGAGACAGACGGCGTCGGGCGTGACGCCGGAGGCCTCCAGCGACTCCCGCATGACGCGCACCAGCGCCGCGTTCGACTTGTAGGCAGAGGAGCTGCCGCGCAGGAGCATCGCACTGCCGGCCTTGAAGGCCAGCGCCGCGGCGTCAACCGTGACGTTCGGCCTCGCCTCGTAGATGATGCCGATGACGCCCATGGGCACGCGGACCTTGCGGATGACGAGCCCGTTGGGGCGGGTCCACTCGTCCATCACGCGCCCGATGGGGTCGGGCAGCTCCGCCACCTGGTCGAGGCCCTCGGCCATGCCGGCTATGCGCTCGGCGTTGAGCATCAGGCGGTCGAGCAGGGACTCGGGCATGCCGCTCTCGCGACCCTTGGCCATGTCCTTTTCGTTCGCCGCGAGGATCTCCGGCGTTCTTTCGAGGAGCGATTTTGCCATCGCGCGCAGGGCGGCGTTTTTCGCCTCAGTGCTGAGCTGGGCGACCTCGAGGCTCGCGGCCTTTGCGGCCTTCGCGCTGTCGACGAGTGTTTTCATTCTGTTCCCTCCGTTTCTGTGTAGGCCCAGTTGTCCTGGTGCACCACCTCCGGCGGACGGCCGGGGCAGCGCGCGGCGGCCTCCGCAGAGGAGAGCCCCGCTATGTTTTTAAGCTCGGTTGAGCTGTAATTCACTATCCCGCGCCCCAGCAGCGCACCGCCGCCGGAGAGCCAGACCCTCACGACGTCGCCGGGGGCAAAGTCGCCCTCCGCGGCGCGCACGCCCGCGGGAAGCAGGCTCTTGCCTCGGCGGCAGAGCGCCTCGGCCGCGCCGGAGTCGATGTAGATGTTGCCCTTGGTCGGCGCGTAGAAGGCCATCCACTGCAGGCGGGTCTTCATGCCGCTGCCCGCCTTGAAATAGGTGCCGCGCGCCGTGCCGGAGACGGCCTTTTGCAGCACGTCCGGCTCCGTGGAGCGGCATATGACCACCGACACACCCGCGCCGGAGGCGAGCTTCGCGCCCTCGACCTTCGTGGCCATGCCGCCGGTGCCGTTGGCGCTGCCCGCGCCGCCCGCGAGGGCCTCAAGCTCCGGCGTGACGCGCTCCACAGTGTCGATGTGCTCCGCGTCCGGGTTCGTGCGCGGGTCGGCGGTGTAGAGCCCGTCCGTGTCCGTGAGCAGCACGAGAAGGTCTGCGTGCAGCATCGCCGCCACCTGGGCCGAGAGCATGTCGTTGTCGCCCAGCTTCAGCTCGGCGATGGACACCGTGTCGTTTTCGTTTATAATGGGCACCGCACCGCGCGCCAGCAGCACCTCAAGCGCCGAAAAGGCGTTGTGATAGCGCCGCCGGTCGCGGAAGTCGTCCCGCGTGAGCAGCAGCTGCGCTGCGACGTAGCCGTGCTCGTGCAGGCAGCGCGTGTATTCCTCCATCAGTAGCCCCTGGCCAACCGCGGCGCAGGCCTGCTTTGCCGCCACGGCCTTGGGCCGCTCGTGATAGCCCAGCAGCGTGTAGCCCGCGGCGATCGCCGCGCTCGTCACCATGACGACCTGATGCCCCTGGTCCCGGAGCTGAGCGACCTGTGCCGTCAGAGAGCGCAGCCGCTCGGTCGAAAGCCGCCCGCTCTTTTCCGTAAGCGAGCTCGTGCCTATCTTTACTACTATCGTCTTTTTCCCGCCCATGCACAAAGTTCCTCCCCTGAAATACAAAGCTTCGGGAAATTGATTTATTATTATAGCACAGCTCGGTGTATTATCCAAGCATATAAACGTGTATTCGCCTGTGATATAATATTAATAATCTGTAAAAGGAGGCGCACCCGCGTGAAAAAGAGGATACTTTTCATAGGCACCGGCGGAACGATAGCCTCGGAGATGTCTGACGAGGGACTCCTGCCGGGGGTCGGCGCGTCGGCGCTTCTGGGCTATGTGCCGGACGTGGCGGAGCTCTGTGAGGCCGAGAGCGTGCAGCTTTTCGACCTGGACAGCACGAATATCGGCCCCGCCGAGTGGCTGGGCATGGCGAGGGCAATACGCGATAACTACCAGCGCTTCGACGGCTTTGTCATCAGCCACGGCACGGATACCATGGCCTACACCGCCGCTGCGCTCAGCTATCTCGTACAGCGCAGCCCCAAACCCATCATCCTCACCGGCGCGCAGAAGCCCATCGGCTTTGACACGACGGACTCGCGCCAGAACCTTCGCGATGCTTTTGCCTGCGCCTGCGACGGCGGCATACACGGGGTCTGCATAGTCTTCAACGGCCGGGTCATCCTCGGCACGCGCGCGAGAAAGACGCACTCTAAGAGCTTCGACGCCTTCTCGAGCATCAACTATCCGAACATCGCGGATGTGCGCGACGGGCGCATCCTGCGCTACATAGAGCCGGAGCACCTGCCGGAGCCGAGGTTTTACGGCGGGCTCGACACGCGCGTGGGGCTTTTGAAGCTCATCCCGGGCACGGAGCCGGAGTTGCTCGAGTACATGCTCCACCGCTGCCGGGCGCTGGTCATAGAGAGCTTCGGCGTCGGCGGACTGCCGGAGCGCGGCGGGATGCACGCGCTGGTGAAGGCGGCGGCGCGTGAGGGCAAGGCCATAGTCATGACCACCCAGGTGCAGAACGAGGGCTCCGACCTTGCGGTTTACGGCACTGGCAGCGCCCTTGCGCGCAGTCCCGGCATACTTGAGGCCTGGGACATGACCACCGAGGCCGCCGTGGCAAAGCTGATGTGGCTGCTGCCTCTGGCCCTGGGACTTTTGTATATGCTGGCGGACTTTCTCACCTTCCGGCTCGCCAATATGTTGGCCTTTGACAAGATCAACCTGCCTCAGTGGGACCTGTTTTTCATCGGGGCGGCCATCTCTGCCCTGGGCCTTCTCATCGGGCGATTGCTGGGCCGCCGGAGATCCAAACCTGCCTGATTGACGGAGTTTCCCGTTGCCCCGTCTTAACAAGACGGCACAAGATAACAAAAGAGCGGAGCTGATGCTCCGCTCTTTTTCTGTTCCGTTTTATCCCTCGGAATATCGGGCGAGGAACTGACGGGTCCGTTCCTCCCTGGGGTGCTCAATGACTTGGTGGGCGTCACCCTGCTCCACGATGACGCCACCGTCCATGAAGATCACCTGGTCTGCCACATCCCGGGCAAAGGCCATCTCATGGGTGACGATAATCATGGTGGTCCGCTGTTCCGCCAGCTCCCGAATGACCCGAAGCACCTCGCCGGTGAGTTCCGGGTCCAGGGCGG